>NZ_JAMKFF010000002.1:0-341831 GCF_023574125.1 Corynebacterium intestinale
ACGCTGGCCCGGCTGGGTGGGGGTGGTGGTGTAGCGAGCCCACAATACTTGCAGTGTCTGCTTCACACGCCCTGTGCGTGCTTTGACGACCGCGTCAAAGTCAATCGGGACGAACTCGCCTTGCCCGCTGGTGCGTTTATCAACGAATATCTCGTCTAGCTCGTCATTCGTCAACGCCGCGACCTGCTGGGCAGTAGTCAGGCCAAGGCTTCGCAGCGCTTGGTTCGCTCGTGAAATCGCGCGGTGCGAGCACCCGAGCTGGTGTTCAATCTGGCGGTAAGAACGCTTCCTAATCAGCAGCGTCATCACCGCACGGTAATCCGTCATCAGCGGACTCCTTCCAGTACGCGCCGCACCCGGGTGGTGCGGCTACCGGAAGTATCACCCCGAGCGCCGCGAGCTGCTACCAGATACTCACTGAAGCGCTACCAGATAGTCACGACACTGCTACCAAATAGCCGGTCGCAACAGCGATACCGTTGTAGCCGAGGCTGTGGTCTGCGGTGACGAGACAGTAGAGGGACCACAAAAGCTCAGTAGCAGAAATCCCGAGTAGGACGCTTAAGGGAAATTTACGGCGCCAAAGCAGGAGGATGCCTTTGGCAATGATGGCAACAAGAATCAGCCAGAACTGCGCTGGAGACAATGCGGTATTGAAGGGGGTTGGTTCCATCGAGCTAGCCACTAGGAACCCAACGAGGTCAAGGGATAGAACGATGACAGCGAGAGCGATGTCTCTGGCTGAAAGGCGATTCATGAAGTCCATGTTAAAGATTTGCCCTGTAAAAGCGGGTGAGCCCAAGTCCCATGCTCACAACCGACCAGCCGGCAAGTACAGCAATACCTACCCATGGATTCATAGTCTGCGTTGCCCCCTGTCCACCAGCAATTGACACAGCAGAAGAAGGAAGCCAACTGTAAAGATACGGTTCCCACCCGGCCATGACGCCGATAGTTCCTAAGATCACTCCTGCCATCAACACTGCGACAATAACGCCGATGGCTGGACCGATCCTCCGTATGGCTAATACGACACCGATGATCGCGAGGGTCAGTAGTAGCACGGCCAAGCTGCCTCGCAGCCACACGACAGCGACATTAGAAGCAGAAGCAACCAGAGAAACATCATTCATCGGAGCCGCAACCAGTGCGATCAGTGAGTTAAGAACGCACGCTGCCACGCATACTAGGAGGACGGTACTAAGTACAGCCGCGATCAAAGAACGCACCCATTTCATACGCGAACCAGCGCCAACCACCTTCCACACCACTGCACCACTGGAAAATGGGTAGCTAGCTGCAGTGATTGTGAGTGCAACAATGGCGATGAGGAAGATTGAAATGCCTGTGGACTGGCCAGAACCTGTGATATCGAGGGCGGCCAATTGGAAACTGGACGTCGTGGGGTCGGAGCCGTCGATAAGCGCCTGCACCTGTTGGCCTGTTGGACTGTCACCGACTTGTGGCGGGTCAATTTTCAAAAGGAACGGAAGTGCCCACTGCAGGACAGCGCTGATGCCCGCCATCATAACTGCGAGTATCGCGACGATCAGCACGTTCGGGAGGTGACGAAGGGTATAAAGCTCGGATTTCATGTCTAGCCTTTCGTAGCGTGGGCGAAGTAGGCGGCTTCAAGGTCAGGGATTTCACTGAGAACGCCTGTGAATGTGGTGTGACCACGAGAAATGATGACTACGTCGTGGGCGACTGCGGCCGCTTCAGCCAGATGATGGGTTGCCATGATAATTGCCTTCCCACGGGAAGCTTCCGCACACAAGACTTCGCCCAGCCAACGAATGCCGTCAGGATCAAGACCAGAGGACGGCTCGTCCAAGATGATGATGTCGGGATCTTGTAACAGAGCTCCCGCTAGCGCTATACGCCGTTTCATGCCTAACGAGTAAGTTTTGAGCTGCCGGTCGCAGCGGTGCGACATATCGACAAGCTCTAAAACCTCTTGTACCCGATACTTATCGACGCCATATAGCCTCGCCATTGCGTGGAGATGCTGACGCCCGGTGAGACTGGTAACGAGGCCGCCATCGTCGAGGAGCAGCCCGATGGTGCCATTGATGTGCTTCGTTCCGGTGGCTTTCACCAAGCCGAGGGCAGCCCGGAGCGTGGTGGATTTGCCGGCGCCGTTTGGACCAAGCAAAGCGGTGATCCGTCCGGGCGATGCCGTGAGGTTCGCGCCGTGGACAACCTCATGTCCGGCGAAGGAGACGGTGATGTCTCGAGCAGTGAATACGGTGTTCATACCTCTGACGATATTGATCAGGGGCATGAGAAACATCGCCTAAGCAGGCAATCTTTAGCCTCCGCCATTTGGGGGAGAAGCCCGTTAACCGAGCAGAGTTGGGTCGGGCTTAAGAGCCAGCGCCGCCCAGAATCTTGGCCACCAGGTTCAGGCGCGTGCTGGCGCCGAAGATGGTGATGAGGCGTGAGACATGCTTCTTCACGGCGGATTCGGAATAGTGGGTGGCGGCAGCGATCTCAGAATTGGAGTTGCCTGCGAGAAGGAGTTTGAGGACGGCAATTTCGGCGTCGTGAAGCTCGTGGCTCTCAATGGCGGCGGCGACGGGATCGCGTGGGGTGGCGGGTTCCCCAATGTAGTCCACCAAACGGTGCATGGCGGCGGGTGCCACGACGGTGCCGCCCTCCACGGCGGCGCGGACCGCTTCGATGATGGAGCGCGGGCGCTGGTTCTTCAAGATATAGCCCGCGCCGCCCGCCCGCAGGATCTTCAGCATCGTGTCATCCGAGTCGAAGGCGGTGACGGCCAAAAACGTCGGTGGATTTGGCGCGGAGTTAAGGTGCTTGAGCAGCGTAATGCCGTCCATGTGCGGCATGTGAATATCGGCGAGGACGAGGTCCGGCTTGGCTTCGTCAAGCTGGGCTAAGCAATCGGCGCCGTTAGTTGCCTCACCGACCACCGTGATGTCCTCGGTGGTCTGGAAGTAGACGCGGAGCGTCGAGCGAACGAGCTCATCATCATCAACGAGGAAAACCCGAATGCTCATGGGAACAGTTTAGCCGCACCACCAGAGCTGGGGGCTGTTGGAGCAACGGAAGTGATCGGCGAATTCGCCCGCGAAAGACTTGTAGAAGGTGAATCCGGTGGACTCAGTGTTCTCAGTAGCGGTGTCAACGGTGGTGTCAGCAGGAGCCTCAGCGGCGCTGGCGATTGGTGCGGAAAACAGCGCGAGAGCTGCGGCGGCAACGGCGAGGGAAGTACGCATGTCAAACCTTTTTAAATTTAAGAAACGGCGGACTACCGGGAAAGCTTACTATATTTTTCTGAGGCTGGCGGTGGGAAGAGAAAGGCGTGTGACCCAGTGCTCGCCTTCTTTGCCGCTGCCGAAGCTGCCGTGCATTCGACGAACGCGGCGGGCGATTTCACCCAAGCCCAGATTCGTCGTCATGTATTGGCGTGATTGCTGAGCCGCAATCACGGAAGTGATCACCACGTCGATGGTCTTGGAGGTGCTTGTTGCCTCGATGCTTACACGGGATTCAGGGCGAGCGTACTTGAGGATGTTGATGGCGAGCTCAGAGAACACGAGCGATAGCTTTTCCGGCAGTGCAAGCTGGCCATTCTTGCCCACTGTTATCTGCGGCTCGCATTGAAAACCATGACTGCTCAGGAAGCTGACCATAGTGTCGAGGTCTTCCTCCAAGGACTTGACCCCCTTCGTCACGCTTTCGTTCTTCATCACGCGCAATAGATCGCGCACCTCGCCCATGGCGCGGCGGGCGTCGTTAGCAATTGCCTCTGCGGAGTCGGCCGCTGAGGGATCCGTTTGGGTCAGCGCTAGGGTCTCAGAACGCATGACCACGGAGGTTAAGGTCGCGGCGACCGAATCATGGAGGGCTGTCATAAGCGCCTCGCGTTCCTCAGCGGCGCGTTGCTCAGCGGCAAGACGCTGGTCCCAGGTTCTGCGCAGTACGGCCCCAATGACGATGGCCACCGCATACAAGACAAGCGGTATCGACAGGCTTAACGGGTCGAAAACAGGCAGATAATTAATCGAAGGATCCGTCGTGACGATGTAGGTGTACGCCACCGCTGGGGGAACGGCCCACAGCCAGCGCGTGCGAAACGCCACGATGCCCACGATGACGGGGCTCCACGCCAAGAGCAGGAAAGACCGCCAATCGGAAAACCACATCGCCAGTGCAAAAAGCGCACCGTACCCGCAGGCCGCCACGCGTGGGTAGCGGACGGCCAGCGGTGTTAGGGTGACGCCGAGGCCGGCGAGGACGAGTGCGCCGGGGGTGAGGAAGTTTTTATCCACCGTGACGGTGAGCATTACCAAAATGATGCAGCCGACGCCGGCGATGCTATAGAACTTCGAGGAGTTCATCGGCGGTGCTGAAAGTTAACGCCAGCCCATCGTCATCAGGAGACCGATGATGGCCAGGCCGAAGCCGATGCCGTAATTCCACGGCCCCAGTTCCTGCATGAACGGAATGGACTCGCCCGCCAGGTAGTTCACCACGAGCCAGAGCAGGCCGATGAGCATGAGGCCCAGCATGATGGCGATGTACCACTTCGGGGTGCCCTCAGAGTTGATCTTGACCGGGGTGCGGTTAGTAGCAGAGCTGGAGGACTGCGGGAGTGCGGAGCCCTCCGTCGTGATCTTGGACTTTGGCATTATTACACCTTCACGAAGAATAGGGGTGGTTAATCTGTGGGATACCTTAGCAGCTGCGGCCTTGAGAGCTACTGCGGCAGCAGTGCTGCCGGGTCAAACTCCCAGAAACGGACCTGGATGGTCTGATCCTTGCGGATGACATCGCCGCGGCTTGCCGAAGCCCACCCAATCTTGTCGCTGTCGATCGGGTTCGACGTCGGGATGCGCTCGCCCACCTCCAAGGAGCCGGACCAGCCCTTGGCACGCAGCGCCGATTCGGCTTCCTGCTGCGTGGAGTGCGTAATGTCCGGTGCCTGGATGAGCATCGCGTTGGAGACCTCCAGCGTGACCTGGCTGCCCTTGGGAAGCTTCTGGCCTTGTTCGACGACCTTGAGCACCTGGTTTTCCGGAAGCTCAGAATCCACCGAATTCACGGAGACGTCGAAGTCCATGGAGGACAGCATCTCAACCGCGCGGTCACGATCCATGCCGCTGACGTCCGGCACGCTGACTTCCTTCTGGCCCTTAGACACTGTGATATGAACCTTCGAGCCCTTGGACAGCTGCGTGCCGCCCGCCGGGTTCTGGGAAATGATCTGGCCGGTGGGGGCTTCGTCATTGACCTGCTCCACGTCGGTATTCAGCTCCAGGCCGGCTTCCTCCAGCGCGGTGGTGGCTTCATCCAGTTTCATGCCGGTGAGATCCGGGACCTCAGTGACTTCCTTGCCGGAAGACACAGTCAACGTGACTGAAGAATTCTTCTGCAGCTCCGAACCTTCCGCCGGGTTGACCCGGATAACCTTGCCACGCGGCACGTCGGGGCTGGGCTCTTCGTTGACGGTCACTAACAAGCCAAGCTTCTCCAGCTCCGCCACCACTTCATTGCGTGGGCGGTTGGCCACCTTCGGGATCGTGACCATGTCAGAACGCTTGGCCGCCTCGTGCTGAGCCTGTTCGCGCTCACGGGCCTCCTGGCGGGAGCTATCCCAGAAATCCCAGGCAAAGTAGCCAATGATGGCGACGAGTGCGGCGGCGAGCAACGCCGCCAGCCACTTGAGACCGGATCCAGATTCCTCATCGTCGGAGGGGCGGGTGGAGGCCACCGGCGCGCGGTGTTGCGCGGACACGGGTGCCACCATCGTGGTGGGGTGATCCTCGTCGTTGACGTGAGAGCGCGCCGCTTCTGGCAGCTGGCCCTGCGCCAAACGGTCAAGGTCATCGCCCATCTCCCAAGCGGATTGGTAGCGATCCGCCGGGTGCTTGGCCATCGCGGTGAGCACGACGGCGTCGACGCCGAGACGCTCTCGCTCCGTGAGGTCGTCATTAATCAGCTCCGAAGGTGGCGTCGGATCTTCCTGCACGTGCTGGTAGGCCACCGCGAAGGGGGTTTCACCTTCAAATGGTGTGCGCCCAGTGACCGTTTCATACATGACGCAGCCGAGGGCGTAGACGTCCGAGCGGGCATCGGCAGGCTTGCCACGGGCTTGTTCCGGGGAAAGATACTGTGCGGTGCCAATCACCGCAGAGGTCTGCGTCATCGCGGACGTGGAATCATCCAGCGCGCGGGCGATGCCGAAGTCCATGACCTTCACCTGGCCGGTGTTGGTGAGCATGATGTTGGCCGGCTTGATATCGCGGTGGATGATGCCTGCCTCGTGGGAAGACTGAAGGGCATCCGCTACCGGTTTCAGCACGCGCGCGGCTTCTTCCACCGGCATGGGGCCATCCTCACGGACAATGTCGCGCAGGGTGCGCCCCTGCACGTATTCCATGACGATGTAGGGCACCATCAGGCCGTCGATGTCTTTTTCACCCGTGTCGAAGACAGCGACGATGTTCGGGTGGTTGAGCTTGCCGGAGTTCTGGGCCTCGCGGCGGAAGCGCTCACGGAAATTAACATCGCGCGCCATGTCGGGGCGCAGCATCTTGATGGCAACGGTGCGCCCCAAGACGGTGTCCTCGGCCTCGTAGACCTCGGACATACCGCCGGTGCCGATGGACTGGCGGAGGTGGTACCGATCACTGACCATGGTGGGTTACTGGCCTCCCTGTAGTGCGGATTCTTCGGTGGGGTTGTTCTGTGAGTCTAGTTCGGGCTCGAGCGTTGGGCTGTCATTGACCTGTGGCTGCGTCTCCTCCACGGGGAGGGTGGGCAGTTCCTCATGGGTCGTGTGGTGTGTGGTCACGGAAGGGGAAGGGATGACAGAGTGCGTCGTTGTGACGGTGACTTGAGTAGGTTCCTCTTCCACGGTGGTGATCTCGACGGTCTCGGGGCTTTCCGGTTCCTCTTCCACCGTCGTCTCTGGCTCTACCGTTTCGGTCACGATGACCTCGGTGGGCGGAGGCGGCGGAGTTGGAGAGGTGTTACCCCACAGCCTATAGGCCATGAAGCCAATAGCCACGAGGGCGGCGATGGCCACGGCGATGAGCAGCCCAGTGCCGAAGCCCCCCTGCTTGGCAGGGCGCTCTTCAGACTGCGGTGTGGAAACGGCCGGACGCACCGTGGTGGGGTGCGCCATGTTGGCCAGCATCTCCGTGGAGGCGGAAGGCGAGGGTTCGGCTGCGATAGGCGCGAGTGCCGCGGACTTCGGCTGAGGCGGGCGCTGGCCTTGGCGCACGGCAGCAATCGCGTTGGTGAACTCGTTGCCGTCGGCGAAGCGGGTGCCCGGGTCCTTGCGCAGGGCCATGCCGATCAGTTCACGGGTGGGCGCGCTAATCGACGTCGACAAGGGCTCCGGCGCCTGACTGATGTGCGCCAGCGCCACCGATACTGAGGAATCGCCGCTGAAGGGGCGCTTACCAGCCAGCATTTCATAGCCCACGACGCCGAGTGAATAGACGTCGGAGGACGGGCCGACTTCATATCCCTGGGCCTGCTCGGGGGAGACGTACTGGGCGGTGCCGACGACCATTCCCGTGCGGGTCAGCGGCACTGCGGCGGCGGCCTTGGCGATACCAAAATCGGTGATCTTGACCTGCCCATTTTGGGTAATCATGAGGTTGCCGGGCTTGATATCGCGGTGCACGAGGCCCATGTGGTGGATCACGGAGAGGCCGTGGGAGGCCTGCTCCATGACGTCGAGGGCCAGCGTTTCCGGCAGTGCACCTTCGCGGGCTAAGAGATCCGCCAGGGATTCTCCGCGAATGTACTCCAAGGCCATGTAGCAGAAGATGCGGCCGTTGTCCTCGAGCTCCCGGTAGTCGTACGTAGCTACGACGTTTTCGGAATCGATGGATTCTGCGGCTTTGGCCTCGTTGCGGAAGCGCGAGAGGAACTCGTTGTTATCGGAGAACTCTGGGCGCAGGACCTTGAGGGCGACCTCGCGGTCATTGCGGACGTCGTCCGCCAGCCACACCGTGGACATGCCGCCGTGGCCGACGATCCACTGCAGCTGATAGTCCTCACCAATCAGCGCTTGGAGGTGTTCCTTGTTATCTGCACTACTCACTATTGCTGTCCTCCGTATGCGCGCAGGATGGCGCGGCCGATGGGCGCGGAAACCTGACCGCCGGTAGCGTTCTGACCCAGATTTCCGCCGTCCTTCACCACGACGCCGACCGCGATGTCCTTCTCCGGGTCGAAGGCCACGTACCACACGTGCGGGGCGAGGCCCTCGCCGTGCTCGGCGGTGCCGGTCTTGGAAGCAAAACCGTTCCCATCGAAACCAAACGTGCTGCGCTCCGAGGCGAACATGAGGTTCGTGATGGTGTTGGCCGTTTCTTCGTCGACGGCCTCGGCGGCCTGACGCGGTTTGGTGGTGCGCAGTTCCTTCATCTGGGCATCGGTGATGCGGTTGACCAAGTAGGGCTCCATGCGCTTGCCCTTGTTGGCAATGGTGCCGGCCATGATAGCCGCCTGGAGCGCGGACATGGTGACGTCGCGCTGACCGATGGCGGATTGGGCGACTTGGGCGCCGTCGCCAAGCTCGCCGAGCGTGCCGGCCGAACTGCCGACGCCCAATGAATACTGCTCACCCACGCCGAAGCCGTCGGCGTACTTGCGCAATTCATCGGCGCCGATGCTTTCCGACATCTGCACAAACGCCGTGTTGCAGGACAGCGCGAAGGCCGTCTGCAAGGTAACGCTTTCTGCGCCGCCGCAGGCCTGGTTGCCATAGTTGGTGAGCTCCGTGACGGAATCGGGCAGCGTGATGGAGGCGGCACCGGTCAACGTGGAGTTCGGGTTGAAACCGTTATTGAGGCCGGCGGCGGTGGTGATGATCTTAAAAATCGAGCCCGGGGGCAGGGTGTCTTGTGCGGCGTGGTTAACCAGCGGCGTGCCTTCCTGGTTCTGCAACTGCTCCCACCGTTCGCTGGCGTTGTCACCGAGCAGGTCGGAGACGTTGAAACTAGGGGTGGAGGCCATGGCCAGAATCTTGCCCGTCGAGGGCTGGATGGCAACGGCCGCGCCGTTATAGCCGGGCCCGGCTAGCTGGTCGTAGGCGGCTTGCTGCAGTGCGGGATCGATGGTGACCTCGACGTTCGCCCCCATCTGGGGTTTTCCAGAGAGCGTGTCGAGCCAATTGCGCGCCAGTAGCGAATCATCCTTGCCGTTGAGGATGTCATTCTGGGATGCCTCCAGCTGGGAGGCGCCGAAGCGCTCCGAGAGGTAGCCGGTGATGTTGGCGAAGGCGGGGGAATCGGCAGGGTAGGAGCGGGAGTAGTTTCCCTCGGCGTCGGCAGTGGACTGCGCTAAAACCGTGTCGCCAGCGAAAATCTGGCCGCGCGGGGTCGTGCGCATCTCCAAGAAACCGCGAACGTTCTTGGGGTTATGGGCGTATTTGTCGTCGGAGAACGCCTGGATCACGGTGAGGTTCACCAGGAGCACGGCGGTAAGGATGAGGGCAAAGAGGGAAACGAGGCGGATCGATCGGTTCATCGGCTTGCCTCCTGGACGGCTGGGAATAGGGACGTGTCAGTGGGCGCGTTCGAGGTCTGCTCGCGCGCCGGGCGGCGCGCCGCATTGGAGATACGCAGAAGGACGGCCAGCAGCATGTAATTGGCCATGAGCGAAGAACCACCCGCGGACATGAAAGGCGTGGTCAGGCCGGTCATGGGCAGCAGCGCGGAGATGCCGCCGGTGACGACGAAGACTTGCACGGCCAAGGTGAGCGCGAGGCCCGAGGCGACCAGTTTGCCATAAGTATCGCGGCAGGTCAGTGCGGTACGGAATCCGCGCGAGACCAGCATGGCAAAGAGAATGAGCACGGCGGCGAGGCCGATGAGGCCGAATTCCTCACCAATCCCGGCCAGGATGAAGTCCGAGTGCGCTACCGGAACCATGTCCGGGTGGCCCTGGCCCAAGCCGGATCCGGTAATGCCGCCGGAGGACATACCGAACAGCGCTTGGGAAAGCTGGTAACCGGTGGTGTCGTAATTGCCCAACGGATCCAAGAAGTTGGAGAAGCGCTGCTGGATCTTGTCCGACACCTGGTAGATGCTGAAGCCGCCGACACCCACGAGGATGACGCCAATGAGCAACCAGCTCACGCGGTTGGTAGCCATAAAGAGCATGCCGAGCACGGTGCTAAACAGCAGCAGGGCGGGACCGAAGTCATTGGAAATGCCCATGATGATAATCGCGATGCCCCAGATCGCCAGGATGGGAGCCAGATCTCGCAGGCGTGGCAGAGAAATGCCGAGGAACTTGTAGCCGGCCACCGTGAACAGCGAGCGCTTCTGGGTAAGCAGCATGGCGAAGAACAGGATCAGCAAGATCTTGGAGAACTCGCCCGGCTGGATGGAAAACGGCCCCAGCCACAGCCAGATGCGAGCGTCCACGCCCGGCGGTTGCGGCCACACGAGGGGCAAGGCGAGAAGGATCAGGCCGAGCGCGCCCAAGATATAGGAGTACCTGGTCAGTGAGCGGTGATCGCGTAGGAGAATGAGCACCAGCGCGAAGAGGATGAGGCCGACGATGGTCCACATCACCTGCCGCACCGCCAGCCCGCCGCCATTCGCTAGGTCGAGGCGCTTCAACAGAATGAGCCCGGTGCCGTTGAGCACCGCGACGATGGGAAGCATGAGCTGATCCGCGTAGGGCGCGAGGAAGCAGAGCACCAAGTGAGCGACGGCGAAGACGCCGATGAATCCACCGATGAGGTAGAGGACATCGAGGGTCAGCACGTTGCCCTGCGACAACTCGAGGCTGACCAGGGTGATGGCGAAGACCACGGTGGCGAGCACGAGCAGGCCGAACTCGGTGCCGCGGGAAAAGAACTTACTCATCTACTTCACCTCCCGGCAGTTTCCTTTGGATTCGCTTTTGGCATCTTTGTTTTTCTCGTCCTTCGACGCCTTCGGGCAGGGCTTGAGCGCCTTGTCCGAAAGCTGCGAAAGCTGCGTTTGCACCTCGTCATAGGAGCCGGAGGGCAGATTGCCCACGGCAGCACGTTCGGATTCGGGCAAATCCTTCAGCGCGAACGGTGCGAAATCACCGTCGCAGGCGCCGTGCCCCAGCTTGAGCGCATTGTCCTTGCTTAGGCACGCATTCTGATACGTGTGGTGCAACGGGCGGCCGAAGATCTCATAGTCCGCGCCTTCTTGGATGGTGAGGACGCCTTCTTCATCGGCGGTCACGTAGTAGTTGCTGCCCAGGTAACTTTTCATCCAGAGGCCGCCGCTGATGACCAGCACGATGATGATGGCAAGGCACGCAATGACCTTCCACCCAATCCGGCTTCGCTGTGGCCGCCGCTGTGGTTCGTCCTGGGGCTTCTCCTCAGCGGCTTGCGCTTTTGGGGGCGAGATAAGCTTCGCGGCGCGGCTCGCGGAAGAATCGGGGTGCGTTGGTTCCGGGACGACGCCTTGGACGGCACCGACGGTGATTGGGGCTACGTCATCGCCCTCACCGTCCACGACCTCCGCCACCACGATGGTGACGTTGTCCGGGCCGCCGGAGCGCAGCGCTAGATCCCGCAGGGTGGTGGCGGCCTCTTCGACCGTGCCCTGCTTCAGAGCTTGCTCGATGGTAGAGGCCGTCACCGGGTCCGACAGGCCGTCCGAACACAGCAGGAGGCGGTCGCCCGGTTCAGCATCGAGCGTAAAGAGCGTCGGCTCCACGGGCCGGCCGGTATAGGCCTTGAGGATCAGTGACTTCTGCGGGTGGGAGGAGACATCTGCCGGATCGAGCTTGCCCTCATCGACGAGGGACTGCACGTAGGTGTCGTCCTTGGTGATCTGGGTCAGCTTGCCCTCGCGCAGCCGGTAGCCGCGGGAATCACCCACGTGGCACACGCCGAATTCGGATCCGTTAAAGAGCAGGGCGGTCAGCGTGGTGCCCATGCCCTCGGTCTCCGGGTGCTCGTCCACGTGCTCGCGGATCGCCGCATTGGCGTCCTCCGCTGCGGCCCCAAGGAGCGCCAGCATGTCATTATCGCCTGGATCGCGCTCGAGGGAGGCCATGTGCTCCACCATGGTGGTGGAAGCAACCTCGCCGGCTGCGTGGCCTCCCATGCCGTCGGCCAACATCAGCAGGTGCGGGCCCGCGTGGGCGGAATCCTCGTTATTTTCGCGGACCAGTCCGCGGTCCGTCACTGCAGTAAAAGTCAGGCTTAAAGTCATGCCATCAACCTCACGGTCGTTCGGCCAAGTTTGATATCGGAGCCGACTCCGACTCGTTCTGGCTGGTCAATGCGAACGCCACCAACGAAGGTGCCGTTGCGGGATTCGAGGTCCTCCACGAACCACTCGCTGCCCCGGCGGAACAAACGGGCGTGGTGACCGGAGGAGAAATCATCACCAGTGACAAAGTCACAGTCCTGTGCGCGGCCCATCGTACAGTCCTCAAGAGTGCCTAGCTCCATGTGGGAACCGCGCAGCGGCCCGTCCACGATGGTGATCTCACGCGGCGCTTCGCGACGCCTCTGGGCCCCCTTCACCGGGGACGATGCCTGGTAGACGCCGGCGGCCTTATTGGCATCGCGACGCATGGCGTTGAGTGCGGCCAAGATGAACAGCCACAGCAACACCAGCAGGCCGATGCGCAGCGAGAGCAGCACGATCGAATCCATGGAAAGTCCTTACGCTAAAAAATCTGGGAAAGTTGCTAAGGCGGCTTAGTAGCCTTGGTTTTCAAGGCCGGTGATGCGCACCTCGATGTGGGAGTGGCCGAGGGTGATCACGTCGCCGTCGGCAAGCAGCCAGTTCTCAATCGGGGTGTCGTTCACGGTGGTGCCGTTCGTGGATTGCAAGTCCACCAGCACGGCGTCCTGGCCGTTCCAGGTGATCTCCGCGTGCTGGCGGGATACACCGGTATCGGGCAGGCGCAGGTCCGCGTCGTTGCTGCGGCCCAGGATGTTGGAGCCCTCTTGCACGTGGTAGACGCGGGAGGAGCCGTCCTGCAGCATAAGCGTCACCGCGGGCCCCTGCGGCGCCGGCTGGTTCGGGGTGGGCGCCATAAAGGCTGTGGTTGCGGCCTCGTCGGCGTTGTGCGGCTGGGTCATAGAGTCCTCCTGACCATGGTCGTGGTGGAAAATCGCATCAAATCCGGTTTCTTCGGTGGGCTCGTGATCCAAAAAGGAGGACACGCGCAACTGCCCAGTCCGCAGTCCCGACTCCTCCGCGATGCGTACGATGACCGGCCCGGCGAGGGACCAGCCACTGTTACGGATGAAGCGGGTGAGCTGATCAGCTAGATCCTTGGGAACACCCCGGTCTTGGGAGAGGTTCTCGATATCTTTGGAGGATACGCCGACGGTCATGACGTTGGGGCTATACAGCTTGCCATCATCACCGCGGGACAAATTGTCCTGCGCCTCCTGCTTGAGAAGCTCCTCAATCTCAGCGGGGACGACCTTGCCGCCGAAGACAAAGGCCATGCCGTTGTCCAGTCCGCGTTGCAGGGAAGAATCCAGCTTGGCGAGCTTATCTAGCAATGCCATTGGAAGGGCCGTCCTCCTTTCGGGATGTTTTCAGGGAGAGATATAGCAGCGATCAGTATAGGGTGCTTTCCTTGACTTAACGTAGACGCGCGCGGCAAAGTTCCCTGGAAAGTTCAGGTTTGCCAGCGGATTTGTAGATTCGCTGGGGCTGCGTGCTAAAGTTAGCTAGTCGCCAAGACATCAATACCCTGCCCGGGTGGCGGAATTGGCAGACGCGCTGGCTTCAGGTGCCAGTGTCCTTATAGGACGTGCGGGTTCAAGTCCCGCCCCGGGCACGCTGAGCAGTTGTACAAACTGCGCTACCGGAGGTAACAAACTCGAAAGGGTTCGTGACCTCCGGTTTCTTTCTTTTTTCTGAAATTTACCGGTCGAGGATTGTAAGTGTGGGGATTTACATCCTAAATCCCGCTCGCGCCGGTCGACACGTCTTTCGAATTTTGTTTTCGATGGTGTCAACAGAGCATTTTGCTCGTAGTCCTGAGTTGGCACCCGTGTTTTGAGTCTTCGGCTTGATGTGTAGGCAGTCAGTCCGAGGCTTGATGTTTGCTTTGGTTTGGTTGGCAACGTCGAGAGGCCAATGGTTTATTGCATGATCTCGATCTCGTAGTTCGTTTTGGGCTCTGCGGCGTTATGTTCGATGTATCTCAGCTGGGCCCATAGGCCAGCCAGTTTTAGGAGGTTGTTGTACGGGAAAGCTGGTGTGCCTAAACCATCCTTGACTTGAGATCCTACTTAGGGGCACTTGGAATCCTCCAACTGAGGTGGTTCCCGGGGCGTTGGAGGATTTCCTAGTCGTTGAATCCCGATTTAAGAGTTAATCGACTGGGCTGACGCGGATAAGGTTTCCATCAGGGTCGGCAACAACGAAGGTGCGGCCGAAGACATCATCGTAGGGTGGCTGCACAATTTGGACTCCTTTTGATTTCCATAGACGGTATGTCTCATCGATGCGGCTTGCCGGTCCATCCAGCATCAAACCTATTTCGCTCGTTCGCGGTGTTTGTTTCTCCATGTGGGTGTTATGGCCGGTCCACACAGCAAACAGGACATCCTTTGAAATTTCGAATGCTACATATCGAGGACTGATGAACGATGGCTGCATATCGAATAAGTCGCTGTAGAAGGCAGTCGAGATCTCTGTATCGGAGACATAGGTTAGGAAAAGATTGGGGGTTGGCATTGCCATTCTCCTTTCGGTGAGTGGTGTTGTTTACGTGGACGCAGTGCATTCGAGCAAACAAACCTGACAAGGAGTGTCATATTCCGGAAAATATTGTGGTTCCAGCGATAATTACGGCATGAGATCGGCGCGCCTGTTGTCTATGCTCTTGCTATTGCAAACCCGAGGCCGTGCTACGGCTGCCGAGCTGGCTTCGCATTTTGAGGTTTCCCAGCGCACAATACTGCGTGACGTTGATGCACTCTCGGCCGCAGGAATACCTGTTTATACGGAGCAAGGTATGCATGGTGGGATTGTGCTCGATAGGCGCGCTCGATTGAACGCTTCTCGATTGGATCCGACTGAGATTCAGCTGATGAGGATTCTTGGCGTCGGGGCAGATTCACTCGCACACTTGGGGTTTGGCCAAGACATCGCCCTGCTGCAGAAGAAAATGAACGCAGTCTCATTCTCTAAAGCGTCCGATACTCATAATTTGGAAGAAAAGGTCCTACTTGATTCCAGTGGCTGGTTTAGCAATGAAACCCAAAACGACTTAGAAGAGTTGCTAGAGGCTGTACGGAAAGAAGCTCGAATTGAGGTGTCCTATCGCCGAAGCGGGGACAAGAAGCAACAACGTGCTGTGGCTGATCCTTATGGGCTTGTACACAAGGGTAGAAGTTGGTACTTGGTCGTTGATATCGATGGGGAACCAAGGATGTTGGCAGTCTCGCGTTTAGAAACCTTTCGCGTTTTAGGTCAAGCTGCTCAGCTTCGTCCAGGGCAAAGTTTGGCAAGGGTGTGGGCGCAGCTCGTTGAGCAATTAGAAGAAGACATGCCAGTTCGAATCACCGCACTTCTTCGAGCGACTCGGCTTGATATGGCATCTCGTATTTTGGGATCACGGCTTATCCATTATGAACCCGTGGACGAAAACTTTGTCCGTATCGTGGTGGGATATGCGGATATTCAGGGGGTAAGGCAATTGCTTCAGTTTGGGGACCACATCTGGGTCACCGATCCCCCGGAAGCAGTAAAAATCACTGCTGATCTAGCTAATGAACTTGTGAAACGACATAGTGGGACCACAAATCCTGAATCGTAGAAACCGAAGATGGGTACTGGGATGCCGTCGTAACAGGCCTGCTGAAAACGGTAAGAGGTGCGCTAACAATCTAGGAGCTCTTGAAGCGACCGTAGTCATCTTCCGGAGCGGGGCGGCAGCCAGGTGTTAATCTGCCCTTTCGTGTAGGCGATTATTCCGTGTCGCTATCACTGCGCAACCAGGGCCTTGCAGCTCGACCGGCTACGGTACCAAATACTACGGCGGTTATTGCTGCAATGGCTGCGAACACTTGCGCTGGGGATTGGGAAACGGTCGTCTTGACAACCCACCATTCAGCAAAAAGTATGGCGATGGCGGCAAGCAAGACACCGAGGGTGAAGATGGCTAGCTTCTTTTTATTGGGAGTTGGCATTAGGTGTCCTTTGCGCTATTCGCAGTGTGCTTGCCTCTTCACATTGACGACTAGATTCCTGTTGTTTGAGCAGATCCCATTCTTCGACAGGTAGTAAGCGGCAGTACCGCCGACGAAGGCAATTGCTCCTGCAGAGAGGACGGATCCTACAACTGTTTCGGAAAGCGCTGCTGCCCATGCAGCTGCCATTGCGCCCACTGCCGCTGATCCGCCGGCTTTGAGGGCCTTTTGGTCGTCTTGGTTGAAGACGATAGCTGGGGTTCCGTGGTCGAATTTGCCGCCGATGCGATCTGCAACTTTTGGTTCTACCACAGTGAAATCGCCCACCCGATTGCCGGTTTGTGGGTCATTGATGCGATAACTAGTGGACCTTTCAGTGTCAGTTTCTGAATGGTTGGTTTCCTCGATGCGCCCTTGCTTTTTGAGCTTCTGGATGTCGGAGTTCCATTCTGGTGTGCCAATCTTATCTAGTTGTTGGTTGACGCCTTCCTGAGTCGAGGCAAGAGATTGCGGGGCGGCAGCATCGGCAATTGGGCCGCCGGTGAGTGGAATTGCTATTGCGAGAGTCGCGACCGTGATTCTATGGGCGAAATTGCTGTTCAAAACTATACCTTTCGGGGTTGCTTGCAATCGTCCGGTGCGGTTGACACGCGGTTATATAAAGATAAAGAAATAGGAAATGATTGTCAATAGTGCCTATGTGGGTTTCTGTATCGGGATCAAGGCATCACCCAAGGCTGCCCCATGAAACCGCAGCGAACGATCCACACGAAATGTCCCTTAAGCCGGGTGTGCTAGTAACAGCTACCTTTGAAGGGTGATTACTAATGAACTCCGAGAATTACTGACCGTAGCCACGACCCATGCGCAGCGCTTCCACGACGGGGAAGATCACACCGTAGCCGCAGCCCTCCTGACTGAATCCGGCAAACACGTGCTCGGTTTGAACGCATACCATTTTCTCGGTGGCCCCTGTGGTGAAATCTCTGCCTTAGCTAACCACGCTGCTAGTCATCCCGAGGATCCTATCCGAGCGGTAGTCGCCGTCCACGGTCCGACTGGCCAGGTGCTTTCGCCCTGTGGAAAGTGCCGCCAAGTGCTATTTGATACTGATCCGTCTATCCGGTGCATCGTGCGCGGAAGCAATGGACTTGAAGCACTCACTGTGGAAGAGCTCTTACCGTTCGCATATAACTGGCGTGACATGGACAAAGAGCAACGCATCTATATGTGGGAAGGCTACGAGGAATCAATTCGAAGCGGAGAAAAGCAACAAACAATTCGGGTGGATGATCCCTTCCACGAAGGAAGCGCCCAGATTGTCTTCGAGAAAGAATCCGGAGAGGTTGTCACCATTCCCGCAGAGGTCACATCTGTCGTCTCTACCCAGCGGAGGTCCTTGACGGAGGAACAAGCCCGAAGAGATGGCTTTGGTTCTCTTGCTGAGCTCCACGAAGCGCTCGATACTCACTATCCCGGATTAGCTGAGGATGACGAGGTCGACGTCGTAGAGTTCATACTCCGTAAGGCTTAAGTACTTCGGCAAAACGACGGGGAAAGGGTTTTACCTAGACTGTCGGTATGTTCGGCCCCGCTTCCGCCCAGCCACCGCGGCTTATAGATTTCCCTGTGCTGCGGTTACCGTTTGTGGAGTTCGTATTTGTTGGGCTGCTGGTGGCCGTCTTTTTCGTTGATACGCAAGGAACTGATGCTGAGAGCGGCTTCCTTGCGGTCTTTGTGGTTCTTCCCGCACTCGTGTTTCTGGGAATTGCCTACCTTATTTCTCTGCCCATGCAGCGGAAGGAAATTACAGATTTCCGCCTAGATGCCGTTTTCGTCGTTATTGGAGTGCTTGGTCTCTTCGGCTGGATCGGCCAGATGCTCATTGCTTTGCCCCTCCTGTGCTGCCTGCCCGTAGGGCTTTCAGCACTGATCCGCAGAGGCATCGCCTTTGCGTTGTGGAAGAGGGGTAAAGGCCCGCAACTGCCGGAATGAGGTTACGCGCTTTGCCAGCGCATCCTGCCATCAGAAGCGGGTGCGCATGTCATCGGGACACCTCTCTTTGATACGCCGCTTCCGCCATTGCAATACGCGCCGGGGTGAACGTAGTTCTCTTCAACGGCGGGTGCTTCATAAATAGCGGCGGCTTCTTGCACTGGGGGATTCGCAGCCATCATTTCGTCGGCGCACTGCTGTGTCCAGCCAGAGGTTCCATCGCTGAAGAATGTCGTTCCGGTTTCGTGTAGCGAGACATCACCGCAGGACTCGATGGTTTTCTCCATCGGAGTAGGTTGCGCAGCACCGGGCGCCTCGGTGAAGCCGATGACTTCTTCTTGGACTTCTTCTTGCGGTTGATCCACGCCGATATCTTCGGCGCTTTCCTCGGCAGTGGGAAGGGTGGGGTGTGGGGCGTCTTCAGTAACGCTGGTGCTTGACGACGTCTCACTCGCAGGGGTGGATTCAACGTCGAGAGAGGTACAGCCGCTGAGCACAAAGAGCGCAGAGGCAAGACAGAGAAGTCGCTTCATTTCAGGTCCTTTGTTTATCTACCTCTATGGTAGTGACGGGTACCCTAGTTGCGCACAGGAATCACACAGTAGCTGGCCAGACTCGGCGGATAAGCTAGTGCCTCATGAAAAACGGCTTTTTACAGCGCGCTTTCCTTGCAATCCTCCTCGGCACTGCCGCCCCCGTTCCGGCTCATGCCCAGACCATGGAGACCTCCGCCGCGCAGGATCTCGGCATCAATGATCCTGACTGTAAGCCCACGGGTTCCGTCACCGAACCCGTTGTTTTATTGCACGGTACTTCGGCAAACTCGGCCGAGTGGAACGATCTCATCCCGAAGCTCAAGGACCAAGGGATGTGCGTGTGGGCCTTCGACTATGGCGCCGAGGACATTGCGTACCAGAACGCCTACGACTACATGAAGGGGATTGCGGATCTAGATTCTTCCGGGCGCGAGATCGCCGGGCATATTGAACACATCCGTGAGGTCACCGGAGCAAACAAAGTAAACCTCGTCGGTTTCTCCCAGGGTGGCCTGCATACCAAGACCTTCACACAACTCTACGGCTCAGCGGATGAAGTGAACCGCGTGGTCACCATCGGTGCGAACTTCCACGGGACGACGTGGGGCGGGCGGGCAACGCCCCTCAAGACGGCCGCAAAGATCGCGCCCGATGTGGTTGATTTCCTCGGCACCAGTGCTGGCATCGAGCAGTTGGAGGGCTCGGATTTTATGGAGAATCTCAACCAGCTTCCGGATACCGCGCCTGGTGTCACCTACACGTCCATCTACTCGCCGGCGGACAATACGGTGACACCGAATCAGACCTCGGAGCTCAGCGCTGTTCCGGGCGCGGACGTGGTCAACGTGGAATCGGCCCCAGTCGAACATGGAAATCTACCCCACGACCCGCGCGTGCACGAGCAGATTCTGTGGGGGCTCACGCGCTAGGCCGGGGTCGGTGCAGATTTGCGGGTGCGTGAAGCAATAACGAAGGTGGCCGTTAAGCAAATAGCTAGAGCCGCGAAGGGCATTGCATTCGACAGCCAGTAGGCGGTAGTGAAGGGGAGGGAATAGGCGGCGACGACGCGGATGATGGCCTCGAGCAGGAACACCACGCCCCACACGATGGTGATGTAGCGCTGGGAGGCGCGGAAGGTTGGGTATTTCCACAGCCCATTCCAGTAGGCCACGCCTTCCTTTGTGCCATCGGTGCCAAAACGCTGGCCAAAGTAAAAGGCAAGGGGCTTGCCCAGGGCAAGGCTGCCGAGGAAGAGCAAGCCAATAATGCCGGTAACAACACTGCTCTTAACTAGCAGGAGGCGTTCATCGGTACCACCGACCAGCGTGGCCAAGGCCGCAGCAACGTTGAAGGCAAAGATCAGTGCAGAAATCCCAGAAAAGGATTTTTGGCGCACATGTTGGATGATGCCGCCGAGCAGCGGGCCGATGCTGGCGGCTACGTAGGCGTAGACGTGGTTGCCGGTTGCAGAATCAACCAGTTGAAACAGGAGGATGGCCAGGCCAACGTCGAAGACGCCGAGAATGAGGAAGTTGAGCAGGCGCGGATTGAGACTCATGCCACATAGTGTGCCGCAAAACGTACGAAACGGTTTGTTTGTGACACATAAAAACCTTAGGGTTGGGGCATGGCTGACGTTGGACCAGGAACCTTTGGATACCTCTGTGGGTTGGCCCGCCGCGAGGAGCTCCCCGGGCCAGTGCTGACACCGATCCTCACTGGGCTGGGCTTGTCGTCGGCCGGCGCGCGCACCTATCTGTCCCGCATGGTGCGTGCGGGCGATCTATCCTCGCGGCGAGCGGGGCGTTATTCCGTGTACTCCATGGTGGGCGACTACCTCGCGGAGTTTCGTCACCTAGGCTCGCCACGCGGTCTTCACTGGGAGGGGGCATTTCACACCGTTATCTTCGATATCGGCGAGGATCGCCGTACGGAAAGGGACGCCCTCTTGCGCGCCGCCCATGCCAGCGGTTTCCGGCAGCTGCGGCCCGGAGTCCTAGTGGGCGCCCACGCGCCGGGGGAGTGGGCGCAGAAAACCTTTATCGGCACCTGGTCCGTGGATGAGGGCACTGCCCGCGACGTTATTGCCACCGCGTGGGACCTTGAGGACAGTGCTGCCCGTATTCGCGCGCTGGGCGACGTCCCCCCTCTGCCCACCGATGACGTTGGCATCGTCGTCGAAACCACGCGCCGCCACGCCGCCGCCTTCGCGGCGCTGCGCCGCACTCCGCCCTTCCCCGCAGAGCTTCTCCCCGCCGATTTCCCCTCGGAATTACTGGTCAGCCGCCTGCGCATGGACATCGCGCCGGCCTATCAGGCGATGGCGCGGCTGTTAGAGTCGTGGTCATGATCCAGGGAGCCATCGACGCGGAGGGCCGGTGCCGTCACTGGCACACGCTTGTCGACGTCATTGCGAACAAGTGCCACACCTGCGGCGGATGGTTCGCGTGTTCGCTGTGTCATGCGGAGCTAACAGATCATGACTTCGGACCCATGCCGAAGGACGAGCTGTGCGTCATGTGTGGGGCCTGCGGCCGAACAATGACCTACGCCGAATACTCAGCATATAAATGCCCCGCGTGCGGGCATGCCTTCAATACAGGCTGTGCGCTGCACGCGGGGACGTATTTCCGCTAGTCTTCTACGGCAAAAGCTGGGCCAGCGGGGTGCCCTCGACGAGGGTCTTGAGGTACGCCAGAATGTCCGGGACGTTGAAGGTGAAGTTGCCGATGGTCACCGGGAAGGTCGGAAAAGCGTTGTTGGCCGGGGCCTTATTGCCACCGTTTCCATTGTTGTTTGCCGGGGCTGGCTGGTTGTTGTGAGCCGGTGCGCCCTGGTTGTTGCCATTATTGTTCGCGGGGGCAGCATTGCCACCGTTCAGGCCGCAGCGAGCGATGGCCTCGTCGGCGCGGGCGACGGCATCGCGGATCTCGGGACCGCGCGGGTGGAAGTTGGCAGCGGCGAGAGCCTGGGACTTCTTGCTGTTGTAGTCAGACGGATTGGTGTAGTACTTGGTGGCCTGCTCACAGGAAATCTGGCCGGCAGGGACCTTGGCCAGGTAGTCATCCACCATGTCGGCGGATGCGGTAGGGGCGGACAGGCCGATGGCAGCAGCAACGGAGCAGAGGACAAGCTTATTTCTCATGCGCCACATTGTGCCACAGCTTTTACACGTTTGCGTTAGTGCTCGCTTCCTAAGAAACGATTTACCAGCGAAAAATACGCCTTCACAGTCAAATCCAAGTCTTCCAGGTAGAGGTGTTCATCGTGGCTGTGCAGCTGCGAGTTTGCGCTGGCCATATCCCGATCCTCCGCATGCAGCGCGAAGCCATAGGCGTTGCCGCCGCGGCGACGAGCCACGCGCAGGTCGGAACCACCCGTCGCCAGCACCGGCAGCACCTCCTTATCCGGAAAAAATTCGTGGGCGGTCTCTTCAATGCAGCGCCACAGCTCAGTATCAGTCGAGGACTGTGTGGCGTCCTCCGTAATAAGGTGCTCGATCTCTACTTCGTCGGCCATATCGCCGAGGGCCTCACGCAGGAACTCGTCGAGCTCCTCCTGGGTCTGCCCGGGGAAGGGGCGGATGTCCATCTCTAGGTAGGCGTGGGAGGGCAGGACGTTGATGGCGCCACCCGCGCGCAGGACGGTTTGGGCAATCGTCGTGTGGGAGAAGGCGTGGGCGTAGGCAGACAAATTACCGAACTTTTCATAGTCGGCGGCGGTAGCGGAGCCGTCGAGAAGCGCTGCCTCCGTTGCGGGGTCGAAGCGGAAGGTCTTGACGAATCCCTGCCACACCTCATCCGTGGCCACGGGTGGCTCGGCGGCGGCGATGCGGCGAGCGACTTCACCAATCTTGACGATGGCAAAGTCCTTCCCAAACGGCGTGGAGCCATGGCCGGCATCGCCATGCACGTGCAGGCGGCGCTGGCCCGCGCCCTTCTCTCCGACGTTGAAGCCGAGCGCGCCGGGCAGGTGGCTGCCGCCGGTTTCCGAGAGGCAGTTGCGCACCGAGTAGGCCTCCGGGTGGTGCTTATCCATCCAGATGGAGCCCAAGCCGCCGCGGGCCTCCTCGTCGGCCATGCCGACAAAGGCTAGGGTGCCGCCGGGGTTGCCGCGCTGAGCGACATCGCGAGTCACCGCCGCCATCGTCGCCGTAATAAAGAGCATGTCCACCGCGCCGCGGCCGTAGAGCTTGCCATCTTCGATGACGGCGTCGAAAGGCGGCCTGGTCCACTTGGGCTCGTCGACGGGCACGACGTCGGTGTGGCCCATGAGCGTGAGCGGCTCCTTGTCCGGGTCACCCGGAACGGTTACCACGATGGTGACGCGGCCCGGGTGCGATTCATAGCGTTGAATCTCCACCGGGGTGCCTGCGAAAAACCGCTCCAACGTGTCGGCATTGCGGACCTCGTGGCCGGAGTCAGGCGTGAGGTCATTCACGCAGGCATTGCGAATGAGCTGCTGAAGCAGTGCGAGGGTGTCGTCGTAGAGCGTGGAATCCATGGCCTAAAGGGTAGCCCGGACTACATGAAACCGGCAGATTTACCACAACTTGAACGGTGTTCAAGTAAGGTTTCCGGCATGAGCATCGTAGACATCGCACGCGAGAAGGCCCTGGAGCAGGGCATCGGCCTCAACGAAGAAGAACTCCTGCAGGTCCTCCAGATCCCGGATGAGCAGCTGGAAGAGATCGCGGACATCGCCCACAAGACCCGCCTCAAGTGGTGCGGTCCGGACGTGTCCGTGGAAGGCATCATCTCCATTAAAACTGGCGGCTGCCCGGAGGATTGCCACTTCTGCTCGCAGTCGGGCCTCTTCGAGTCCCCAGTACGCGCCGCGCGCCTCAACATCCCGGAGCTGGTGGAGGCCGCCAAGAAGACCGCCAAGACAGGTGCTACCGAATTCTGCATCGTGGCAGCTGTGAAAGCCCCAGATGAGAACCTCCTGTCCCAGGTTGCCGAGGCCATTCCGGCCATCCTGGATGAAGTCGATATCGAAATCTCCCTCTCGCTCGGAACCCTCACCCGTGAGCAAGCCCAGCGCCTCAAGGACATGGGCGCTCAGCGCTACAACCACAACCTGGAGACCTCCAAGTCCTTCTTCCCCAACGTGGTCACCACGCATACCTGGGAGGAGCGCAAAGAGACCCTCGAGAATGTCCGTGCAGTCGGCATGGAAGTCTGCTCCGGCGGCATCATAGGAATGGGCGAATCACTAGAAGACCGCGCCGAGTTTGCTTACCAGCTGGCCCAGATCGAGCCCTGCGAGGTGCCGATGAACTTCCTTGACCCGCGCCCGGGCACACCATTCGCGGACTACCCGCTGGTCCCGCTCGGTGAGGCGCTGCGCGCCGTGGCCGCCTTCCGCCTGGCCATGCCGTCCGTGACCCTCCGTTTTGCGGGCGGCCGCGAGCTCTCCCTCGGTGACGACGGCACCGAAAAGGGCCTCCTCGGCGGCATCAACGCCATCATCGCCGGCAACTACCTGACCACGCTGGGCAAGCAGATCGAGAAGGACGTCGACATGCTCGGCCGCATCGACCTGCCCATCAAGGCCCTCTGATGAACAATTCGACGGAGCTGGCCGCTGCCGTTCTCGCCGGCGAGGAGCCACTGTTTCACCCCAACACTGGGAAACCACTGAGCGAGGAATTCACCTTGCACCCGGCAGCCGCGGCCGGCCTGGACGTCCCGCGCTATTGCCAGTTGTGCGGGCGCCGCATGGTGGTGCAGGTGCGCCCGGATGGTTGGAACGCGCGCTGTTCGCGGCACGGCGAGCTCGACTCGGACCACCTTTATGAGGAGGCACTTCCGTAAGCTGGGGCACCATGGATCCCGCTGTTGCCCACGCCCATCAGTCTGCGCTGCGCTCGATTTCCCGCGTCGTCACCGAGATTGCGACCCCGACGCCTCCACAACAAGCGTTGAACGCCGTCGCCGAGCAACTGCGCCGCGGCAACGTCATGGTCCTTACGGGAGCAGGTGTATCTACAGAATCAGGCGTGCCGGATTACCGTGGCCCGAATGGCTCTCTCAGCCGGCACCGCCCCATGACCTACCAGGAGTTCCTGCACGACCCGCAGGCCTCGCACCGCTACTGGGCCCGCGCCTTTGTGGGCTGGCGGGTCATGCAGGCCGCACACCCCAACCGCACGCACTACGCCTTGGTCGAGCTCGAGCGCGCCGGGCTTCTCACGGGCGTTGTCACGCAGAACGTTGATGGCCTGCACGAGGAAGCTGGGCAGCGCAACCTCATCGCCCTGCATGGGGACATGCAACACGTCGTGTGCTTGAGCTGCGGGTACGAAGAAGCACGCGCGGAGTACGACACCCGCGCGGCCACAGCCAACCCGACGTACCTCCAACGCTGGGCAGTCAACAAGGACGACGTCAACCCCGACGGTGACGTCGCCCTCAGTGAAGAAGCAGTGGAAGAATTCGTCATGCCCGGCTGCGTGCAGTGCGGCTCGCAGCGCCTGAAGCCAGACGTGGTCTATTTCGGTGAGCCAGTGCCTACTTACAAAAAGGACGCCGCCTATGCGATGGTCAACGCGGCGGACTCGGTGCTCGTTGCCGGTTCTTCGCTGGCGGTCATGAGCGGCTTTCGGTTCGTCCTAGAGGCCAAGAAACAGGGCAAGCGCGTGGCCACCATCAATGGAGGGCCGGGACGCGCCGACGATCGCGTCGACACCCTGTGGCGCACCCAGGTGGGCCCGGCTTTCGACGCGATCCTGGATGAGCTAGAACTCTAAAGCTGCTCTAGCTCTTCGAGCACCACCTGGCATACCCGCTTGTCCAAGGGCATATCCTCGTGGCGGATTATCGCGCGGCGCTCGATGTCCTGGATATAAATGTTGCGCACCTGAGGGCCGTTGAGGAAGCAGGTGTTGGGCGGAACCACGACGGCATCGGAGCGCGTGGCGATGCACGTATAGCTCACACCGGGTTCGACCTCACCGCCGCGGTTCGTGGCCTCCACGACCTCGCTGCCGACTACTTGCTGCATGCCGGCGGGGCCAAACCAGCCGTCGATAAGCGTGCGCACGACCTCCTCCTGGCGCTCGCCGCGGAAGAGGGGGCTGGCAATTCCGCCCTGGGTCGTTCCGTGGTTGGGAGCACTGATGCAGACGACGTGCCGTACAGACTCCGCGCTATCGTGCATGCGCATCCAATAGCGAGCCAATAACCCACCTTGTGAATGCCCCACGAGGATCACCTTTTCCGCGCCGGTGACGGCAAGGACGGCCTTGATGTAGGCGTTGAGCTGCCGGGCGGATTCCTGCAGGGGAGCGGTGGCGCGGGTCCCGTAGTCAGGGGCGAAGGTGGCCCAGCCAGCGGCGCGGAGCATGTCTGCGAGGACTTGCCAGACGCCTTTGCTGTCGCAGGTTCCGTGGATCAAAATAACCGGCCAGGGTCGTTCGGCGGTGGGGCGCGCGGACCAGTCGTCTTCGCACACGCCTCGCGTCCGCCTGCGGGCACCGAGGGGGAGTGTGGTCATGGGATTGCAGTTTACCCTTGACGCTCCTCCAACTTTTTTACTAAGCTAAGGCTTGCCTAATACGGGCCGGGCGGTGAGCTCCACACCGCACGCGTTACCGGATTAGTCATGGGGATAGAGCCCGCCGCCTCACCGCGGCGGGCTTCTTTCATGGATACACTCGCGAGCATGACCGACCTGCAGCATGTCCACTCCGTCAATGAAGCGATTTCCCGCCTCAGCGAGCTCTATGACAGTTCCTGCGAGCTGGCACGTCACGCTCTCGCCTCGGGGGACCACGACGCCTACCGCCACGTGGTCTACCCGAAGATCACCGTGGATATCCGCCAATGGACACCCATCGACCGCTCTGAGCCCTTCGGCTACGTGGACCAAGAGGGCCGCTACTCGGCAGTGATATCAAAACCATGGCTGATTCGTAGCTACCTCACGGAGCAGCTCACGCGGCTCACCAATAACTACCCCTGCGATATCTACGTCGGTCAATCGGATGAGCGCATCCCGCCGGAATATATCCGGGGGATTACAGAAATTCCCCAGGACCGCGGCGACATACCCCGGCCCACCCTCGATGCGGTTCATGACGGGATCGTTGACGGCGCGTGGAAGGCCTTCCACGGGAAAGAAAAGCCGCTGTTCCACTTTGGCCCGCAGCGCTTCGACATCGCCTGCGCTCGCATTGAGCACTACACCGGCATCGAGGTGGACACCGTGCAGAAGTACATCCTGTTCACCAACTACGCCATGCACACCACCGAGTTCGTTAAGTTCGGCCTGCGGGAACTCTCACGTGAGGATTCACGCTATACCGCGCTCGTGCTGCCCACGGGGGAGACCATCCACTCCAATGACGCGGTGCTTCTCGACGTCGACGAG
Organism: Corynebacterium intestinale; assembly: GCF_023574125.1. NCBI lineage: Bacteria > Bacillati > Actinomycetota > Actinomycetes > Mycobacteriales > Corynebacteriaceae > Corynebacterium > Corynebacterium intestinale. Next base: position 27,058 of record NZ_JAMKFF010000002.1, read on the forward strand.
CTCACCCTCACCTCCCGCTACCAGATGCCCCGTTTTGATCTCATCACCGCCGGCGGCGATGGCATCACCATGATCAATATCGGTGTGGGCCCTTCTAACGCCAAGACCATCACAGATTGCCTGGCGGTGCTGCGCCCAGAGGCCTGGATCATGATCGGCCACTGCGCAGGGCTCGATGGCCGCATGCGCATCGGCGACCTCATCCTGGGCAATGCTTATCAGCGTGAGGACCACATCCTCGACGGCACCGTCACCACCAGCAACCCGATTCCCGCCATCCCGGAAATCCAGCGCATGCTGGAGGCCGCCGTCGAGGAGGTATACGGGAAAGACAATTCGCTCATGCGCACCGGCACGGTGCTCTCCACCGATGACCGCAACTGGGAGTGGCGCACCTCCCGGGACTTGTGGGAATGGCTGCGCCACTCCACCGCGGTGGCCGTGGACATGGAATCCTGCACCCTCGCTGCCAACGGCTACCGCTACCGCATCCCGTATGGCACTCTGCTGTCGGTGTCCGATCTACCTTTGCATGCCGTGCCCAAGCTTCCCGCCCAAGCGCAGGCCTTTTACTCGAACTCGAAGGAAGCCCACGTCATGTGTGCGGTGCGCGCGGTGGAGGCGTTGGCGGAGAATCCGGAGCGGCTGCGCACCCGCAAACTGCGCCGAACGGTGGCGGAGGTTCCGTTCCGCTGAGGTAGATGATTAGACTGAGGGAAATGCACAATCTGGCGAAGGAGACCTAGACGATGAGCACCCCGGAGTGGTGGAACCCGGAACGCGAGAACCTGACGTGGGAGGTCTTCGGTGAGGCCAGCCGCTACCTTTCGCAACAAATCGTGGATTCGGGCTGGTTCCCGGATCTCATCGTGGGCGTGGCCCGCGGAGGCTTGATCCCTGCAGGCGCTATTGGTTATGCCATCGGCGTCAAAGAAATGGGCGCTATCAACGTGGAGTTCTACACCGATATCGGTGAGACCCTGCCGGAGCCGATTCTCCTTAACCCGCAGCTGGATACGGATTCGCTCAAGGACAAGAAGGTCCTCGTCGTCGATGACGTAGCGGATTCCGGCAAGACCCTCGACCTCGTGGTCAACCTGCTCGAGCAGACCGCGTCCGAGGTCAAGTCTGCCGTCATCTACACCAAGCCGACCACCATCTTTGAGCCGGACTTCTCCTGGAAGAAGACCGACCAGTGGATCAACTTCGCGTGGTCCGTCCTCCCGGTCATCACCCGCGATGGTTCCTTCAAAGACGGCCACTAATGTCTGACCGTTCCGCCGGTTCTTTCCGCGCGGCCTTCAGCTCGCCCGCCCGCTTCCGCAAGGAGATGTTTGGCGGGCTTGCTGTTGCGCTGGCCCTCATCCCTGAAGTTTTAAGCTTCTCCATCCTCGCCGGGCTCGACCCCAAGGTGGGGCTCTTCGCCTCCGTCATCATGGCGATGTCCATCGCCATCACTGGCGGGCGCCCAGCCATGATCTCCGCCGCGGCGGGCTCTGTCGCCGTGGTCATCGCGCCCCTGGCCCACGAGCATGGCCTCCAGTACGTGCTGCTGACCATCTGGATGGCGGGCATCCTGCAAGTAGTGATGGCAATGCTGGGCGTCGCCAAGCTAATGCGTTTCATCCCCCGTAGCGTCATGCTGGGTTTCGTCAACGCGCTGGGCATCCTCATGTTCACCGCGCAGCTGGGTCACCTGTGGCAGGTGCCGTGGCTGGTCTATCCTCTCGTTGCTCTGGGCCTCGTCATCATGGTGGTGTGGCCGCGAATCACCACGGTGATCCCCGCGCCCCTCGTGGCGATTGTGGTTGTCACCATGTTGACTGTGATTTTCGGCTGGCAGGTTCCCGACGTCGCGGATCAGGGCGAGCTGCCGACTTCCCTGCCCGGTTTCGTCATTCCGGATATCCCGTGGACGAAGGACACCTTCCTCCTCTGCCTTCCCTATGCACTGGGCGTGGCCCTCGTCGGCCTCATGGAATCCCTGCTCACCGCCAAGCTTGTCGACGACCTCACGGATACCCACTCCGATAAAACGCGCGAATCCGTAGGCCAGGGCATCGGCAACATGCTCGCCGCTGCCATCGGCGGCATGGGCGTGTGCGCGATGATTGGCCAGACCATGATCAACGTCAAGGAATCGCAGGCACGCACGCGCTTGTCGACGTTCCTCGCCGGCGTCTTCCTCCTTATCCTCATCCTCGTGTTGGGGGACACCGTAGGGAAAATCCCCATGGCTGCTCTTGTGGCGGTCATGTTCATGGTGTCCTTTCACACCGTGGATTGGCGCTCGGTGCGCACGATTCACCGCATGCCTTTGAGCGAAACCCTCGTCATGCTGGTGACGGTGATTGGCACCTTGGCCACGAATAATTTGGCGGTCGGTGTGATCCTCGGTGTGCTCACTGCCTCGGTGGCCTTTGCACGCCGCGTCGCCCACCTCGTGTCAGTGGAGCTGGAGGGCAATGTCTACACCGTGCGCGGCCAGCTCTTCTTCGCCTCTTCCAACGATCTGGTCTATGCCTTCGACTACACCCTGCCGGTGGAGAAGGTCATCGTGGATTTCTCCGAGGCCGATATTTGGGATGCCTCAACCGTCGCGGTACTCGAGTCTGTGGAGGGCAAGTATGCGAGCCGCGGAATAGCGGTGGAATTCCGGGGCCTCGATGGCGCAAGCCTTCAGCGCTATCAGAGGATTTCTGGTTTGGGTTAGGTAAACCTACCAGAAAAAGTGTTATGACGTGCGAGTTTGCTTAAGATCGCCTTGCTAGCGCGTCCTGAGTTTTTCTGTATTGTGGGTAACACAAAAACGGATGAAAGGAAGCACCCTCATGGATGAGAAGCTGCAAACCCTCCTCAACGAGCAGGTCAACAACGAGCACGGCGCGGCCCTGATTTATACCCAGCTGGCATATGAGATGGACAATCTGTCCTTCCCGGGCATGCGCGATTGGTTCTTCAAGCAGGCAGAGGAAGAGCGCGAGCACGCGCAGAAGTTCGCCGAGCACCTGCTGGACCGCGGCTACCGCGTGGAGCTGGAGGATATCCAGGTTGGCTCCGTCAAGGCCGCTACGCCGCTGGATGCCTTCGAGGCATCCCTCGCGCATGAGCAGAAGGTCTCGGAGCAGATCCGGGAGATCGCCCGCACCGCAGATGCGGCTGGGGACTTGGATTCCCGTGGTCTCATCAACTGGTTCCTCGAGGAGCAGGTTGAGGAAGAGTCCTCCGTGTCTGAGATCATTGACCAGCTCAAGCTGGTGGGCAATGACGGTTCTGGCCTGCTGCGTGTCGATGGCTCGCTGGCGCAACGGTAACGAAGCCATATAGTTTGCGCGGATTCTCCCACGGCCCCCTGCGGTTGGTGGGAGAATTTTTTTATGACTACAACGCGCCTCATGCTCATCTGCGGTGCCCTTGCCGGGCTAGCGATTGCATTGGTCGGTGGCATGTGGCTGGCGGCAACGAACATGGCTCTGGGAACCTTTTTCTTCGCCCTCGCGGTGATGCTCGGCCCATTTGCGGGCCTTGCCCTCTTATTGTGCGCCGCCGCGGCGGCGACGGCGCTGAGCCGCTCCCTGTTTAGCGTCGGCGGCTTATTCCTAGTGGGGGCAACCTCGACGCTGTGGGCGCACGGCACACTATCGCTTCCGCTCTTCGTAGCGGGCACGCTGACTGGCGCTCTTGCGGTCTGGCTACACTGGGCGCATGGCCACTTTGCTCTTCGACCTCTACGGCGTGCTCATGCGGTCAGCTACGCCCGCCGGGAACGCTGAGCTGGAGGATTACCTCCGTCCCGACAATGTAGAGCACTTTTGGTCTCTTTATGAGGAGTTTCGCCCTGCATATGACGCTGGGCACCTGAGCGATGCGCAATATTGGGGCCGCATTCGCGCGCTGGCCGGTCTTGCTCCTTTTGATGTCAGCCACGCCATCGAATTGGACACCGAGCACCTGCTGGTAGCCGACGAAGAAATGGTTCGTGCGGTCCTAGGGTTTATTGGCCAGGGCCATAGTGTTGGCATCCTGGCGAATGTGCCAGCGGCATTGGGAACCAGGATCCGCCAGACGCAGCCTTGGCTGGAAGAATGCGCCGCCGTGACGCTGAGCTGCGATATCGGGGTGGCCAAGCCGGATCCGGAAGCCTACCTCGTGGCCGTGGATGCCCTCGGGGCCCAGGCCAAGGACACCCACTTCTTCGACGATCGGCCGGACTTCGTCGCCGGCGCCCAGCACCTTGGGCTCAAAGCCCACCTTTTTACGGGAATTACTTCAATCCCCTTTTAGGCAGCTTTGGCCTCGCGGCCGAGATCGAGCGGCACGCGCAGCAGAGGATCCAGCGCTACAGCGCGGGTGCAGGCGCGAACAATCTCGGTGTGCGAGGGAACCATGCGCAGCTCCACCGGGTGGTCGGTGGCCTGGCGTACAGCGGAAGCAAAGAGCTTCGGCGCTGCCGGATCATCTGAGAAGGCTCCGCCGGCTACCACGAGGGTGTCCGGTTTATGCTCAGCCAAAAGCTCAGCGGCGGTGGCGCCGAGGGAGCGTGCGCGGTCGTCGAGAAGCGCTCGCGTCTCATCGTCAGCGTTCGCAACCACGTCTGGGAAAGACTCCTCACCTGTCACATCGAGCACCGCCTGCGTAGCGAGAGAGTCAGGGTCATCGATGTCGAGCTGCACGATCTCATCGCCAACTGTGAGCGCAGCACCGACGGAGTCATCCGCGTAGAGCACCATGACGGGCTTCTCCGCTCCCATCTCCGTCGACTGCGTCTCTGAGCCGAGGATGGCCGGGATGACGGAAGATACAACTACCGGAACGCCGAACTGATACTCCAGGCGGCTGGCGATGTCCATTTCGTCCCACCCCAGGTTGTGGGCGGTGATGCGCCCGGCCTCGTTGACGCTGCCGGAGGTGGTCATGCCGACTGACACCAAGCGGCGATCCAGGCCGGCCATGAGGCGATTAACGCCAGCGATGATGTGCTCGATGACGCCACTCGCGCTCAGGCGAGAAACCGGTGTAGCAACGTCTTCCTCGCGGAGCGTGCGTCCCTGCGTGTCAAAGAAGGCGATGTGGGTAAAGGCGGTACCGACGGCAATGCCGGCCAGCATCCAGTCATTATCCGCTACCTCCAAGGGCACTGTGGGGCGCCCGCGACCGCGGGACTGCGTCAAATCCGTGCGCTGGCGGATCAGTCCAGCACCCAAAAGCGCGGCGGTGGCGCGGGTGATTGTGGGCTGGGAGAGTCCCGTGGCTTCGACAAGCTCACTGCGGGTGACAACGGGGTTGAGTCGAATGATGTGGAGGCACTTCGCCGCTGGGGTGCGGGGGCGCGTGAACACGGGACCGGATTTAATCATGGCGTCAAGTATAAATTCACCAGACCGCATTGTCTAATAGAAATTAGGATTCAGTAGACATCATGGTCTAGAAATGCGCCTGCGATAGAGTGATACCCATGGATTCTGTTGCTGTGTACTGCGGCTCCGCCGCCGGAAACTCTGAGGCCTATAGCCAAGCCGCGCACCATTTGGGGGAGGAGCTCGCGCGCCGAAACCTCACCCTGGTCTATGGCGGTGGTGACGTAGGCCTGATGGGTATCGTTGCGGACTCCTGCCTTGCCGCCGGCGGAACCGTCATTGGAGTAATCCCGCGCCAGCTCGTCGATTACGAGCTTTCCCACCAGCGGGTAACCCAGCTCGAGGTGGTCGACACCATGGCCCAGCGCAAGACGCGCATGGAGGAGCTCGCCGATGCCTTCGTGTGCCTGCCGGGTGGCGTGGGGACCCTGGAGGAGCTCACCGAGGTCCTCACCTTGCAGCAGTTGGGCAACATCGATGGTCCGGTGGGACTCGTAGACGTGAACGGCTACTGGCAGCCGTTTAGAAAAATGTACTCCGCAATGGTGCAGGAGGGGTTTGTCCAAAAACGCTTCCTCGATGCGCTCGTGGTCAATGCCGATCCAGCTGAAGTGCTGAACGAATTCGCATCCTGGGTGAGTCCGGGTAGCAAGTGGAGCAACAATTAGCTAACAACCTGGTAAATAAGGCGGCACCAGGTTGGCCCAAACCCCCGGATCTTCGTTAGACTTCGCCCTTATGAGTTTTGACCAGAACGCAGAGCGCCAGCCTTCGCTGCTGGACGCGTCGTGCGATAACTTCGTCCACGACCTCGCGCAGCTCACGCCCACCGATGCCACCGCGTGGGGAATCCCCGGCTTCGATGGGGAGCTGGAGGATTTCTCCCCGGAGTACTACTCCTCCGTGGCGGATCGCACCCGTGAGATGATGGCGGATCTCGATGCACTCGATGACACCACCGACGAATCCGACGATGACGACGATTTCGACGAGGTGGACTACGTCACCGCCGCCGTCCTGCGCGACCGTCTCTGCCTGGATCTTGACCTGCACCATGCTGGCGAGGACATCCGTTGTCTTAACAACATTGCCTCGCCGGTGCAGACCATCCGCGACACCCTGATGCTCATGCCGAAGGACACTCCGGAACAGCTCGACGCCCTGCGTTCGCGCCTGTCGAAGGTGCCGGCATCCCTCAGCGGCTACAAGGAGTCCCTCACCGAGGCGGCGTCGCGTGGCATGGTGGCGCCCCAACGCCAGATCTCGGAAGTATTCGTGCAGAGTGAGCGGCTTGCCGACGCCGGCTCCATGCTCGAGGACCTTGGTGTGGAGGGCCCCGAGGTGGACGCGGCCAAGGAAGCCTTCGGCGAATTCGCCGATTGGCTTTCCAACGAGCTGCAACCGCAGGCTCCGTCCCAGGACGCGGTGGGCCGGGAGCGCTACGAGCGCTTCTCCAGGCTTTTCGTCGGGGATGCCGTGGACCTCGATGAGGCTTATGAGTGGGGCCTGGATCAGGTGCGTTCCATCAAGGCGGAACAAGAAAAGATCGCCCACGAGCTCTACGGCTCCGACGTGACGGTCCGCGCCGCGATGCGCAAGCTCAACGAGGAGGAGCGCTACCAGCTCCACGGCACCGACGCGCTGGTGGAGTGGATGCAGTCCACCGCGGATCGCGTCATTAAGGACCTCGACGGCACCGCCTTCGATATCCCGGAGGCCGTTAAAGAAATCGAGTGCTGCATCGACCCGGCCGGCACCGGCGGTATCTTCTACACCTCGCCGTCGGATGACTTCTCCCGCCCCGGCCGCATGTGGTGGTCCGTACCGTCTGGTCAGGAGCTTTTCCACACCTGGCAGGAGCTGACCACTGTCCACCATGAGGGCGCGCCGGGCCACCACCTGCAGATTGGTGCCGCGCTGACCCAGCCTGACCTCAATCTGTGGCGCCGCGCGGTGACCTGGAACTCCGGCCATGGTGAAGGCTGGGCTCTCTACGCGGAAGCACTCATGGCGGAGCTGGGTTACATGGATGACCCAGGTTTCCGCATGGGGCTTCTCGACGCCCAACGTTTCCGCGCCGCCCGCGTCGTGGTGGACATCGGACTCCACTTGGGTAAGCCTTTGCCGGATTGCAACACGTCCGGTGTCTGGGATAAGTCCCACGTCAAGACCTTCATGCGTGAGAACACCGCGATGGATGATGCCAACCTCTCCTTCGAGGTCACCCGCTACCTGGGTTGGCCGGGTCAGGCTCCGTCTTATGCCTTGGGCCAGCGCCTGTGGCAGCAAACCCGCGACGCTGCGGTGGAGCAGGGCATGGACGTACGCGATTTCCACTCCCAGGCATTGGCCCTAGGCTCTGTGCCGATGTCGATCCTGCGTGAGACAATTCTGGACTAAAACCCCAGGTCGCTTCTTAGACTCTTGGATTTATCCACACCTGACTCTTGGATTTATCCACTAGTGACTCTGTGATTTATCCACTTGTCGGGCTAACATGCGTGGTATGTACCTGCCCCGAATCGTTGATGCAGAAGTCGAGAGAGGGCTCCGTGTTTCGGGAGCCCTCTTCCTCAAAGGCCCCCGTGCAAGTGGGAAAACATCAACAGCACGCCAATTCGCAAAGTCCGTCATTCAACTTGACCGTGACTCCCCAGAAGCAAACCTTGCGCGCATGCAACCGGCTTTGGGGCTTCAAGGGGCGCGGCCGCGGCTTATTGATGAGTGGCAGGTTGTCCCTGCTATCTGGAATGAAGTGCGCCATGCAGTTGATGACTCACCGGAGAAAGGACAGTTTCTCCTTACAGGCTCCTCCACGCCCAATGACGATGCCACCAGGCATTCGGGCGCAGGCCGTATTCGTTCGATTCAATTGCGCACGTTGAGTTTGGCAGAGCGAGAACTTGCTGCTGAGCGGGTATCACTGGGCGCCATCATTGCTGGCAATCAAGAGCCTACAGCCGGGACGGACGCCACCGTGGCGGATTATGCCCGATGGATCGTTGCTGGTGGTTTTCCGGAGTTCTTTGACCTTGATCCGCTCGACGCGCAGGAAGGGATGGAATCCTACCTCACGGAGATGAGCGAGCACGATTATCCGGAGCTTGGCGGACCGCGCCGCGATCCGCGCCGTTTCCAGTCTTTCCTTCATGCCTATGCCGGACTAGTTGCCCAGCCGGCCACCGCTGCAGCGATTCGTAAACGCATAGGAGAACTCAGCAGCGCTACCTCGACACCAGCCGCAGAAACTGTGAACGTCATTCACGATTTTGCTACGCGCCTCTTCCTTATTGAGGATCAACCAGCTTGGTCACCGCGTACGAGGTCGAAGACTTCCATGGTCCAAATGCCTAAACGCCAGCTTGCCGATCCCGGTTTGGCTGCTGCTTTGTTGGGAACGGGTCCAGATAAACTGCTTGGGGATTTAGAGACATTAGGCATCCTCTTCGAGGCGCAACTTGTGCACGATCTGCGCGTCTATGCGCAGGCACTGCGTGCGCGCGGAGTATTCCACCTGAGGGATATGAAGGGGCGCGAAGAAATTGATGCAGTAGTGGAGCTTCGAGATGGTTCGTGGGTGGGATTTGAGGCGAAACTTTCGCACAACGAGGTCGATGCAGCGGCAGCACACCTTAAGCACGTAGCCGCTAAGCTTTCTTCGCCTCCAGCAGCGCTGATAGTTGTGATTCCCAGCGGTCCAGCTTTCCAACGTCCGGATGGGGTCTGGGTGGTACCACTAGCGGCGCTTGCGGAATAGCCCCAGAATCTGCGGCAGGTAGCCGGCGATGACCAGCACGATGATGAGTCGGATAATCTGCACGGCCACCACGGCGGGACCCGCCCCTCCTTCTGCGGACAGCGCGAGAACCGTCTCCAGCGCGCCGGGCGAGGTGGCGAGGTAAGCCTCAAAGTAGGTGATGTCTAGCCATGCGGTCAACGGCAGGGCGGTCAGCGCACACACGCCGATGACCACGACAATGAAGAGGATCGTCGCCGGCAGCTGCTTGGCGAAGGCCCGCAGTGCCGGTACCGACAGCCCGCCACCACAGACCCAGCCGATGGACATGAATGCCATGATCTTGAACACGTAGAGCGGCTCCAAGGTGTGGCCGGCTGGGATAACCTGAGCGACCAGCACCGTCAAGATGAGCGGACCTAGCACCGCAGCCGCAGGCAAACGCACGAGCTTGCCTAGCTTCTCACCAACCACGGCGATAGCGAGGGTCAGCAGCACAATCCACCACGTGACCTCGCCGTCAACGCTCATGTCGACGCCTTCGCCCGCAGGAGCATCTAACAAAGAAACCACCAAAGGGAGCGATACCGACACCGCCAGGAGGCGCAGATATTGCGTCAGCGCCACGTAGCGGTAGTCCGCACCCAGCTCGCTAGCCAGCGCGGGCATGAGCGAGGCTCCGCCGGGCAGCATGGATAAAATGCCCGTCTCCCAGGAAATATCCTTCGGCTGTGAGCGGTGTAGCAGAACACCGCCAGCGACACCGATAAGCACGGTGATGAGGGACATCGTCACCGCAGCCGGCACAAAGCCAATGAGCGTGGAGGCAGGCACAAGGGTCAGCGGTATCCCCGCCATCATTCCGATGAAACCGCGAGCGACAGCATAGAAGCGATCGTTGACGGAAAGCTCCTTGCCCGTCGTCAGTGCCATGGCGCCGGAGACCACGATGGCGCCCAGAATCCAGGCGGCGGGCACGTGCAGGTAGCTGAATACTGCCCCGAGAGCAACAGATCCCGGGGCAACGATGGCCCACCTTGCACGCACAGACATGCAATCGAGTTTAATGATGGTCATGGGCTTTGGATTGAGTGGTTGGGCGATTCTCACTATTGGAGCTGCCGTGGCCGGATGGATCGACGCCGTTATTGGTGGCGGCGGCCTCGTCCTTATTCCGCTCATCATGGCGGTGGCACCGCAGCTTGCTCCCGCCGCCGCCCTAGCCACAAACAAGGTGGCGGCGGTATCTGGCACAGCGTCAGCGGCCATTACGCTCGTCAAGAAAGTCCGCCCGCCGAAGAGCGAGCTCATCCGTATGGGTCTTATCGCCCTTGTATGCTCCAGCCTCGGCGCCACGGCGGTCGCGCTCATCGACAAAGACATCATGCGCCCAGTCATCATCGTGCTCATGGTGGCGGTGGGTACCTTCGTTGCTTTCCGTCCAAGCTTCGGAAGCGGCGAAGGAGAGGGAATCCGCGGCGGTTGGCGCACGTGGGCGGGGTTAGCCGCCGTGGCGGCCATTGCCTTCTACGATGGCGTCTTTGGCCCCGGCACCGGCATGTTCCTCATCATGGCATTTACAGCCATCTTCTCCCAGAACTTCCTTACTTCCGCCGCGATGTCCAAGGTGGTCAACACGTGCACCAACGTTGGCGCGCTCATCGCCTTCATTCTGGGCGGGCACGTGGTATGGGGCCTAGCACTTGTTCTCGCAGCGGCAAATATCATTGGTGCGCAGCTGGGCGCGCGAACAGTGCTCGGCGGCGGTGCGAAGCTCATCCGTTATGCGCTGCTCACTCTCGTCGTGGTGATGAGCGTGTACCTGGCCTGGCAGCAGTGGGGTTAAATCCTGTTCTTCGTCTTTGCGGTTGCTACCGCATTCCACGGGTCCTCGGGCCACGGGTGTTTTGGGTAGCGCCCGCGCATGTCGGCGCGCACCCCGGCATAGGGCCCGGACCAGAAGCTGGCCAAGTCATCGGTCACAGCAAGCGGCCGCCCGGCGGGAGACAGTAGATGGAATTGCACGTGGTGGCCGCAGTATTCGGGGGACTCCGCTAAACCAAAACACTCCTGCAACTTGATGGAAACCACCGGGCGCTCGCCGGACCAATCAATCTTTGCATCACGCCCGGACGGCACCGGCAAACGCTCCGGCGCGAGCTCGTCCAAGCGGCTGGCTTCGGGCCACGGCAGCAATCGTTGCAGCGCCGGATACATGTCTGGGCGCCCGCCAATCGCCAACTCATGCAGCTCCGGATCCAGCCACTCAAGGTTGGCATTGTCGATATCTGGCCACGGCTCACCGTATGCCCGATACAGATGCCGCAGACGGTCCCGCAGGTTCTGGGCCTTCTCGCTGAAGTGGAACAAGCTTAAGCCCTGTCCGGACTTACGCAGTGCCTCCACCGCCTCATCGCCAGAGACCTTTACGGGCGTCTCCGACAACACGATGGCACCTGCCGCACGCACGCGCACGCCGCGGACCTTGGATCCGTCGAGAAACGCTCGCGTCTCCTCCGTGACGCCGACGATCTCGAGCGCATCCTTTTCCGCGATGGGCACGGCTTCACGAATGATGGCGTTACCAGATTGCGCCAACGACACCTCCGCCACCGCCAACCAGTCAGCTCCCTGTTCACCGTTGAGTAGCCGCGCGCGGGTACCGCTCGCTAACAAGTACTCCTTGTCACCCACGCGCTTAGCCACGAACTCCGGGAAGGCAGTAGCGACCACCACGCCTGGGTCCACCGGCCCCTTGTCGGGCACCAGGCGGGCCAGCCGCTTCGGGTCCGAATCATCCAGGCGGGCAATCGTGCGTGCTGCCCCCGCACCGTACTTCAACAGTGCCGCGCCCCATCGTGGGTGGGTCGGTAGCAGCGCCAATTCCTCGCCAGCGTTAAGCAATTCCAGGGTGCGGTGGGCGTCGGCAAGCGCAGCCTTCGGCGGTTGATCAAGCAACGGGAAGTCCGGTCCCGCGCCCCAACAGTCCATGAACAGCGCCGCCTGCGTGAGGTCCGCGGAAAGGATTTCTGGAATCACGTGCGGAGAAAAGTGCTGGTAATCCTCCTGCGAATAGCAACGGACGACGGTACCCGGCGCCTCACGCCCGGCACGTCCAGCGCGCTGATCGGCGCTGCTTTTCGACGTCGACACCGTCACCAACCCACTCATCCCGCGCTGCGCATCCCGCTTGGGAACGCGGGACAATCCAGCATCGATGACGGTGCGCACGCCCGGCACGGTCAGCGAGGACTCCGCAATAGACGTCGCCACCACGATGCGCTGTTCTCGCGTATACAGGGCCGCGTCCTGCTCCTGCGTGGTTTGGCGGCCGTGGAGTGGGAAAACGTTGTGGCCGCTCAAGGCATCACACACCAGGTTGACCTCGCGCACACCCGGCACAAAGACCAGAGTGGACTCGTGCTGCCGCGCGGCAACCTTGGCCACGCTTTTCCAAAAGTCTCGATCGCCCGCGGCACGTCCCGGAATCGGTTCATAGGAAATGTCGAGCGGGTACGTTACGGCCTCGGTGGAATGGATCGGCGCCCCTCCCATGAGCTGGGAGAAGCGGGAGGCGTCGACAGTCGCGGACATAGCAATGACCCGAAAATCATCGCGGAGCTGAGCCAACTCCAAGCACATGCCCAGCACCAAATCGGTATCGAGCTGGCGTTCATGCACCTCGTCGATGGCTACGGCGGAAATCCCTTCAAGTTCCGGATCCCGCAACAGTCGGCGCAACAGCACGCCGGGGGTAACAAACTCGACGTCCTGACCTTTGCGGGAATCACCGCGCACCGCATAACCGATGCGCTGGCCTGACAACTCTTGAAGGCGGTTTGCCGCCGCACGCACAGCTACTCGGCGCGGCGCGGTGACGAGAACCTTGCCCTCCACTTGGTTAGCCAGCGCTGGCGGTATGAGCGTGGTCTTACCCGTGCCGGGCGGGGCCTGGACGACGACGTGACCGGCGGAAGGCAGAGAATCGATGGTTTCCAGGACGGGAAGTCCTGTGCCGATCGCCTTGAGATCAAACATCGAGATCTTGGCGCTCCCACCTATCTTCGTTGTCCTCCAGCTTGCGCACCACACGTCCCGGTGAGCCCAAGACCAGCGAGTTATCCGGGATATCCTTAGTCACCAGCGTGCCCGCTCCCACGACGCAGTTCTTGCCGATTGTCACGCCCGGCAGCACAGTGACATTGGCACCAAACCACGTGTTATCGCCGACGCTGATAGGTTTCGCAATCTCCCAACCTTCTGCTCGCATCTCATGGTCGTTGACAGGATGCCCCACGGTAATAAGCGAGCAGTTCGGACCGATCATGACGTGATTTCCGAGGGTTACAGGCGCCTGCGCCAGGATCGTCGCGCCAAAGTTGATGAAGACGCCCTTTCCGATGGTCACATTGCAGCCATACTCCAAGTTGAGCGGGACGTGCAGCCCGGGAACCTCGGACTCGGGCGAAAGCAGCTCTCGCAAGATCTCCTTCGCGCGCTCTGGGTTGGTGTTGTGCAGCTCATTGAGCTCCTTGACCAGCAGGAAGCCGCGGCGATGTTCGGCGCTGACCTCCTCGTTGACACCGGGCATGAACCACTGCCCGCTGGTCATGCGCTCAAAGGATCCTTCGTCTGGGTGATGCATGTCAGCCATCCTATTCCCTCGTCTTAGTCTCGAGTCAGAACATCGAGAGCGGCACGGTGAAGGAAAACCTTGGAGCGGCCTTGTTGGATTTCTTCGAGGATTCCTAAATCTACGAGATGTGCCAGCCACGCGCTGGCAGTTTGGCGTTTGACGAAGCCCATCTCTACCACGTCAGTAATGCGTACATAGGGCTTGATAAGAATGAGCTCGGCCATCTCGAGCGGATGGTTAATCACGCCCGCAGAACGTATTCGTTGCGCAGTGTTTTCCTGGATAGCCCGAAGCTGGGTAATCATTGAGGAGGCGTCGGCAGCCGCTGCGTGAACGCCGCGGATCATAAAGAGAAGCCAGTCTTGCCATGCTCCCTTGGCTGTAACAGCGTTGAGATAGCGATAGTAGTCTGCTTTGTTGTCGACGATATACCCGGACAGGTATAAAACCGGCAGCTCAAGAAGATCTTCTTGAATGAGGTAGAGGACGTTAAGGATTCGTCCAGTGCGCCCATTGCCATCGTAGAAAGGATGGATTGCTTCAAATTGATAGTGAAGCAGTGCCATCTTTACGAGGGAATCAACGTCGTGGCTGCAATATATATAGTCCTCCCACGCTGCGAGATGGCCCTCGATAATCTCCTTTCCTTCAGGTGGGGTGTAGAGCCGCTCCTTCGTTACAGGGTTACCGATAAATGTGCCCGGAAGTGAACGCACCTCGGCCTGAGTATCTAGAAGGGTGCTGCATACGATTTTTGCCGTCTTCTCGGATAGAGGTCGCTGCGATAGCGAGGAAAGTCCAGCGTGGAGCGCGGCGTTATAGCGAAGAGCCTCCTTGGTGGCAGGAGTCGGCTCAGCATCGACGTGCCACGCCGCACGGAAGAGCTCGTCATTAGTGGTGACGATGTTCTCAATCTCGGAGGAAGCACGAGCCTCACGCAGTGGAATCGTTGAGGTGATGATCTCCGGGTTGGGAATGAGCTGGCAGGCCGTACGCAGTTCAGCCAGTTTTTCCTTAGCATCGATGATGGCCTTAAGCACGGGAACGGTTTCCACCACTTCTGCTGGTGGGAGGGGCGGAAGCCCATTGTAGGGGGTGTCCGGGCTATAGGTTGGCATGGTAAAAGAATAGACATGTTGAGCGGATATGTCGATTTTTTCTAGAATTTTCGACATATCTGGGTGACTTGTCGATTGCGTCGACATATCGGCGTACCCTCAGACGTTGACGCGTTAACAAATTAAGAAAGGTACTTTAATGGCGAAAATCGGCATCATCCTCGGCTCTACCCGCGACGACCGCGCCGGGCTGGCCATCGCCCAGTGGGTCACCGACCTCGCTCAGGGCCGCGACGTGGACTACGAGCTCATTGACCTCAAGGCTTTCGATGTCCCGATCCTCACCACCTCTGTCATTCCTATGGCGGCAAACAAAAACTACGAGGACCCGAATGTGCAGGCCTGGTCCGATGCTATCGATTCCTGCGATGCCTTTATCTTTGTCACCCCGGAGTACAACCACTCCGTGCCGGGCGCGTTCAAGAACGCCGTCGATTCCCTCGGCGCCGAGTGGGTAGGCAAGCCGATTGCTTACGTGGGCTACAGCTTCAGCGGCGGCATCCGCGCGGTAGAGGCGTGGCGCCTTATCATGGCGAACTTCTCCATGCCGCAGCTGCGCACTCAGTTGGATATCTCGCTAAATACCGACATGAAGGATGGCACCTTCACCCCGGCTGATTTCAAGAGTGGGATCGTCGAAAACATCTGCGCCGAGCTGGAAGAAGCCCTATCCTAGGGCGCATGGAAAAAGTAGCAGTCGTTACAGGAGCGTCTTCGGGGATTGGGGAGGCGTCGGCAAGAGCGTTGGCGGCTGACGGCTGGCGTGTCGTCGTCGGCGCGCGGCGCGTGGAGCGCCTTGAGGCCCTCGCGAACGACATCGGCGGCGAGGCCTATGCCCTCGACGTCACTTCGGACGAATCCGTAGCCGAGTTCGTTTCCCACCTCGACCGCGCTGACCTGCTGGTCAACAACGCCGGTGGCGCTAAGGGCCTGGAGCCCCTCGTGGACACCACCATCGAGGATTGGCAGTGGATGTATGACGTCAACGTCCTTGGCACCGTTCGGATGATCCAGGCTCTCATGCCGAAGCTGCGGGGCGGGCTCATTATCAACATGGGCTCCGTGGCCGGGTGGAACGTCTACGAGGGCGGTTCCGGTTACAACGCCGCCAAGCATGGCGTCCGCGTGATTTCTCGTGCACTGCGTATTGAGGAACACGGCGTTCGCGTTACCGAACTTGACCCGGGCCGTGTAGCCACGGAGGAGTTTTCCCTCAATCGTTTTCGGGGTGACGCCAAACGTGCCGCACAAGTTTATGACGGCGAGCTCAACCTCACCGCAGAAGACATCGCTGAGGCAGTGCGTTGGGTGGCGTCCCTGCCGGAGCACGTCAACATTGACACCATGACTATTAAGCCGCGTACGCAAAGCTAATTTACCTGTTTCGCTGCAGGTGAGACGCCTCTTATAGTGGCATGTGTTAGTGAAAACGCATGTGAGTATGGGGGTGTTAGGTGGCTTTCAGCGCCATAGTGGCCTTGATGGGTGTGTGGTTCGCGGCGATGGCTTCGCCGGGGCCAGATGTGGTTCAGATTATTCGTTTGGGTGCGCGTTCCACGCGTGCAGCGGTGTGGGCCGCAGTTGGTAGCACGACTGGCTTGATGATATGGACCGTTGCTTCGCTGGCGGGGCTTACCGCGCTGATTTCGGCCCATCCTGAAATCCTTGTGGCGCTGCAGATTGCCGGCGGTAGCTATCTGCTATGGATGGCATTTTCTGCAATAAGCAGCGGCATCAAAGAGCGTCGTGCTCCAGCAACCATGAATCCTCAACCGCGCGGGTTCACCCCGGACGGCATAATCAGACTCGGCACGGCGTACCGCATGGGCCTGGTCAGCGATCTTTCTAATCCCAAGGTGCTCATCTTCTTCGGCGCTATCTTCGCCAACTTCATCGATCCGGGCATGGGCTTGAGCGCGAATGCCACGGTTGGTTCTGTGCTGATTATTGAAAGCCTCATTATTTTTGTCGGCGTTGCGTTGTGCACCCGTGCGGTGGCGAAGTGGATGGCAAAGAACTCCGCCGGGGTAGATATCTTCAGCGGAGTCGTGTTTGCCCTGCTTGGCGTCATCATTCTGGCAGAGGGAATTCTTGCGCTTTGAGCTGGGTATGCTGGTCAACATGCTAGAAGTCTCAATTAAGGGAGAATCCATTAAGCTCGGCCAGTTCCTTAAACTGGCCTCCTTGGTCGCCACCGGGGGAGAGGCCAAAGAACTCATCGAGCAGGGGCAGGTTACCGTCAATGGGGAAGTGACTAAGCAGCGCGGAGCAACGCTGGCGCTTGGCGACGTCATCTGCGTCTCCGACACTTGCGCCCGCGTCGTCGAAGACGACGACGATTATTTTGATGAGGCTACCGCCGATGATGACTTCGACCCGGAGAAGTGGAGGAACCTTTAATGCCCGCCTTTGAAGCTGAAGTAGGAATGCCCTACTGGATTACTCTGGCCAGTTCTGATGTGAAGGCCTCCGAGAAGTTTTACTCGGCCGTGCTGGGCTGGGAATTCGAAGATGGCATCGCCCGTCTTCAAGGTCTGCCGATTGCAGAAATTGTTCCGGGCCAGGACACCTGGGCTACCTATTTCCTCTCCCGCGACTTGGAAGCCGATTGCGCCCGAGTAGAACAACTCGGCGGAAAAATCCTCGCTTTAGGTGCCCCGCTGGCGCTCGTACACGACAAGTCCGGTGCCATGTTTGGCTTGACGCAGCCGGAGCTCGACCGCTTCGTCGCCGGCGGTGAGCCTGGCACCCCGGTGTGGCACGAGCTGACGGTCTCGGAGGATTTTCACTCAGCGCTGGACTTTTATGGTGAGCTCTTCGATTGGGAAATCCGTGGTGATGAGCACTATGCAGTTGCGGAGGAAGAAGGCGCTGCCTTCGCTGGATTCTGGCACGCAGAAGGTCTGCCGAGTTTCTGGCAAACCTACCTGGGCGTGCGGGACATCGAGCAAGCAGCGAAGGCTGTTGTGGAGAATGGCGGGCAGGTTATCCGCGAGCCCCACGATTCACCATTCGGCCGATTGTGCCTGATTGAGGATTCCACGGGTGCGACGCTTACCTTGTGCGAGGTCGAGGATGCCCCTGAAGAACCCGTCGAGCTCTAGGGTCACGGAAGTTGTGCTCCGCATTCCGCCTGGCAACGTCTCCACCTACGGAGAGATCGCCAAAGTCGTAGGGGTCGGGGCGCGCTATGTGGGCTGGGTGATGGCGAAAAGCGAAGATCTGCCCTGGTGGCGTGTGGTCAACAGTACCGGCCGCGCGCACACCTCCGCTGCCCAAGCCCATTGGGATGCCGAAGGCATTCCACACCGCGGCGACAGTGTGGTGCTCGCTGAATGTGGGCTGGATGCGGCGGACCTCAATTACCTCCTCTAAGCCGAGCGCCAATGTGGTTCGTTGTTTTAAGCGACGAACCTAGTTATCTAGAAGGGGATTTCTTCATCTCCCTTGCCATAAGCGGTCTTCTTATTTGTGTTTGTTTGCTGTTCTTGGTCTAGCTCGGCTTTCAGCTCCTGAGCTTCCCGGTGCTTCCTAGCGCGGTAACCTTCAATATCTTGCGCAACGCTTCGCGCCCAGCGTTTGTTCTTTGGTGCTAGTGGCCCGGAAGGTTCCGTGATTGCCCAGGTTCCATCCTCAAAGAGCCAGACCACATCCCCGGTATCGGGGTCCAAAAAATAGAACGCCCGCCCATCGGTCTTCATGTTGTGGTGATGCTGGCACAACGCCACCATGTTGTCCGGATGCGTTGGCCCACCATCGG
The DNA here is from genome assembly GCF_023574125.1 of Corynebacterium intestinale. Taxonomy (NCBI): domain Bacteria; kingdom Bacillati; phylum Actinomycetota; class Actinomycetes; order Mycobacteriales; family Corynebacteriaceae; genus Corynebacterium; species Corynebacterium intestinale. The sequence continues at coordinate 45,665 of NZ_JAMKFF010000002.1, forward strand.
CATAGTTAATACGGTGGTCTAATTGACACAGCCACGCCGGCATTCCGCAGCCAGCTGCACGGCAGGTGCCATCGCGCCCTTCAACATATTTGCGAACCAACGTGGCTGGTCCGTAGCCATTAGTGGCTTTCGGCTTGGTGCTCAAGTCCCTTTTCGTTACGGCTTGTGCTGGGATATTCTCTACCTGCCAGCCGTGCCCTTCTACATACACTGGCGCGTCTTCGACATCACTCGCTTGATAAGTGTGGAGCACTACTCGGGCAGCTTCTGGTTCTACCTTTCCAGTCGTTAAAAGGATTAGTGCTTCTGCCATCGAGACTTCATGCTTTTCAGCAGCTGCCTTAATGGCCTCATGGATGATGATTCCAACGCTGCTATCCACCTCTAGTTCTATGGTGGCGCGTTGGTCGCGGGTGAGAATGGAATATCGATTCTTTGTGCGCTTATCCTCCACTGCGATGGAGTCATCATGGACCTTGACAAGGTCACGCATGCGGCGACGAATCTGCGACGTGGTGGGAAATACCTGATTTGGCTTCGTAGGCGTAAGCCAACGGGCCAACGCAGCGTCAATGGCGGCTACTACCTCAGTGGAAGGTTGGCCGAGTTTAGCCATGACCTGGTCGATGGCAATCAAAGCGGGTAAGTCCAGCAAAAAATCTGCATCTTGCAGGGCCTTGAGCTGGGGTAGCTCTTTCAGGCGGTAAATCCCCATGATTATGCGAGCAACCGCCCCGGCCGCCTTGCCGGTCTTTAGCCCAAGGCGCATGCACGCTGTATCTGAGTCCTCGTCCAAGGCGGGAAGGACGCTAGACCAAAACTCGTAGTCTGCTTGGCGTATGGCTTTACCTTTCATGCAGACCGGGTCGTTCGGATTGGAATGAGAGAAATAGAAAACAACGGCTTCTGTAGTGGAAGACAATTCAACCCCCTCTTTCGTTAGAGATATTGAGAAGGACCGAACCCCCCACTGTCCGAATCCCTTTTCGAAAAATGAGTTTATTCTGTACCGTTTGGAAAGTCTATACCCTGGCGGAAAGTTGTGATTAGAGAGGTGAATGTGCCTACTGATATTGCATTTACCCAGCCTTCCGCCGCTTTGAGCTTCGTTGGGAGGGGCTTGTTGGGTAAGAAGCTAATAAAATTACTGTTCGAACCTTAGTGTGGGGAAGGGTGCGCGCTGAATCCCTTGGGCAGCGGCGCTTATGTACCAATCAAGCCTGTTGAAGCTGTGGCTTGAGTTAATCTATGAAAGTGCTTAAACTCCGCTCCCTTATTGCTGGTCTAGCGCTAGCGACCGTCGCTGCGCCATCCGCCCAGGCCCTGACGTTTGATCCTGGGAAGGTTCCGCCACGCACTCAAATGACCGTGCGCTATGCCGACGGAAACTCGGTTTCCACTGGAAATGGCCACGAGTCTCGTCCTGCGCTATCCCTCGCGAAGCTGTACCTAGGAATGTGGGTCCTGAAATATGGAGCGCCGGAGGATAAAGCGCGGGTGGAAAACATGGTTCGCTTCTCTGAGGATGGCACCGCTAGCGACCTGGAGCGGAAGTACCCACAGGCCATACCTTCCATCATCGGGGAATACCGCTTGGGGGAGACTCATCACAACGGTTACTGGGGCAATATCACGACGTCGACGGAGGATCTCGCTCGCTTTATTGGGGTGATATCTGGTGACCCAGTTGCTGCACCGCTCATGAAAGGTATGGCGACGGCAGCGCCTACGGCATCCGACGGATATCGTCAGGACTTCGGCACCGCGCGGATTCCGGGCATTATCGGAACGAAATTTGGGTGGTCAGATGACCGGCAGGTGCATGCGAGCGCCTCTTTCGGTCCTGGGTATAGTGTGGCGGCAAATACCTATGGATCTCCCGCGGACCTCACCGCAGATGTGCTCGGCGCGGTGGAGGTACAGCCGCAAGCGCCGAGCTTGCCGACGCCCCCTCAGGACCTGCGCGATAGGGCGTGTGCGGAGCTGAAGCGCGCTGTGCCTAGTTCATCGCACGTGTGCTGATTGGCCACGGGTTTAGCTAAGTTTTACCTTTGCGGAAACTGAGAAATTAATATATTCTCGGCTACCAAATAAGCGGTTACTAACCCGAAAGGTATTTCCCTATGCGTAAGGCCCTGTCCATCGCGGCCATTGCTGTTGTAGCTTTGACCGTTGCCCCGTCGGCTTCGGCGAAGAGCGACCAAACTCGTTCGCTCATTTCCCCTGCTACATGCACCTCCATCACCAAGTTGGCAAACGAAGGAAAGCCGGTTCCAGATCCGTCGATTCTGCACGATGCTGATTCCGTTCCTTCCTACTTCAAGAGCGGCGTGCTTAAGTACAAGGTGGCGGATGACTTCCCGTACCGCGAGCAGCTCGATGCCGCCGTAACTGAGTGGAACGATGCTCTCGACGGCAAGGCTTCTCTGAAGGAAGTAGCGCCGTCCGAGGCCGATGATGACACCATCGCCATCATCTATAAGCCGGAGCCGAATGGTTACGTCCAGGGTACGGCCTACCCGGACCACGGGATGCTCTTCATCAAGGCGGCCACCGCTCAGTACCCAGAGGCGCTTCAGGGAACCATCGCTCACGAGCTCGGCCACATGATGGGGGCGGGCCACTCCTGCGCCCACGCCCTCATGGCCGGCGCAAACCAGAACCCCATTTCCTATCACGTAACTCCGCTTGACGCCGTGGCTGTCCTGCAGGGGCAGTTTGACTAATTCAGCGCAGGCTGGCTGAGCCGGGCGAGTGCGAGTAGGTATCGTCCGCCTTGGCTAGGCGGTGGGCGCGAAGCCCCAGGGTGATGACGATGGGGTAGAGAATGAGCGCGACCACGATGTACTGCGTGACCAGCTGCCATGTCTCATCCCACATGTAGTTCCACGCGAAGTGGAGACAGAAGGAAACAAAAAGCGCGCCCACGCCCACTCCGAGGCGCCACCACCACGTTTTGTGGGCGGCGTAAATGGCCCAGCCGATGCCAAAGCCTGCGATGGCCGTCAGTGACATGTGTAGGCCTGGGCCCGCCACAAGGCGGAGCCCCCACATCTGTAGCATGCCAATCCAATCAGACGTCGGGTGCATGACGGCGCCGAGAGAGGCGTAGAGGACGTTCTCAAAGACCTCGAAACCCCAGCCCACAAGCGCGCCGACGATGAAACCATGCCAAGGGCGGTTGAGCTGGCGGAAACTGAGTAACACAAAAACCACGCCCAGCGCCTTGGCGAACTCCTCCGGATAAGCTCCGGACCATGACATCATGGATTCTTCCCATCCCACGCCCTTGGTGAGGGAGCTGAACGGAAGTGCTGATAGGAGCGCCAAAGACACCGCGGTGCCGGCTCCCCACAGCACGCTGGCTGTGGCCCATCCCTTGGCAGGTCGCGCCCACATCGGGCTGAGGTGCCACAGATACAGCCCCAGCGCCAAGAAAGCAAAGCCGATCAGCAGGCTTATTAGGCCCGGCAGCGGGGCAACGAGGAAAGCACCAAACAGATTGATCAGAGCTGCGGGGAGGCAGATACCAATGATGACCCACAGCGCCACGCGGAAGATCTTGCTCACTTGAAGGCCTCCATAAACTGATCGGCGATTTCTTCTGGGTTTCCGTCTGAAAAGACGAGCTCGTAGTTGAGATCGTCCTTGGCCACGCTAAAGGCAACGACCGGGATGTATGTATACGTTCGCAGTACGAGGATGCCGTCTTGGTTTTCTACTTCTTCTTTCGGCATCGACCCGAAGGTCGTGGCGCGCACAGCTCGGCGCAGGGCCAGCTCGTCATCGTCGACATCAGAGGTGAGGTAGGCCTCGACCAAGGTATCGCCGCAATCCCACGCCTGGTTGGCCACGGAATCGTAGTTCACGCTGCATTCGACGCCGTCGATAGGCTGACGCCACTCAGGATCGTCGAGGACGACAGGCTCGGTTTCAGGATCGTGGTCCGGCAGCGCCAGGCTGAGGACGGCGGGCGTGCCGAGCACGAGGAGGGTCACCCCAAGCACAGCGAAAAACGGCCCCGTCATCTTCGCTGGCGGGAAACGATAAGAAGTCATGCACACCACACTAATGGGTACATCTGACATAGAGTGAAGTGCATGAAGGATCTGTATCAGTTTGTTAATGGCCCCTGGATTGAGTCCCACGTTATTCCCGATGACCGCGGTGTTGACGGGACTTTTCACGCGCTTCGCGACGAAGCCGAGGAACTCGTCCATGACATCGTTAAGGAAGACGAAGGCCGTCCGGGGATCGTGTATTCCTCCCACATGGACGTTGAGGGAGTGAACGCTGCGGGAACGGCGCCTTTGGCCGAAGATTTGGACAAGCTGGTGGCGGCGGACCCGGAAGAGCTGGCGCACAACCTGGGCGTGCTGGAGCGCGAGGGCGTCGGCGCCCCGGTTACCTTCTGGGTAGAAAAGGACTCCGGCTCCGAGGAGGCGGTGGCCTATATTGTTCAGTCTGGCTTGGGCTTGCCGGATGAGGCTTATTACCGCGAGGAAGCCCACGCGGAGACGCTTGAGGCCTACGAGAAGCACGTCGCAGCGATGCTTGGATTCCTGGATCCGGCTCGCCTCTTCGGGCTGGGCGCGGAAGCGGCCGCTACGCGCATCGTGAATCTGGAGAAGGAAATTGCTGCAGGGCATTGGGATGTCGTGGCCTCGCGTGATGCGGTGAAGACGTATAACCCGGTGGACGTCGCCAAGCTGCCCAGCATCGCCCGCGCCATCCTGAACGGTGGGGGACTGCCGGAGCACCGCGCGGTGGCCATGATGCCATCGTATTTTGAGCACCTGGAGGGTCTGTTTACCGCCGGCCGCATGGCGGATTGGCAACTGTGGGCCACGTGGCACATTCTGCTGTCGCGCGCGCCGTACCTTACTGAGGAGATCGGTAGGAAGAATTTCGAGTTCTACGGAACCAAGCTTTCTGGCGCTACCGAGCAGCGTGACCGCTGGAAGCGCGCCGTGGGCCTGGCAGAGAACATGGTGGGTCAGGAGATTGGCAAGGTTTTCGTGGACAAGCACTTCCCGCCGTCCTCGAAGTCCGAGATGGATGAGCTGGTGGAATACCTTACCTCCGCATACCGCGAGAGGATTTCGCAGCTGGAGTGGATGACCCCGGCCACTCGTGAGCGCGCGCTGGAGAAGCTCTCGCAGTTCAAGGCCAAGATCGGTTATCCAGATACTTGGCGTGACTACTCCGAACTGGAGTTTTCACCCAAGGGTGCGGACCTAGTGGCCAATGTGCGGGCAGGCAGCGCGTGGAGCCACGATTATGAGCTGGCCAAGATTGGCAAGCCGGCCGACCGCGACGAGTGGTTCGCAACCCCGCAGACGGTTAATGCCTTCTACAACCCAGTAGTCAATGACATCACCTTCCCGGCGGCGATTCTGCGCCCGCCCTTCTACAATCCGGACGCGGACGCGGCGGAGAACTTCGGTGCCATCGGCGCGGTGATTGGCCACGAGATTGGCCACGGTTTTGATGATCAGGGCTCGCAGTACGACGGCCAGGGCAACCTCAACTCTTGGTGGACGGATGAGGACCGCGCGGCCTTCGAGAAGTTGACCGCGAAGCTGGTGGACCAGTTCCAGGGACAAGTGCCGAAGGTGCTGGAGGGCACCGATTCCGCGGGTGTCAACGGTAGCTTCACCCTGGGTGAGAACATCGGTGACCTCGGTGGACTGGGTATTGCTGTGGTGGCCTACAAGAATTACTGCGCCGACAAAGGCCTGGACATCAACGGCCAGGTAGCGCCGTTTGAGGCCGAGGGCGCTGAGCCGGAATTGGCAGAGCACGAGTACACCGGTCTGCAGCGCTTCTTCCTGGCGTGGGCGCGCGTGTGGCGCACTGCTATTCGTCCGGAGATGGCCACGCAGTACTTGGCCATTGATCCGCACTCGCCGGCGGAGTTCCGCTGCAACATCATCGCCGAGAACATCGACGAATTCTACGAGGCTTTTGATGTCGAGGGTGGACTGATCCCAGAGGAGCGCGTCACCATCTGGTAGTACCCTTGGGGGCCATGAGTGAGTGGAATATCGGCGGCCAGGATCGCCAGCTAAGTCCAGAACAACAGCTCGAGCAGCTCTCCTCTTACATGGAGGTGCACTACCCACTGCCGGACTTCCGCCCGCCGTGGGCCGGTGGAGGCTCGCCCGAGGCGGACCGTTACTGCGCGCTGCTGCCGGATCGCATCGTGCAGGCCTCCATGATGGTGTTGGGTTCCGCTGTGGATCACTCGCTGCCCGGCACCGTTTTTACGGAAGGCGTGAGCGTTGAAGACTCTGAGGTGGGAGCGATCTTTGTTCCTTCAGAGCAGAATGGTCGCTGGGCAGTCTCGCTGCACTCTGGTGGCTGGTGGCGCGGTGACGGCAAGGCGCTAGAGATGCAGTGGCGGCCCGAAGTGGCTGCCGCAGCGCAGTTGTCGGGCACGACGATCATCGATGTCGATTACCCGTTGGCTCCCGAGCACACCGTGGCGGAGATGGTCCAGTCGGTTCAGGCGGCCGTCGATTATGCCCGCGAGCATGGTGCCGAGCGCGTGACGGTGTGGGGATATTCCTCCGGTGGGGCGCTCGCAGCGCTGGTGCCTGCCGACGCCCTCCTCCTCACCTTCCCCGACTTCGGCGCGCTGGCCAAGCTGCCGGAGGAGATCCGCGGTGACTACGTCCTCGATGTTGAGAAGCTGCCGGGGCTGTATTCCGACATCTTGGTCCAGACCGCGGCGCAGGATGAGATTGCTGAGCGCGTGGAGATCCCCGGTGCACAGACTGCGGAGTACGTGTCTATGCACCGTATTTCTACCCCGGCTGTGGCGCGGCAGCGGGTTAAAGATTCGGCCGAGTTTCTCTAATCCCTACTGTTCGCCCTCCGGGCGAATCTTCATCTCGGAGTTCTTCCACAGGCCGGAGCGCTGGATAATTTCTTGGTCGATATCCGCCTCGAGCGGGGCCTCGCCGCGGGAGTTGGTGCGCAGCTCGTACTTCTCAATGGAGCCCCAGTCGCGCGCCCAATCATTGTTGAGGTAGCTCGGGATCTCATAGGAGTAGTTCACTGCCTCCGCGGTTGCCAGCGCACCACCACCGGAGAAGGACTGGAAGTCCGTGAGGGAGGTTTGTGCGGCGGCGTCGGGAAGAATGCGGAACTGCGGGATCTCGGTCACGCCGGCGTAGTGGTCGAAGGTGCGCTGGCAGGGGAACTGCAGGGCCACGGACCAGTCGAGGAGTGCCGGGGTAGAGGAATCGAACTGGGAGTTGATGGTGGCAAGCTCCGGGACGCGCGGCGGTGTAAACGCCATCCAATCGTCCTCATCGGTGGAATCATCGACCGCGACGAGGCGCACAACGTTGGCCTCCTCTGGGAGCTCGTCTAGAGCAATGCGGAGGTTGCGCCATTTGGGGGTCGCGCCGACGTCGGAAAGCTCGGCCTCACCCTTGTTCGTAACCTTGCCATCCTTGAGTGTTCCGTACTCCAGGGTGAGCTCGGTGCCCTCCTGCTCCACTCCGTTGACGTCGTGGTGGTAAATCTTACCGGCGGCAGCGACCGAGAGGACGGGAGTGTTTTCGCCAGGTTCCGGCAAGTTGTACCACTGGGTGGTGATGGTGGCGGTCGAGCGCTGCGATTCATCGTAGGAGCCCATGACCGGGACCTTCCGGTAATCCAAGTTGAACGGCAGGTGCATCTCGGAGCCGTTGACACCCAGGGTTCCGCGCACGCCGCCGGCGGAGGAGTCGGTGACCTCGGTGGTCTCAGTTTCGGTCTCGGTTTGCTCGTTAGACGCAGCGGAGTCATCGCTGGTGGTGTTGGCAATAGCGCCTACCGACGCTGAGTTGAGGTTCTCCGGCTCAATATCTTCCTTGATCATATTGGGGCCGAAACCGAAGTTGTCCTCCTTCTTGTCAACGAGCGAGTCCTGGAATTCGCCCTCGACTGGCGTGAGGAAGGATTCGTTGGTGTTGGTCTCCACCATGGTGGCATCTGCGAGCGAGCAGGTATCGCCGCGCAGGGAAGCCAGGTTGCCCTTGCCCACGGAGTAGGAATCCGCCTGTGCCACGTAGCCCTTGGCAAAGGAGGCACACGAGAAAGCCACGATGATAATGCAGGCAGCCGCAATCGGTGCGGACATGACGCCCGCCCAGCGCGAGACCTTGGCGGCATTGGCGGCCTCGAATTCCTCGAGGGTGCCGGCGGCTTCGGCCTTGTTCTTGCGATAGCTGTGAACCAGGGACTGGTAGAGGCCAATCGCCAGGACCACCATGGCGATGGCCAGCACCACGGTGTTGGCCTCGATGCCCTTGAACTGCACGGTGCGGTCCCACCACGGGATGCCGAAGGAGGACACGTACCACCAGGCGTTCCAGCCGCCCAGGGAGATGGCCAGGAGGAAGATCACCGCGGCGATGGAAAAGGTCCGGGCGCGCGGGGAGCGCATGGCAATCTGGGAAAGAACCACCGAGCCGAGCGCGGCGATGACGCCGGCGACACCGGCGTAAATGCCGAAGTGGTGCGTCCACTTCGTCGGCGTGAACATGAGGAAGAAGGCCGAGAGCGCCATGATGGCCAGCAGGCGCTTGGTGGGATCTGCCTCCGCACCAACGACGCGGTGGTCCTTGATGAAGGCATAGATGATGAGCGCCAAGCAGAAGAGCATGGTGAACATGGCAAAACGGCGCGTCAGGGAGCCGTCCACGGAGGGCTCGAAGAGCGTGGAGTAGCGCACGAACTCCGAATACCACGGCAGGGACGGGCCGACCGCGGAACGCACGCGAGTGGATTCGAGGACCGACGCCAGCGTTTGGTCCCCGAAGGCGGCGACCATGACAGCAGTGCCGCAGGCAAGGAAAGGGGCAATGAGAGCTGTCCAGCCGATCTGGGGAGCGCGCTTGCCCATGATACGGAACAGGGCGGGGAGGCAGACCAGGAAGATGCCCACCGCGGTGAGGCCAGTAGGGCCAGCGGCCAGGGTGATGGTGGCGATGATGGTGCCCACCGCCGCCGGAAGGAGGCGCTGAGTGGAGATGGCGCGCTCGAAAGAGGCCCACGTCAGCATGACGCCGAGGGCCACGATGGGCTCGGGGCGAATGCCGTTGTTATAGGGCAGCCAGAAAGCCAGGAACATGAACGCAGCGGTCCAGTGCGCCAGGCGGCGCTCGTTGACGCGGGCACCGAAGCGCGGAAGCATCTCGCGCGACAAGATAAACCAGATGATGAGCGCTGAGATGAGGGCGGGCAGGCGCACGATGATGGACGCGCTGGAGAATTGCGCCAGCCATGCCACGAGGTCGTAGTACGGCGCACCGAACGGGGCCTCGGGGACGCCGTACCAGCGGTAGTAGTTCGCCATATAGGTCGCGTGATCGGAAACGCGCCCCATGGTGAGGATGAAGCCATCATCGGAGGTATTAGCACCGAAGATGTACCACCAGCCGAGAACAGCCGCCACGACGCCATCGAGCGGGCGGATCTGCTTCCAAGTTTCGGGCATGAAGCCACGGCGTTTGCCGTCGAGGCGGTCGATTCGCCACAGGCAGACCAGGCTGATCACTACCATGGCTAGGCCCAGCCACATGGCGATGAGCTTGAGCGGTGTCGGGGAGGAAGTGAAGCGAGAGTTGATCTCCACGTGGATGCGGAGGTCGTCGCCAAGCTCGGCGATGTTCTCCGGAGTGTCGTCGATTTCGGTATAAACGCCGGTGACCTGAGGGCGGAGATCCTCCTCGGAGGTCTCTTTGTGCTTGCCCAAGGAGACGGTGGTGCCGTCACCGGTGGATTGAATGCGGAGCATGGAGTCCTCAGGCAGCTTCGCCACCTGCTCGGCCGTGAGTGAGAAAATGACCTCATCGAGGCTGGTCACCGAGAGGCCATCCTCGCCGGCGCGGACAAACATACCGCGGTTGGAGGCCTTCTTGGACTCCGGCGGGACGGTGCCGTAAAGCAGATCCTGGCCATCGCGCAGCTTATCGACGGCCTTCAGGGGGATCTCTGCGTCAATTTCTTCCGGCGCCACCGAGATGAGAGGGGCGTTGATCGACTGCAGGGATCCCTGCTGGGGCCAATCGAAGGAGGATTGGGTTTGGTTCACCGGCAGCAGTGGCGTGGCCACGAAGCACAGGAAACCGATGAATCCAGCGATGATGGCGGTGAGCCGCAGGGACTGCGGTGCTCGCAGTGAAGAGGTATTCCGATCTGACACGGCGATCAGTCTACGTCACCGCCTTGGCTTATTTAGATCTGACCGCGACGACGAAGGGGCCAATCTGTTTAGTGGTCCAGCCTTCTTCAAAGACTTCCGGGTTGAAGAACACCGCGCGGTAGCGCACGTTGGGCTGGTTGGGGTAGATGTCTTCTGCCAAGTGTGTCTTGTAGCCATCCCCGGGTTCCTTGATGTCACCGCGGAAGATGAGAACGTCCGGGCCGCGCCACGGTGAGGACTCGAGGGAATGCGAGAATTCCTCTGGAGTCTGCTCCCAAGAACTGGAGGCCCACTCCTCGATCTGCAGGTTGCGGGTGCTGAACTCTCCCAACGGGTTGGCATAGTTGCTGGTGAAGGCGTTAAACCCGTAGTAGGGGTTATAGGCCATGAAGAGCTTTTCGTCCGTGAGGACGACGGTGTCGTCGGCCGCGTAGCCCTGGGCGTCGATGAACTCACGGATCTTTCCGTAATTAGCGGAAGAATCGCTGGTGTAGCGGTCCGCGCGCTCCCCGTAGCCGTCGGTATCGGTATAAGCGTGATCCAAGGCGGTCACGTTCGTCGCGGGGATCTGCTGCGCATAGTAAATACCGCCCAGCCCCATGATGATGGCAAAGACCAGGGTCACGCGCTTGCTGGTGGTCTCAGTAATGCCCGCCGGGTAGAGGGTGGGCAGGCCCATGAGGCGGACGTCGGCCAGCGCGAGAATGCCCGCCGTGGCGAAGAGCACCGCGACCATCAGCTCCAGGCGGAAGCCCAGCAGCGTGCTGCCGGCAAGAGTCATGACCATGGAAGCTAAAGTCCACAGGTAGGTACCGACGAGCGCGGTGCCCATAGCTCGGATTTCGGGCTCATCGACGCGCAAGATGAGGTAGATCAGGCCAATAAGGCTGAGGGCGCCGATGACGGACAAAGAGAGGAAGGGCGCCGGGATTTGGGTGCCCTCCTCCGGCAGGTAGTGCTGCGCGGTGGATTCTAGCGGGGCGGTGGCGTGCAGGACGGCGTGCAGATACGGTGCCCAAGCAATCGCGGCGATGGCCAGGGATCCGGCCGCGATGGCGGCGAGGCGCACGAGGGGAGTCCACGTACGGTCGCCCACGCACGTGACGAGTGCAATGAGGCTGACGATGGTAAGCGCCACGGCTCCCGTGTACAGCGTGTAGAAGCAGGCGGAGATTCCGAGGTAGATGGCGATTGCGGCGGCGGAGAACCACGAGGAGCCGTAGAAGGCGTGTGAACACAGGACAGCTACCGCTGGTACGCCCATTGCGATGACCGCGGAATACGGTTCTTCAGCGCCGATGGTCAGGGTCACCGCTGTGGTGGTCAAGGCAATGGCGGTGGCCACAGGTAGGGAACCGGCAAGCCGCTGCCACAGCGGAACCAGGATGCACCCGGCCACAGCCAGGGAGATGAGGCTCCAGGGTTGGTAGACCTCCCAGCCGGGCATGTTGAGGATGTTGGCCAGCCGGCCGCCCAACCAGAACCAGCCCAGCGGGTAGAAGGTGGGCAGGCCCTCGTAGTTCATGTCCGCATAGGAGCTGGCTTCCGTGACGCGGGTGAGGAACTGGGTGCGGAACACCTGATCGACCTGGACGCCGTCGAGCCAGAGGCGCGAGGCCGAAAGAGGCAGGCCGATACTAGTTAGCGTGAGTAGCGCTGGGGAGATGTAGCACAGGGCGGTGGTGAGCCACGGCCGCCAGCGGGGCCGCGGCGAGGCACCAATAACCCACCACACGCACAGAGCGCCCACCAGGAGAACGGTGAGCGCAGTTCCCGCGGTGCTCAGCGCACGGGTCACCATCGACGTACTGAACGCCGGGAGGGAGACCGTCTTAAAGGCAAAGAAGCCAAGAAGCGTGACAAGGCCGCCACCTAGAGCGGCGGCGGCGATACCCACGAGGGTGGCGCGACGCGATAGGCGGTCGACGTCATATTCCATGGTGGGGGACACGGCGGGAGACGACATGGTGGGAGACTCAGTCATGTAAGTAGTTTCCCACACGCCGTGGACATAGCGGAACTTTAGAAAGGCAGCTTCCGGAAGATCGCCTGCGGGATGAACTTGAATCCCAAGGACACGTACTCAAACAGCGGGTGCACGAAGATGGACTGCTTGCCGTCCAGGACCGCCTTGACAGTGGCCTTGGCCACGTCGGATACGTTGACGGTCAGTGGCGCTTCGCCGGCTTCCGCCGACATCTTGGTGCGGACCTGGCCCGGGCGGACCACGAGCACGTTGGCGCCGGAGCCGCGCAGGGCCTCACCGAGGTTGATGAAGAAGCCGTCCACGCCGGCCTTAGAGGCGCCGTAGACGAAGTTGGAGCGGCGCACGCGCATGCCGGCGACGGAGGAGATCGCCACGATGGTGCCGTGGCCCTGCTCCTTGAACTTCTGGCCGAGCAAGACGCCGAGGGAGACCGGTGCGGTGTAGTTGGTCTGGGCGGAGGCGACCGCCTTGGCCTGGTCCTGCCACAGTTCTTCCTGGTCACCGAGGGTGCCGAAGGCGATGATGGCGACGTCGACATCGCCGCGCTCAAAGGCGCGCTTGACGACGTCCCCGTGGCCCTCGAAGTCAGTCGCGTCAAAGTCGATGACCTCGACGTCGCCGCCGCGGGACTCGATGGTCGCGCGGGCATCCGCGATACGCGGGGAGTTGGCGCGTGCCGCGAGGGTGACCTTGGCCGGGCCGCGCTCGAGGAATTCTTCGACGATGCCCAGGCCGATTTCGGAGGTGCCGCCGAGAAGGAGGATGTGTTGTGCTTGGCCTACTGCATTCAGCATGAGGTGATTCCTTTCTAGTGCAGCTCGAGGCGGCGGGACATATCGGAGGCGAAGACGCCGGTCGGGTCGATGTCGTTGCGGGTCTTGAGCCAGCCCTCGAGGCCCGGGTACATCTTGTGGAAGTTCTCCGCCGAGGTGCGGGACTCCTTGGCCAGGTAGAGGCGGCCGCCGAATTCCATGACGCGCTTATCCAGATCGTCGAGGAAGGCGCCCAGGCCCGGCTTGATGGGGAAGTCCACGCAGACATTCCAGCCTGGCATCGGGTAGGACAGCGGGGCCTTGTTGCCGGGGCCGAAGAGCTTGAACACGTTGAGCGCGGAGTAGTGTCCGGAGCGCTGCATGTCCCGGATGATCTCCTTGAAGGGCTCGACGGCGTCGGTCGGCACCACGAACTGGTACTGCAGGAAGCCGTTGGAACCGTAGCCACGGTTCCACTCGCCGATGAGATCCAGCGGCTGGTAGAACTGCGTGAGGTTCTTGACCTGGTTACGCGCCGGGGCGCCCATGAGGTAGTAAGCCTCACCGATAGCCATGAGGGAGAGCTTGTTCATGGTGAAGTTCGGGAAGATATCCGGAACCGTCATCAGCTGCGGAGCATTGAACTTCAGCGGGTCCTTCGCCAGCTTCGGAGCGAGCTCCTCGAGCTGCTCCAAGGTGGCCAAAGAGCCGCGGGAAATGGTGGAGCGGCCCAGCTTTGGCTCCGGGGAGATGACGTCGAACCACGCGGAGGAGTACGTGTAGTTGTGCTCCGAGCCATCGGAGTGGAAGGCCACGGTCTCATCGAGGTTATCGGTGCGGTCGGTATCCGCGATGAAGTAGGCGGTTTCGGTCTTGGTCATCTTGATCTGCGCGCGCAGGATGACGCCGGTCAGGCCCATGCCGCCGACGGTGGCCCAGAAAAGATCTCCTTCTGGATCCTCATCTGAGCCCTCTGGGCTCAGATGTAGTACGCGGCCGTCGGCGACGAGCAGCTCCATGGAGGTGACATGGTTACCAAAGGAACCGGCGGAGTGGTGGTTCTTGCCGTGGATGTCCGGGCCGATAGCGCCGCCGATGGTGACCTGGCGGGTACCCGGCAGGACAGGAACCCACAGGCCGTAGGGCAGAGCGGCCTTCATGAGCTGGTCAAGGGTGACGCCACCGTCGACGTCGACAATGCCCGACTCCGGATCGATGGAGTGGATCTTGTTGAGGGGTTGCATGTCGATGACGAGGCCACCGGCGTTTTGCGCGGGGTCACCGTAGGAACGGCCCATACCGCGGGCGATGACGCCACGGCGCAGGTGGGCGGGCTTATCAGCATTGTCCTCAGCCACCTGGGCGACGGCAGTCTTGATGACGTCGACGTCTGGGGTGGACAAAACGTGGGCGGTTGTCGCCGCCGTGCGGCCCCAACCGTGGAGGGACTTCTCAGTAGTATGCAGTTCCATCTCTTACTCTTTGATTCGATGTGATGGGTCGGTTCTCTACCCTACCTAGGTGACAGTGCCTGTGGCGGGAGTGAAAACGTGAGATTAGGTACAAAAGCCAAGTAAACGGAACACTTGTACTGTCCGGTTATGTGGTTTTAGTTCGGAATTAGTACAGATCCATAATCTCGCGGATCTCTTCCGGCAGCTCTTCCTGGGAGGTAATCTCCGGGCCGTCATACTCACGGAGGATCTCGTAGACTCTTGCCCTTGAGACGGAATCGAGGATGGGGAGTTCCTCGGCGATGAGCCGCGTCATGAAACCATTGAGCGGCAGCGAGGTGTGTTCAGTGGCCAGATAGTGGCCGTGGCGCTTGTCTTCCTCGGCGCGCTCATCTTGCGCTGCTCGCTGGGCCGGGGTGAGGTGCTCTTTTTTGGAGGAGTACATGCACGGTAGCCTACCGCCCGCCTAAAGTGGGGCGGTATGACTTCTCCCAAGCAAGACAATTATGCGCTGGATGACACCCTTGCCGGACGCATCACCCAGGCCGCGGCCGTGGGCATCATGACGTCGTTCCCTGACTGGATTAAGAATAAGACCGCGCTCGTTTTCGCCTATGTCCTGTCCTTCCTCGGATTCGGTGCACTCGTGGCTATCACTAATGCAGAGAGTCACGAGGACCGCCCGGAGCCTGAGACCCCCGATGTCCCCGTGTGGGCCATCCCGGTTGCCTTCGTCATTCTTGTACTTGGTGGATGGATCACCATAAAGACTGAGCAAAGCGTGGTTCGGTTTATTCGCCGCCGTGGGGCGGCAAAACCCTGGACGGTATGGGGCGGAATTAGTGCTGCCATCGTCCTCATCCTTAGCGAGCTTGAAGCACGCGAGCTCACCGCGCGTAACTAAAAATGCGTATGGTGGGGCACATGAGCTCACAGGTCACAGATTTGGCGCAGGTCCGCGCCAATCGTGGTGAAACCCTCCTGTGCCAGGTATCCAATGTTCGCGCAGAAGCAGAGGTACACCGCCAGATTGGTTTCTCTGACGCGCTCACGTTGGAAGAGCTCCACCACATTCTTGAAATCTGCTTCGGGCTGCCGCAAGAGGATTCACCGTGGCACTTCTTTGAGCACACAGATGCCCGCGGCCAGCGCATCGATCCGAGCCACACCGTGCGCGAATTCTTGAGCCGCGAAGGCGAACAGGTTGATTACGCCTGGGGGCTGTGGGACTTCGAAATCGTTGTGGTCGAGACCTACCCGCGTGATAGCGGGACGCCGGAAGCCCTGTGCGTGGGCGGTTCCGGTTCTTTCCAGACCCCCTTTGATCTCACCGCCGTGAATGCGGAGCTCACGGGCCAGGAAACCATCGATGAGGTGTTGGATCTTGTCATTAGTCCCGTTCGCGCGCTGATTGAGCGGACTCGGCTCTATGACTTCGTTCCGCTCCTCCAAGCGCTGGATTTGAAGCGTGAGGTAAGCATTGATGCTCAGGCGTTCCGCCAGTTGCGCACCTTGCCGCGCGAGGTGACGAATGAGGGCAAGGATGCTTTTTGGTCCATGGCTCTGGCATTGTCCTGTATGGGCGGGCGCGAGTTGACCGATTCCGTCGTAGAGACCGCCATGGCGGCGCTGGGCTGGGTCGACGATGACGGTGAGGAATTACGCGGTTCGGCGATTCGGGAGCTGTGTTCGGCTTCGCTTAAGGTTTTGTCATCCCTCGGCGCCTATGGCGAAGATGCCGTCGCGCCCGTGGACCGCCTGGACATTTACCGCGCCCTTATCCGCGGGTAGAGTATTTCGCCGTGACTGAACCTACCTCTAGCATGAAGACCCAACTCGTGCGCTTCGTGTCCGTTGGTGTTTTCACCGCGGCGATTGATTATGGCCTGACCCTCTTCCTTACTTATTTGGGTTTGCATCGTTCCCTGGCGAAGGCGATTGGCTGGGTCTTCGGCACCATCGCCGCCTACGTGGCCAATGCCCGGTGGACTTTTGGTGCCCAGGTTTCCGGCCGCACCGCCGGTGCCGTGGGCTTGCTGTACCTGTCCACCTTTGCAGTACAGAATTTCCTGTATTGGGTGCTCAACGCCCCGCTGATCAGCTTGGGCTTTGAAGGCGCGGTCAAGGACACCATCGCCTTCGTCATCGCACAAGGTGTTGCCACGGTGACCAACTTCGCCATTCAGCGCGCCTTCATCTTCAAAGGAAAGTAACCATGGCTGGTCGCGCCGAACGCCTCTCACGGTCGAATTCCCTGCAGGCGCAGGGCGCGAAGTTTGCAATCACGGGAGCCATTGCCGCGCTTATCGACGTCTCCCTGACCTGGCTCTTTCAAATTGGTTTAGGTATGTTCGGCGATGTGGCCTCGCGGACCGTTGGCTTTGCCGCCGGCACCTTGGTGGCTTATTTATTGAACCGGCGGTGGACCTTCAACGCGCGGGCATCGAAGCGCCGCTTTGCTGCCGTGTTTGCCACCTACGCCATGACCTATGCGATCAACATTGTGCTGTATCGCTGGGCTTTCCCCTTCTTTGATCACACGCTGGACTGGCCTTCGTCCTGGGCGCTGGCGGTCGCTTTCGTGATTGCCCAGGGCACGGCAACGCTTATCAACTTCTTTGTGCAGCGGTGGGTGATCTTCCGCAGCACGCGCAAGTCCTTTGAGGTTTAGGGCCGGCGGAAGTCTTCCTTGCGTCCGCGGTTGTGCAGGCGCAGCCACTCCATAAAGCCCTTCACGTCATGCTGTTGCACGATGAAGAACCAGCCGAAACGCGCGAATTCTTGCGGCAGCAGCTTGCGCATGCCGCGCTGCCACAACAGGTAGCCGCGGTTGCGGTAGGTGAAGAAGCGCTTGAACTCGCCCTCCGGGTACTGCGTGTGCATTTTGCCGCCGAGGATGGGCTTGAACTCATCGGAGCCATCCGGGTGCAGGTAGCTCGTGGTCAGCGCGGTGCCGAAGTTTAGGCCTGAGTTGACTAGGCGGCGGTGGTACTCCACCTCATCGCCGCGGATGAACAGGCGGTAGTCTGGAACGCCGATGATTTCCATGGCTTCTGCGGAGATGAGCGCGCCGTTGAATAGGGAGGCGATGCCGGGGAGGAAGTCACCCTCCAACTCGCTCATGTAGCGCCGCCACACCAGGCCCTGGCGCAGAGGGAAGGCCAGTTTGGCGGGCTCGTTGATGTTGCACACGGCGGGGGAGACTTCGTGGAGTGCGTTGTTTTCCGCCACACGGTAGAGCTCCTCCAGCACGTGATGGTCGGCGGGGCGGCCATCATCATCCGCGCACCACACCGCATCCGCGCCGAGGGCCAGCGCCGTCAGGAACCCCAACGCGAAGCCTCCCGCACCGCCCAGATTGGTTTCAGAAGGTACGTAGACGCCGCGCTCACCGGCCAGTTCGTCGAGGAGATCCTTCACTGCTGCTTCCGCACCGTTATCCACCACGATCACCCACTGCACCGGGTGCGTCTGGTTCACCACCTGCTCAAGGGAGGCGCGCAGCAGCTCCACGCGCTGGTGGGTGACGATCACAGCGGCCGTCGTTCCGGCCCGGGACAGAGTGGCAGTCATGCGTTCTATTGTGCCACCCGCATGTGGCGCTCAGGTGCGTGACATGGAGGTGGCCAAGGTTTAGGCGTTGAAGCCCGGAACCTTGATGAGACCGGAGTTCACAGCGTTGACCACACCAGCAATGAGGCCGAGCACAATTGCGGCGATGGAGGTGCCAACGATGATCTCAGCGGTGGTGCCCACCGGGTATTCCTTGGCGGTGTCATTCTTCAGGGAAGACATGGCCACGTCCTTGGCGGAGCCGGCAGTCTCAAGGCCTTCCTTGATTTCTTCAGGAGTGCTGCTGCCCTCGCTGCTGCCCTTGCTACTGATAGCTTCAGCGCCCTTCTCAATGCCGTAATCCACGGAGGAGGCGAAGCCGTCACCGCCGACGAGTTCCTTAGCCCCTTGCTTCAGAATGTAGCCGAAGACTTCGGCCTCGGAGACCTCAGAAGACCCCTTCTCAGCAGCAGTAGCCGGGGCGATGGACAGGGACAGTGCGGTGGCGGCGGCAACAGCAGCGGCGGTGAAACGCTTCATGGAGGTACTCCTTGGAAGAAAGGTAGAGAAAGTGAAAGTAAAGAAAATGATAAAGAAGTGAAGGCTAAAAGTATGCGATATGGAAAAGCTCCAGCCCTCAAAGGGCTGGAGCTAGAGCTTCAAAGCTAAAAGCTTGATGCGTTCAGATTAGAACGGAAGGGAAACGCCCGGGATGAGGCCGTTCTGAACTGCGGTGTAAGCAGCGCCGAGGACGGCAGCGGCGATGCCGACGCCCCAGAGGATGTCAGCGGTGGTGCCGAGAGCGTAGCCGTTCTTGGCGTCGTTCTCCCAAGAGGACTTGTTGAAGTCAATGTGAGCCTTTGCGGAACCACGCTTGGCGTCCGAATCCCAGCTATCAGTTGCATTCGAGCTGGTCTTGGCAGAACCCTGGTGAGGTTCGGAGACTCCGTTTACGCCTGCGACGATGCCAGCGCCGATGAGGGTGCCGAGGTCTTCCAAATCGCCTTCAGTCTGTGCAGAGGCAACACCAGTGGACAGGGACAGTGCGGTAGCAGCGGCAACAACGCCAGCAGCGAAACGCTTCATGATAGGGCTCCTTAGAGTTAAGAGAGAACGGTACCTGTGATTCAGGCTCGCGGTTGTTTTAACTGGAATAGATATTGGAAAAGAAGCAAATAGAAAAAGTTTCTATCGCGCTGCACCCATACAGGGGTATGCATCTTTCCAGCGCATAGGCCCAATGGCTGGGGTCAGTGCACAGTAGAGTGACCTTATGACTGCGAGAAGCGTTGAAGAAATGTGGGCTCCTTTTAGGGTTTCCATCCACGTGGGTGAGCTGACCTTACGCGTGCTGCGTGATAGTGATATCGCTGCGATTCATGGTGTCACTGCCGCCGAGATTTTTGGCGAGCCGCTACCGGATTACACGTTTCCGTGGTTGAAGCAGAAGCCTGATCCGAGTTTCCGGTGGGCGCACCGTGCGCAGATGTCCCCGGAAGAATGGTCGCTGGACTTCGGTGTGCACCTTGATGGTGAAGTCATTGGTTCTGTGGATCTGCGGGCGAAGAGTTTTCCCGATAACCATGAGGTCGAAACTGGCTCGTGGATCTACCACCGCCTTCAGGGCCGCGGGATAGGTACGCAGGTTCGCCACGCCGCTGCGGTCTTTTGTTTTGATTACTTGGGTGCGCGCACGTTGCGCTCCGAATGGGAGCCGGGCAATGAGGCGTCCCAGGCTGTATCACGCAAGCTGGGGTACACCATCGAAGGCAATAAGGCCGTGCTGAGCAAAGAAGATTACCAGCCGGGGCCGGAAGTGATTGTGGCCGGGATGAGTGAGGAACTGCGCGAGCTTTTGGGAGCAAACTTCGCAGTATGACGAATCATTCGTGAAAATAGGAGAGTATCGACTCGTTTTCACGGATACTTGTACAATATTGGCATGCTTAACGCGCGGACCATCTCAAAAATTGACGCTCTTCTTGACCAATATGCAGCGTTGCGGGAGGACAACTCCGAGGCCATTGCGGAGATAGCACGCGCAGAGGTGGCGGAGTCGGTGTATAACTCGAACGCCATTGAGAATTCCACGCTGACTTTGGAGGACACCGAGAACATCTTGGCGGGGTTCACCGCCAGAGCGCACGATTTACGGGAAGTCTTTGAGGCCAAAAACCTGGCGGACGTGACTGAGGAACTTATTCGGGGCGTCGGTAAGCTCGATGCAAACCTCATTCTGCGACTGCATGGCATATTGCTTCGCGGCATCAATGACGACTGGGCGGGACGCTTTCGTCGAAGGGGGGAGTGGGTTCGCGTGGGCGCTCATATGGGAGCCAACCCTGAATACGTGGACAGGCTGGTGGACACAGCCATTGCCGAATACTACGAGGACACTAGCTTCTTTGTTGACCGAATCGCGCGGTTTCATGCGGAATTTGAAACCATTCATCCTTTTTCAGACGGCAATGGGCGCATCGGGCGCGTCATTATCAATCAACAGCTCTTGGAGCTAGGGGCACCGCCCATCATCATTCCGAACAAGGGAAAAGAGCGCCACTATTACCCTGTGTTCCGTGGCTACCCAGTTAGTGGGGACTTCTCTGCGCTGAGCACGCTCATCGCGCGGCAACTCATCGAGTCCCTACACAAGCGCATAACGCTCATGACCGCGCCGAAGGTGATTCGCCTATCGGAATGGGCAAAGGCTAATGGCGTTTCTGGTTCCGCGGCCGCCAATAAGGCGGCGCGGGGTACCATCCCGGCCTTCCGGCAGCGCGGAACGTGGATGATTGATGCGCAGTATGGCAGTGACAACAAAGGCCGTGGCTAGGCGTTCTCCTCGTTGTCGAAGCGCTTGCGCAAATCCCGCACGTACTGGCCCACCTCAGGGCCTTCGTACTCGCCGACGACCTCGGAGACCTCGCCCACCGAGCGAATCTGGCCGTGGTCGATCCACAGGGCGGTATCACACAGCTGCGCCAGGAAGTCGTTGGAGTGGGAGGCAAAGACCAGGATGCCGGAGCGCTTCACCAGGTCCTGAAGACGGACGCGGGCCTTGGCCATGAAGGCGGCGTCGACGGCGCCGATGCCTTCGTCGAGAAGCAGGATCTCCGGCTCAATGGAGGTCACCACGCCCAGTGCTAGGCGCACGCGCATACCGGTGGAATAGGTGCGCAACGGCATGGAGAGGTAATCACCCAGCTCAGAGAATTCCGCAATCTCATCCATCTTGGCCTTCATCTGCTTGATGGTCTGGCCCAAGAAGAGGCCGCGAATGATGATGTTGTCGTAGCCGGAAACCTCCGGGTCCATGCCCACGCCGAGGTCAAAGACGGGAGCCACGCGCCCGCGCACGTTGGCGGCGCCGCGGGTGGGCTCGTAGATACCGGAGAGCAGGCGCAGCAAGGTTGTTTTGCCCGCGCCGTTGTGGCCAACGAGGCCGACGCGATCGCCCTCACGCAGGTGGAGGTTGATGTCCTTGAGCGCTTCCACCATGACCACGTTCTGGTCATTCTTGCCAATGGAGCCACCGGCCGTGGAGAGCATCGCCTTCTTGAGAGAGCGGGACTTGGCATCAAAGATGGGAAAGTCCACGCAAGCGTTATACGTATCAATGGAAACCATGGACGATCCTTTCTAGACCCAGTAGGAGACGCGGAAGCGCCACTGGCGCATGGCCAGGCCGGCGATGAGCAGGCCGGCGACGGTGCAGGCGATGACGATGAGCCAGTGATAACCGGCGACGGGCTCGCCAATCATGGGGGCGCGGATGATCTCCATGTAGTGATACAGCGGGTTGATCTCAGCGATGCGTGCGCGGCTGGCCACGGCACCACCCTGATCCTTCAGGGTGTTGGTCATCCACACGATCGGCGTGACGTAGAAGAGCAGCTGGGTTAGAGCCTCCAGCAGCGGGGCAACGTCACGGAAGCGGGTGGCGATGATGCCGAAGAACATGGCAACCCACACCCCGTTAACCAGGAAGAGTCCTAGCGCAGGGATGAACAGGAAGAACTCCCAGCCCAAGTGGCGCGGGAAGATAAGAATGAGCAGCAGCCAGATGATGAGGTTGTGACCCAAGAAAAGGGTTTGCCGCCAGACCAAGCGGTAGACGTGCACCGACAGTGGCGCGGGCAGCTGTTTGATTAGGCCCTCGTTGTCGATGAAGACCGTCGAGCCTTCTTTGATGGCGCCCGAAATGAAGTTCCACATAATCAGGCCCACGGTCACGTGGGGCAGGAACTCCGCCACGGGGATCTGGAAGAGCATGGAGTACAGCAGGCCAAGCGCCGCGGCCATGACACCGGTTGCGATGGTGATCCAGAACGGACCCAGCACCGAGCGGCGGTAGCGCTGTTTAATGTCTTGGATGCCCAGCTTGAACCACAGCTCGCGCTGGCGAGCGCCTTGCAGGAGATCGGCGAAGGCCGCCGACATGGTCATGGAACGCGAGGCCGGCTCCTCACCGGGTGCAGGCGCGGAGGTCATGCGGGCGACGTCGTCACGCAGGTTTTTCTTGTCTTGCACGTCCTTCACCCTAGCGCGCACCTCCGCCAAACACCTACACACACGCCCTTAACCTGGGAAAACACGAACGAGCTGGGAAAATCGAGGGTTAGGAAAGATTTACATGGGGCGTATAGAGTAGGGAGCGTTCATCCGCATCGGGAGGAAGGGTTGAAGCATGACGGAACAGTATGACGTCGCCAGCGTGCGAGGTCTTTACACTGGTCTGTCCGATGGTTGGACCTACCTGAACGCACACGCCGCGCCGCAGATTGCGGAACGCGTGGCCTCTGGCGTTGCCCGTTCTTTCCGCATGTCCGCCACGGTGAAGCCGCTGGAGGACGCCGTAGGTGCGCACTCGGCGCACAACGATCCGGGGGAGCTTAACGCGGCTGACATGTATGCCTCCGCGCGCCGGGCGGTGGCGGATCTCACGGGTGCCACGGCGGAACGAGTCATTCTGGGCCCGTCCTTGCCGGTGCTTTACCAGTCCTTGGGCGTTGCACTGCGCCCGCTGCTGCGCCGCCAGTCTTCGGTGGTGCTCTCCCGCTTTGATTCGCCGGAGATGACACGCGCGTTTGAGCACGTGGGCGCTGATATTCGGTGGGCGCAGCCGGATTTGGGTACGGGCGAGCTCCCAGCCTTCCAGTACGCCGATCTGGTTGATGGCTCGACGCGATTCGTCGCTTTTTCCGCCGCGCACGAGCTGCTGGGCACGGTCACGTCGGCCTCGGACATAGTTGATGCGGTCCATGAGCGTTCGCGCGCATGGGCGCTTGTCGACGTCTCATCGATCGCCCCCTACCGTCTCCTCGACTTTGATGCGATTGGGGCAGACATTCTTGGTGTGGATGTGGGCGCGCTGGGTGGCCCGCAGATGGCGGCGCTGGTCTTCCGCGATACCGCGATGTTCCGCCGCCTCGATGAGATTGTCGTTGGCCCGGTCTCCGCGGGCTTGGCGGGCGGCGTTGGACCCTTGGTGGATCATCTAGCGGAACTCGCCGGCGGGGAGCGCGGTTCGCGCCGCGTGCGCCTGACGCGTTCGATGGAAGCCCTCGCGGGTTACATGGAGGATCTCACGGGGGATCTCTATAGCTTGTTGGGCACGCTGCCGGCCGTTCACATCCTGGGCGTGACGGGTGAGGCGGCTGCCGACGCCTCCGATGATCGCCTCCCACGCCTCACCTTCGCCGTGCGCGATGTTCCGGCGGATGTGATCCACCGCCGGCTCTTCGACAATGGCTTGGTTACTACCATCGCCCCGCACACCCCGCTGCTCACGGAGATGGGCGTGGAAGAGGTCGGCGGTGCCGTCACGGTCTCGTTGAGTCCGTTTAGCACGTACCACGACGTTGAGCACTTGACCCGCGTGGTCGCGTCCCTGGCTTAGACCTCGAGGACCAGCTTGCCCGTGACCTCGCCGGAGTCGAGGGCTTGGTGGGCTTCGGAGGCGTCGGCAAGCGCAAACGTGCGATGCAGGTGGTGCTTGACGCTGCCGTCCTCCAGCCAAGGCCAGACGTTCTTAACGGTATCCGCAACGATGGCGGCCTTGCCCTCCAGCGAGCGGGAGCGCAGCGTGGTGCCCTGCAGGGTCAGGCGCTTGTTGAGGAGGACGCCCATGTTGAGCTCGGCTTTTGTTCCGCCCTGCATGCCAATGGTGACCATGTGGCCGCCCTTAGCTAGCGCGATGAGGTTCTTTTTGAGGTACTTCGCACCCATGATGTCGAGGATGACATCGCACTGGTTCTTCAGTTCCTCGGCGAAGTCCTGCTCGTTGTAGTTGATGAGGATATCCGCGCCGAGCCCCTTACACGTCTCGAGCTTTTCGTCCGAGCCAGCCGTCACCGCGACGGTGGCGCCCAGTTGTTTCGCCACCTGGATGGCGAAGGTACCTATGCCGCCCGCGCCGCCGTGGATGAGGATGGTCTGGCCCTTGTTTAGTTTCGCCTCCATCGCGATGTTGGACCACACGGTGCAGGCCACCTCGATGACGGAGGCGACCTCGGCAAAGGAATAGCCGCTGGGGATGGGCAGCAGCTGGCCCTTGGGTACGGCCACGTACTCGGCGTAGCCGCCGCCGGCGAGCAATGCGCCGACCTTGGTGCCAACCTCGACGTCGGTGTCGCCTGCATCGACGACTTCGCCTGCGACTTCGAGGCCGATAATCTCCGATGCGCCAGGTGGGGGCGGGTAGTGCCCTCGGGCCTGGAGCAGGTCGGCGCGGTTTACGCCGGCGGCTTTGACTTTAACGAGGACTTCGCCGTCTTGGAGTTGTGGCTTGTTGGTTTCCCCCAACTCCAGCGAGTGTGGGTCTTCCAGATTGGTCTGAATGATGGCTTTCATGCCACACCACCGTACTTAAACCCAATCATCCTCGACGAGAAACGCGTTGACCGCGATGGCTGCGGCGTTGGCCTCGCCCATCGCAACCGCCACCTGAGCCGGTGGGTTAACCACGTTGCCCACGGCCCAGATGCGCGGGTGGCTGGTGGCACCGGCTGGGCCCACCTTGATGAGGCTTCCGCCCATCGCAGCCGGCGGACTGTGGCGCTCAAGGTTGAGGTCAGCGAGGAACTCATCGTGCGGGTGAGGAACAGGCATGTAGAACAGGGCGTCGACGGCATGTTCGCTGTCTCCAACCAGGACCTTTCCATCTTGGAAGGAGGTGACGGGGCCGTCGACAAGCGCAATGCCCCGCCGAGTCAGGTCGGCGCGCTGCTCCTCGGTGAGCTCCATGCCGTTGGTGAAGAAGGTGATGTCCTTGGACCACTGGCGCAGGAGTGCCGCATGGTGCAGGGAGAACTCGCCGATGCAGAGAACACCGAGCTTCTTGTCGGCGACCTCGAACCCGTGGCAGTAAGGGCAGTGGAGGACTGTGTCTCCCCAGTTTTCTTCGAGTCCCGGGATGTTTGGATGTACGTCGTCCACACCGCTGGCGACGATGATGGAGCGGGCCGCGACGGTATCTCCATTACTCAACGTGGCGGTGAGTGTTCGGTCATTATCGGTGACGGATTTTACGGTGGCGTTTAGGATCTGTACGCCGTAGTTGCGCAGCTGCTCCTTACCGCGCTCCTGGAACTCGAGTGGTGGTGTGCCCTCGAGGGCGATAACGCCGTGGATTTCATGAGCAAAGCGGTTGCGGGGAGTGGTGGAATCAACAATGAGCACGCTGCGGCGGGCGCGGACCATGACCAGTGCTGCCTGAAGGCCGGCCGCACCACCGCCGATGATGAGGGTATCGACTGTCTGCATAGGCCCGAGTAAACCAGAGCAAGGTGCGTGCGGCAATGGCTTTCAGTAGGTTGCGCTTTGCACAACGTGATGAGGCGAATTCTTCTCCCGCGGCGGAGTCTAGTACTCTGAACGTGTCGCGCGCGGTGCATGCTGACGCGTGACGAGGAGGCGTGGCAGAGCGGCCGAATGCACTGGTCTTGAAAACCAGCGTGGGGAAACTCACCGCGGGTTCAAATCCCGCCGCCTCCGCCAAAATCTTGCGTATTTTTAGCAGTGGCGCTGGGCTATTCTAGTTCCATGGCTAATCGGCAAATATTCCTCCGCCCAGAGTTCAGCCATCCAAGTTCGTTGTGGCCGTCTGAAGAACTCATAGTTTCTGGGGTTAATAGAATCGGATTCTATCTTCCTGAAGACTTAGGAATTGAGTCCGATTTGGGACGCGAAATCCTTGAGTGGACGGAGGAGTTTCAGCAGAATTTCCTCGAGAAACCCGATAGCTTTCGCCAGCGTCCGCGTTGGAAGGACCAATTCGATAGATTTCGATGGTACGACGCGGGATGGCGTATTACTCACCAATTAAGGGAGCTTTTTCCATCGGTACAGATTGTTCCCCAGTTCGCTCAATTCGTTTTCTCCGTTAATGAGCGAAGAGAAAATGCAGGGAAGAAGCCCTTATGCCTCCCCGGAGAACAACTCACAGGGTTTGTATGCATTAGGGATGTGAGGAATGACGATTAAGGGACGTTATCGCTCTACGGCGTCAGGCATTGTCTCCGTTGTTCATCGCTGCAGTCACCCAGCTCAGAACGCATCCCACTAGTAGGAACCCGCTGATTTGCAGGTGAGTGGCCCAGTTTCCGCCGCCGCCAGGCAAGGCGAGAAAAATTGAAAATGCAACTGCGGCAAGGCAGTGGAGGGTCAACCGGCTATGTGCGCCTAGACGTCGTTGTGGCCAGGCTTTTTCGATGGCCCAGCTCACTGCTGTGAGAATGGCATAAAAGACGATTCCCGCTAAGGCTCCTGGAACAAGGTAGAGCATGGATTCATCTCCTCTCGAGGGGCGGAATGACTGGCCGGTTTAGTTTATCTGAGAGGAATTTTGCCTATTTCCGGTAAACATCTCGTCGGTGAGCAACGCGCAGGACGAGGACTACGAGCTTTCCGTCTAGGATTTCATAAACCACGCGATAGTGTCCGACTCGAATTCTGTACAGGTCGTCCGAGGCTTTTAGCTTCTTTACTCCATCCGGGCGAGGGGTAACGGCCAAGTCTTCGATTGCAGCAAGTAGTCGCCTCTGTGTCGGCCTGTCGAGCTTGCGTAGCTCTTTGGCTGCGGATGCCTTATAGGTGATGTGATAAGTGGAGTCAGCCATAGAAGGCGATTAGGTGAGTCCGAGTTCTTTTTTGAGGTCTTCGTGTGAAATCTCTACGGCTTCTCCTCGGGCAATCTCTGCGGTCTGAACATCCTCACGATCTTCTAGTGCTTCGACTGCGCGGGCGAAAAATGAAGGAGAGACGACAAAAGCGCGAACACGGCTTCCACGACTAGTGATGGCGACGGGCGTGTGCTGTGCCTCTTCAAGAATTTGGCTTTGGGATTGGCGGAATTGGCTGGATGCCACTGACATCGTTTTCATACTGCAAATGTACATCTTGTACATTTCGGTGGGCAAGGGCCGCGGGATATCGGGTTGCTGTTTATCCGATCCGCCCCGCCAGGATGCGAGGTAGTGCCTCCGCTGCGGTGGCGGTGACCACCACGCTGGCAAGCGGCGAGAGGTCCGTGGGCTGCGGGGTGACTTCCACGATGGGGATGCCGCGCGCATGGGCAATCTGTGGCAGGCCGGCGGCGGGGTAGACCACGCCGGAGGTACCCACGATGAGCAGCGCGTCCGCGGTGGACATGCGGCGCTCGGCCTCAGCCCATTCGTCGTCGGGCAGGGCTTCACCGAACCACACCACGCCCGGGCGCACGAGCCCGCCGCACACGGGGCATTCGGGTGGCGTGATGGACTCAACTGGCTTAGTCGGGAGCGCGATGTCCTCGTCATATGGCGTATCGCAATCGGTGCAGCGGAAGGCGAACAGGGAGCCGTGCAGGTGGACCACATTCTGGCTTCCGGCGCGCTCGTGCAGGTTATCGATATTTTGCGTGGTCACCGTCATGCCGCGTGCTGCAGCAATCGCGCGGTGCCCGGCGTTGGGCTCGGCACGCTGCGCCAGCTGTGCGCGCCACAGGTACCAGGCGAACATGGGCTTAGGTTCATGACGCCATGCGCTTATCGACGCCATCGCCACCGGATCCACGTTCTCCCAAATGCCCGTCTGCGCATCGCGGTACGTGGCGATGCCGCTATCCGCGCTCATGCCCGCGCCGGTGAACACTTCGACGTGGGCGGCATCAGAAAGAATCGACTGTGCGCGCTCAAACAGCTGCTCCATGCATCTAGCGTACGGTGATGAGCACGCAGAATGCTATGGATGCGCTAAGGGCGATGCCCATGCGCCACAGGTAGCGGCGGCCAGGTTCGTGTGCGGTGTTGATCTGCAGCTTCGAAGAATTCGTGGAAAAGACTGCCATGCACATGGGGTCGGTGGGCTCGTTGTAGATGCCCATGCTGCCGGCAAAGCGGAGCGCTTCGTTGCGAACTTGTTCTTCATGATCGGCGGGTATGGATTGCACGGCCTTCGGGGATGTCAGCGTTAATCGGACGCCCTGAATCATGACGAACACGGTGAAGGCTATCCACGCGGCCACGAGGAGAAAGCCCGAGAAGGGGATGTCCGGAATGACGGTGCAGACCGCAGTGAGGCACACGCAGGCCGTCATGGTGAGGACTGTCTGGGCAATGAACGTGGAGGTCTTTCCAGTGAGCAGCTCCGCGCGCTGTGCC
This sequence comes from Corynebacterium intestinale, assembly GCF_023574125.1. Taxonomy (NCBI): domain Bacteria; kingdom Bacillati; phylum Actinomycetota; class Actinomycetes; order Mycobacteriales; family Corynebacteriaceae; genus Corynebacterium; species Corynebacterium intestinale. The sequence continues at coordinate 74,251 of NZ_JAMKFF010000002.1, forward strand.
GTGGCCTCGGAGAACGGAAGAGCTGACTCTGCTGGAACATCCATTGTTTTTCGAGCCAGCGAGATCGGCGGCACGCACAGCGGCAGCGCAATGGCGAACACAACGCCGATCCACACCAGGACCGTTGCGTTGAGGAAAGACTTCGGTTCGAAGCGGTCCGGGGTGCCCGAGACATCGAAGTGGACCGGGATGGGATCGGGCACTGAGTCCCAGCGCAGCAGCATGTACACCAGCGTGAGAGCACACACCACAGCGGTAGCGACGTAATACTGGCGGCTTCTCATGCCAGTAGTTTACAAGGCAACCGGCCGAGGACCTCTGCGAAAGGCGTCTGGCAAATGGCATCTGTCAAAAGGCATCTCTGGGATAAAAAACGCCATTTGCGCGGGATAAAAGGCGTTTTTGGCTCTGAAAACGCCTTCTGGTTGACGCCTTTTACAAGATGCCATGTGGGCAGAGGAGACTAAGTGCAGGTTTGGGCTATGCGTCGTTGTGGTCTTGCCAGGCGTCGATGCCGCCGCGCAGCGAGTAGACCGTTGCTGAAGCCACGGGCGCGGAATGGGTCTTCATTGGAGATGTGCTTAAAGGGCGACCGGCTGAGTTTTCCGCGTTACATGGTCTGGGTGAGCAGGTAGGGTCGAGCCCAAGCTGACCAAGAACCGGAAAGGACAGTAGCTGGCAATGGAACCTTATGTTGGAATTGTCGTGATGGAACTTGCTAAAAAGTCCAGTTCATCTCCCCAAAGCTTCTTCCGCGAGGACTTTTATATTGTGTATGCGGAGTCGGACGAGAAGGCTCGAGAACGCGTTGAAGCGATGGCGAACGAGCAGGCCGATGGTGAGGATGTGAAGGTACGACACATCGTGGATGTCGCGCCAGCCCTCTATGGTTATGTAGACCGCGATTGCGATCTTTACTCGCGGCACTTTGCGAACCTAGAGGACTACGAGCGTTTCGAAATGAAGCTCGGCGGAACTGACCCGCTGGCTGATTAATCGTAGACTTCGCGAAGAAACCTGCTGACTCTCTTCTGTGTTGGCCTGGCTAGCTTTCGGAAGGCTTTCGCACCGCGTGGCGTGAAGCTAATCTTCCACGCCACATTCAGCCTCTAGTTTTTCAAGAGAAATGGTCTCTAGCTCGCCTCGGTGGGCGGCGTCGGTTTCGGCCTCGAGCTCGGAGATGTGCTCTTGCCAGGCGTCGATGCCGCCGCGCAGCGAGTAAACGTTGCTGAAGCCGCGGGCGCGCAGGGCCTCGACGGCCTGGGTGGAGCGCAGGCCGCTGGCGCAGTAGAGGACGGCGAGGTTGGCGGGGTCTAGGGGCGGGTTGTGGCCGGCGAGGATCTCATCGAGCGGGAGGTGCTGCGAGCCGGGGATGAGGGAGGCGGCGCGCTCGGGGGACGTGCGGACGTCGATAAGCGTGGCGTCCTCCGGGATGACGCGGATGTCGGTGGGGTTGTCGGGGCGCGCCGGGGTGGCGCCGTTTGCGCGCACGGGGATGTACTCCCAGGTCCCGGCGAGGGAATCGTAGTAGCCCAGCGTGCCGATGAGCGGGGTGCCGATTCCCGTGAGGAGCTTGAGCGCTTCGACGGCCAGGGCGGAGCCGGCCACGCCGACGACCGGTCCCATCACGCCGGCCTGCGAGCAGGAGGGCACCTGAGGATCGGTGGGGAAGAGGTCTTCGTAGACCGGGCCGTGGCCGGAGTGGAAGACAGTGAGCTGCGCGTCGTAGCCCAGAAGCGAGGCCCATACGTGCGGAATGCCCAGCTCATGGGCGGCCCAGGAGGCTAGGTGGCGGGAGTAGAAGTTATCGGTGCCGTCGATGATGAGATCAGCGTCATGTAGTTGTTCCAGGGCGGTATCAGGTGTCAGACGCGAGAACTGCTCGACGGTGCACTCCGGGTTGAGGGCGTTCAAGGCCGAAGCGGCGGATTCGGTCTTGGGCTGGCCTACGGTTGCTGTGCTGTGGATGACTTGGCGGTGCAGGTTGGAGAGGGAGACGGTGTCGTCGTCGAAAAGCAGGATGCATCCCACGCCCGCGCCTGCGAGATAGAGCAGGGCAGGCGAGCCCAAGCCGCCGGCGCCGATGACGGCGACGGTGGAAGAGCGAAGCCGTTCCTGTGTAGAGGTTCCCCACAGGGTTTCTTGGCGTGCGTAGCGTGAACTCATTCCAGGCCTACCCACGTGGTGGTGTCATCGGTGTGCAGCTGTTCCTTCCAGATGGGGACTTCCGCTTTGACGCGGTCGGCGCAGGTCGACGCTGCTTCGAAGGCATCCTTGCGGTGCGCGGAGGCGGCGGCGACGATGAAGGCGGATTCGCCGATTTCTAGTGTTCCAGTGCGGTGCGCGCACCAGAGGCGCACGGCGGGGAAGGCAGCGGCGACGTCAGCGGCGACGCGCTCGATCTCTTCTTGGGCGCTGGGATGCGCGGTGTAGGTCAGGAGTTTCACACCCCGGCCGGAGTCGTGGTTGCGCACGATGCCGTCGAATAAAACGACAGCGCCGGTTTCATCGGTGGCGATGTCGGGGGCTGAGATGGGCTCAGCGCTGATGTGGGCGCCGAGTAAGCCGAAGCTAGTGCTCATTGATGCCTTCCAGCTGGTTGATGATGTGGTGAAGAACTGGTTCGAGGACCGCGCAGCCGTCTTTGGCAGCGCCCGTCGAGCCGGGCAGGGCCATGGCGAAGGTTTTGTGCGATACGCCAGCAACGGTACGCGAGAGCGCCGCGGTGGGAATGGCGGCGGAGTGCGCGTAGAAGGCGTGGGCTAGGCCGGGCAGCTCGCGCTCGAGATGCGGGGTGAGCGCCTCGACAGTCTGGTCATCCGGACTGATGCCCGTGCCGCCGGAGGTGAGGATGACGGAGGGGGCATCGGCGAAGGCGGTGGCCAAGGCGGAGTCAATGTCGGCGTCCGCGACAACGAGGGGCTGCGGGGTATCGAAGCCCTGTTCACGGAGGAAGTTCACCAAGATGGGGCCGGAACGGTCCTCGTACTCGCCGGCGGCGGCGCGGGTCGAGGCAACGATAACGAGTGCGCGTCGGGTCATGAGAGCGGGAACACCTCCACGAGGTCGCCGGCTGAAAGCTGCGTGTTAGCCGGGATGCGGATGAGGGCAGTGGCACCGATGGCCTGGGACATCAGGTGGGAGCTGGTGCCGCCGAGGAAGGAAGCTGTTGCTGTGCCATCGGTGATAGCTAGGGTGCCACGGCGGAACTGCTCGCGGTTGTTGAGGCCTTCGGCGGGCTCTGTAAGGTGTGCGCGGGCCGGTTTCGGGGCATGGCCAAGGACGGGTGCCAAATAGAGGCAGAAGCTCACCAGCGTGGAGATGGGGTTGCCGGGGAAGCAGACCACGGGGACGTCGCCAAGGCGGGACAGGCCCTGCGGGCCGCCGGGCTGCTGGGCCACATGACCGAACCAGCCGTCTTCTTCGAAGATTTGACGGATGACCTCGAACTTTCCGTGAGAGATGCCGCCGGAAGTAACGATGACATCGGGGCGGTGGGTAATGACTGCTTCAGCGAGATCCGCGCGAAGGGCAGAAGGATCGTCATTCGTGCGCACGAAGCCGGCCACGTCGATACCATATTGCGTGGCCAGGGCCGCGAGCATGGGCGCATTGGAATCGGGGATGGTGGCCTCGCCGTCGCCACCGATTTCAGCGCCGCCGGTGCAGATGAGGATGCGGGTGGGCGCGAAGGTGAGGACCTCGGTCAGGTCCTGGGAGGCGAGGGTGGCGATAGAGGGGGCGTCGAGAAGCGCGTGCTCTGTGATGAGAGTGGTTCCGGCCTTGACGTCGGAGCCCGCGCGGCGGATGAATTGCTCGGGGGCTGCCGGCACCGTGACGGTAGCGCCTTCCTCCGGGAAGTGCGGGGGCTCGCAGTGCTCGACGGGGACGATGGTGACGGTGCTCTCAGGGACCTTTGCGCCGGTCATGATGGGAAGGGCGGTGCCTTGCTCGAGCGAGCCCGGGGGATCACCCGCCGCAATGGTGCGGCCGACGGTGAAGGTGCCGCCGTCACATGTGGAAAGCGCATAGCCGTCCATCTGTGAATTATCAAAAGGCGGCAGGTTGTGTTCGGCGCGGTACGTGGCGGCGGCGCGGCGGCCGAAGGCGCTGGTTAGGGGAGTGGAGACCGCGCGAGGCTGCGGAAGGGCCGCGCGAACGGCGGCGAGGTGTTCCTCATAGGTGCGCATCGGGTTCCTTCCTGTCACGGAGGCTGGCATAGTGGCAACCATGGTTGATATACACTACTTTGCCGCAGCCCGCGCCGCCGCAGGGCGCGTGCAGGACACAGCGCAGGCAGCGACGCTGGGGGAGTTGCTGGACGTGTTGCGTGCTCGGCATACCGGCAGCACCGAGGCCGGCATGAGCTTCGCGGAGGTGCTGGAGCGCTGCACCTTCCTCGTGGATGGCGCGAGCGCTACAGAGGACGCAGTGCTTTCCGACGCCTCCCGCGTCGACGTCCTGCCACCCTTTGCTGGGGGTTAGTTTCGGCTGCGCAGGGGACTAGTAAAGAAGTTCACCACGCCGGAAACGATCGCGAGAACAACCGCGCCGATGATGGCAGCACCCCAGCCGTCGATGACGAGTGAGTCCATCAGCGCGCTGACGAGGAGCAGAACCGCGCCGTTAATGACGAGCGCGAACAGGCCCAGTGTCAGGCAGGTCAGCGGGGCGCCGAGGAAGCGGAGCACCGGGGTGACGACCTCATTGACGATGATGAAGACCGCCGCGATGAGCAGGAAATTCTGGGTGTTAGCAGGAACGATGTCGATTCCGGGGACAATCGCTACCACAGCCCAGAAGGTCACCGCGACGGCAATGACGTTGAGTGCAAAATTGATAAATGTCTTCACAACTGCACTCTAACGCGGAAACTACTCCTCTGCACCGAAGGCGGCGTCCCAGGCCTTGAGCAGGATGTCGGTTTCCTCCGCCGTAGTGACGGTGACGCGCACGCCCTCAGGGAAGGCGCGGACGAGGACGTCATTCTCCGCGAGCTGTGCCGCGACGTCCTGCGGGGAGCCCAGCTTCGCAATGGAGTCGGCGGCGAACCAGATGTGGTTGGCCTGGGATTCCGGCACGCCAAAGTCGGCGAAGTGCTTGACCAGGCGGTCGCGCTGCTCCACGGTTTCATCGGTGCGCTCGCGCAGTTCCTTCTGGGCGGCCAGCGAGGCCGCTGCACCAACCTGCGCCACCGAGTTCACGGAGAAGGGGATGGCCACCTTGCTCAGTGCCTCGATGATCTCGGCGTTGCCGAAGGCATAGCCTAAACGGATGCCGGCCAGGCCATAGGCCTTGGAGAAAGTGCGCAGGCCAATGATGTTGTCGTGGGTGTGGACATAGTCGGTGGCCAGCGGGACGGCGTCGTTGCGGTTGTATTCGATGTAGGCCTCATCGAGCGCCACGATGACGTCCTTCGGGACCTTGGCTAGGAAGGCGTCGAGCTCCTCCTTGGTGATGATGGAGCCGGTGGGGTTATTCGGGTTGCATACGAAGATCAGGCGGGTCTTGTCCGTGATGGCAGCCGCCATGGCCTCCAAGTCCACGCGGTGGTCCGCGGTGAGCGGAACCTTGACCGGGGTAGCGCCCACGACCTGCGCGAAGATGGGATAAGCCTCGAAGGAGCGCCAGGGGAAGACAATCTCATCACCGGGCACTGAGGTGATCTGCACCAGCTGCTGGCAGATGGCGGAGGAACCCGCGCCGGTGGTGACCTGCTCCGGGGTGACGCCGAGGTTTTCGGCGAGTGCCTTGCGGATTTCCACCGCACCCATGTCCGGGTAGCGGTTGACGTGCGCGACGGCAGTTTCCATGGCCTTGAGCGCGCCGGGCAGCGGCTCCTGAGTTGCCTCATTGGAGGAGAGCTTCAAGGCGTGCTCGGCGTTCTTGCCGGGAACGTAGGCGGGCAGGGAGGAAAGGTCTGGTCGGATCATGTTCTCCACCTTAGGCGTTGCGGGGGCCACGGGGCCCGAAGTCGAAGTCAGCGGTCTGCGGCCCGAAGGCCTGGAGGCCCTTCGGCGCGTCGAAAGGATCGAGGCGCACCTCGAGGAAGGCGCCGCGCTCTGGGTGAGCAGCGATGTCTTCCAAGGCCTTGGCCAATTCGCCTTCAGTTGAGGCCACGTAGGACTCCATCGTGGTGTCCTTCATGAAGGCCTTCGGCAGGGCGGTGTAGTCCCACATCTGGATTTCGTTGTATTCGCGCTCCATGCCCAAGATGTAGCGCTCGATGGTGTAGCCATCGTTGTTCACCAGCACGATGATGGGCTTGAGGTCCTGGCGCAGGATGGTGGAGAGCTCCTGGGCGGTGAGCTGGAAGGAGCCATCGCCGATGAAGAGGACGTGGCGGCGCTCCGGGTTGGCCAGCTGTGAGCCCAGCACGCAGGGCAGTGTAAAGCCGATGGAGCCCCAAATGGTGGAGTTGATGTACTGCACGCCCTCGGGCATGCGCTGTTGGCCCAAGCCAATGTTGGAGGTGCCAGCCTCGGCGATGACCACGTCATCTTCCTGGATGAAGCCGAGCATCTGCGGCCAGATGCGCTCCTGAGTCAGCGGGGCATCCGGGTTCGGCTCGAAGGGTTCGGGTTCGAAGGCCGCGCTTGGCGACGTCTCAGCTTCCGGGATGCGGTCGAGGAGGACGTCGAGAAGCTCCAGCGTATTGATGCCCACGAAGAACTCACCGTCGGCGTTGAGGTGCTGGTCGCCGAAGTTATAGACGCGGGCATCGGCCAGGTTGTGGGTGAAGGAGCCGGAGTTGACCTCGATGAAGCGCGGATTCGTGGTGACCAGGAAGTCGGACTTTTCGATGCGCTCCTGCACGCCCGGTGCGGAGGCCGCACCGTTATAGGTGCCGATGAACAGCGGGTGGCGCTCAGACAGGATGGCCTTGCCGGAGGAGAGCTGGGAGTAAGGCAGCTGGGCCTTGTCGATGATGGCGCGGAGCTTCTCGGTGAAACCGTGGCGGTTGGTGTCCTGATCGATGAGGATGATCGGGTCCTTGGCCTGGGCTAGATGTTCCAGCACGTAGTCCGCAGCGGCGTTGAGGCGCTCCGGATCGGAGGGTGCCAGCTCGGTGGAGAAAGGCTCGTCGGGGACCTCGATGGTCAGGTGCGTGATATCGGAAGGAATCTGGATGTGCACCGGGCGCTTTTCGCGCAGGCAGGTGTGCAGGGCGCGGTCGAATTCCTCGACCACGTTCATGGGGGACACACGCGTGGCCACTTCGGTGAAGGGTGCGAAGGAATCCAGCATGTTGGCAAAGTCGCCGTCGGCAAGCGAGTGGTGCAGGTTCCAGCGGAATTCCGTGGCGTACTGGGGTGGTGCGCCGGCGAGGGATACCAGCGGGACGTGCTCGGCGCGGGCACCGGCGATGCCGTTGAGGGCGGAGAGCTCGCCCACACCGTACGTGGTGAGCAGGCAGCCCACACCTTTCTGGCGGGCATAGCCATCGGCGGCATAGGCGGCATTGAGCTCATTGCAGGCGCCGACGAAGCGGATGCCCTCGGACGCCTCAATCTGCTCGAGGAAGCTTAGGTTGAAGTCACCGGGCACGCCGATGATTTCAGTAATGCCGATGGCCTTGAGGCGGTCCAGGATGAAATCACCAATGGTGGTCTGCATGGGAGGGTCCTTTCTAGTTGTTTCGTGCGTCGTGGCGCTTTTTGCCCAGCCAGATGAGGGCCAAGGTCACAATCCAACAGGGTAGGACAATGGCGCCGGTGCGGTAGTCGGGCAGCATGAACATCAAAACAATGACGAGAGCGAAGAAGGCCAAGCACAGGTAGTTAGCGATGGGGTAGAGGGGCGCGCGGAAAGCAGCATCCGGGCAGCGCTTGCGGAAGTTCAGGTGTGCTACGGCGATGGCGGACCAGGAGATGAGCTCCGCGCCAACGATGATGGCGAGGAGAACAATCAGGATCTTTCCCTCGAAGAGGAAGTTCAGCAGCACCGCCGAGCCCATGAGCAGGGCGTTGAAGAGGAGGGCGCGGACGGGCACGCCCTTGGCGCTGACTGAGTTGAAGAAGGGCGGGGCTTGGCCGCCGCGGGAAAGATCCCGCAGCATGCGCGCGCCGGAGAAGGTCATGGTGTTGAACACGGAGACGGCGGCAACGAGCACGATGAGGTTGAGGCCCGTGGCGGCGGCCGTAATGCCCAGGGTGCTCAGGGCGCGGACAAAGGGCGAAGTGGAGGTGTCGAGTTCGTTCCACGGGGCGAGCAGCACGATGATGCCAATGCCGCCGACGTAGAAGATGAGAATGCGCCAGATCACGTTGTTGATGGCCTTGGGCAGGCTTTTAGCGGGATCCTGTGCCTCGCCCGCGGCGGTGCCGATGGAGATGATGCCGCCGAAGGAGAAAATCACCGCTACGAGGGAGAAGAGCACGCCGGAGGCACCGTTGGGGAAGAAGCCGCCGTGCTCGGTGATATTGCTCAAGCCCAGGGCGGGCTCCGGGGTAAGGCCGAAGACGATGGCCGCGCCGACGACGATCATGAGGATGAGCGCGACAACCTTGATGAGGGAAAGCCAGAATTCCGCCTCGGCGAAGGCGCCGACGTGTACCAGGTTGATGGCGGTGACGATGACGAGCGCGACGAGGGCGGTGAGCCAGTGCGGGATACCGGGGAACCAGAAGTCCATGATGGTGCCCGCGGCGGTGAGTTCCACCATGCCGACGACGATGGTGGTAAACCACCAGTTCCAGCCGGTGACAAAGCCGGCGATGGGCCCGATGTATTCGCGGGCGTAGGCGCTGAAGGAGCCGGCGACGGGGTGCTCCACGGCCATCTCACCAAGCATGCGCATGATGAGGAAGATGATGAACCCACCGATGGCATAGGCGGCGATAACGCCGGGGCCGGCCTCCTGAATGGAGGCGCCGGAGCCCAAGAAGAGGCCCGTGCCGATGCACGATCCAAAAGCGATCATCTGCAAGTGGCGCGACTTCATGCCGCGCTGCAGGCCGTCGTCTGCACTCGTGTTGTCGCTGGCGACAACGTCCTGTGCCCTGACGGAATTGTTGGTTGTGGTCATGGAGACGCCCTTCATGAACGTATATCTGTGACGTGAGTCATTGAGCTGTAGGAGATTATTACGCACCACAGTTTTGTTTGTCACTAGACAATATTCGGAAGTATCTTTGACATATGTCAAAAGTGACACCCCCGCAGCTGACAAGCATCCAGGATATCGTCGACGAATGCGCCCAGATCCTGCAGCGCTCCGTTGAGGTGACTACCCCCGCCATCGCGGTGATTGCCGCTAGTGCGCAGATTGGTGCCATTGATAAGAACAGGGCGGCCTCTATTCTTAATCGCACCCCGCCCCCGGAGCCGATCCCGTGGATGCTGAGTTTCGGTATTCAAGAGGCGGTTCTGCCGGTCCGCCTGCCCGCCAACCCGCGCTATGACATGCTGGCCCGCGTGGTCATCCCCCTGCGCCACGAGGATCGGCTCGTGGGTTACCTGTGGATTATCGATGAGCCCGCGCTGGGTGATGCTTCCCTGGTCCGCCTCGGTTCTTTAACGGCTCCGCTAGCCAGGCTTATCGACGAACGCGATGCTCCCCTCGCCGCTCGCGCCCAGCAGCTCGGCGAGCTGGCCCGTGAGGTGCTTACCGGTGATCCTGCCGCGCTGGCCGGGGCGCGTGAGCGCGATCTCCTGCCCTCCGATGGCGAGCTGACCGTGCATCGCGTGCTGGTGGAAGGCGATCAGCGCGCGGTAGCCGTGGAGCTTGCCCGCCCGCTGGTGCGCCGGCCCTTCCTGGTTGCGGATTCTCACGATTCCCTCGTGCTCGTTGAGTGCCGCCGCGATGACAAGGACACCGAGGCCCTCATGGAGGAGCTACAGAGTGCCGCGCTTGTCGCCGGCGCCGAGGTGGTAGCCCGCGGCTCGGCGCCGACGGCCCCGCAGGCGCGACTCATGGCGGACGTGGCCAAACTCTGCGGCCAGGATTCGCTGCGCTGGGAGGAGGCCGGCGCGTGGCGCCTGCTGCGCGGGTGGGAGCTGACCCCCGCGACGGTGGTGGCGATGAGCCCGGATGCCGCGGTGCTTCTCGACGACCCCCGCAACTCCTACTGGCACACCCTGCTGACCTACTTTGAGCATTCCCGCAACGTCTCTGCGACCGCTAATGCGCTCTACATTCACCGCGCTACTCTGCATTACCGCCTAGACCGCGTGCGTGAGATTCTCGGGCCCGGCGTGCTGGATGACGGCTGGCGTTGCGCGGCTCTCTACGTGGCCCTCAAGCTGCATGCGGCGCTTCAGGGAAAGAATAGGGAAGCCCCATTTTGTCCATAGGGGAAGCGCTCAGGTAGAGTGATGGACGGTTCATTGCGAATCGCTGGAGACGTGCCAGAGCGGCCGAATGGGGCTCCCTGCTAAGGAGTTGACTTACTTGCGTAGGTCCGGAGGTTCAAATCCTCTCGTCTCCGCAAACTACAGAACCCGGGTCATCGTTTCACCGGTGGCTCGGGTTCTGCGTTTTGTTGTTTTAGATAGGCATTTCTGACTTCTAGTGGGCATCGAGTGCTTCCCACACGGCTTCTTTGTCGTTGAGATCGATGAGAGCCGGCCCTCCGCAATCGAAAGAGGGGAGTTCAGCCTTAGCATTCATGCAGTCTATGTTAGCCGAGGAGCACTGGTGGTCGCTGGTCGCTGTAAAAACGTGACACATGATGTCATCTGGAGCCAAGGCTCTCCAATTGTCCCCGTTCGGGGTACATTTTCGCATCTAAAGTCCTGATTTTCGAGATTTTGAGGCCTTATTTACGAAAACGGACCTACCCAGCCAGCGCGGGGAAGACGCGGTCGCGCAACAGATGTGCAAGCTCGCGGTCGGGGGCTGCTGGGTTGATCCAGGCGATGTCGCCAATTTCGGCGGCGGCATGGGGTTCGTCGGCGGTGACGGTGCGGGTGTAGGTGAAGATGGTGCCGACGACGACCTCGCCCGGTTCGTTGGCGGCGGGAGCGTCGAAGGTGCCGAGTTCGTTGAGACTCTCGGCGTCGAGGGTGAGGCCTACTTCTTCGGCGACTTCGCGCAGGGCGGCGTCGATAAGCGCTTCGCCCGCCTCAGGTTTGCCGCCGGGCAGCTGGTACTTGGTGGAGGACTTCTTGCGCACGGTAAGCACGTGGCCTTGCGGGTTGCGGATGACGACGGCTGCGATTTCAATCATGGCCGCCGATTGTAGTGGGGTAGTGAAAGTGCTAGAAAAATTTTGTTTATCACTACAAGTTGGCGGGGTGTGGGGCAAGGGTTTTGTTTCAGCAAACCATATCAATCGTTAATTGTTAATAATGGAAATTACTTTATGGGTTTCGGCAGGTTAGAGACTCGAAGCTTCAACGGGTACACTGCCTTCAGTGCGCCAAAGTTGGAAGATTTTTATCAGAGATGTAGCCAGGCTTGGCCGCGTCCCCAGGGCGTGGATCATCCTCATCGGGCTCGTCATCACCCCCGCGTTGTATTCATGGGTGAACATCGCGGCTTTTCGTGACCCTTACGGCCATACCAACAACATCAAAGTGGCCGTGGTCAATGAGGATAAGGGTGCTAACAATGAGCTGACGGGGAAGATAGATGTCGGCAGCGAGGTCATTGAAAAGCTGAAAAAGAATGACCAGCTAGGCTGGCAATTCCTTGAGCGCGACGAAGCCGAGAAAGCCCTTTTAGAGGGGGACGTGTATGCCTCGGTGACGATTCCTGAGGACTTTAGCGAGAACCTCGTGAGCATGCTCGACGGGAAGTTCACGCAGCCGCAGCTGGTGTACCGCGTCAACGAGAAGAACAACGCCATCGCCGTGAAGATTACGGATACCGGTGCCAAAGGTCTGGACAAACAGATCACGGCGGCCTTCAAGGAGCAGGTGGCCACGGTTGCGGCGGAAAATGTTAAGGACACCGGTACCGACTTCGAGCGAAAAGTCTCGCGCGCGATGAACAACACCAGCTCCGCGTTCGGGGAGACCGCGCAGGAGATTGACGGCAACCGCGAGAACCTCGCGCGGATCCAGGGAAAGCTTGACGCCGCCGCTGACTCCACGTTGGGCGCCAAGTCCACGGTGGCTGATGTGAGTGCCGCGCTGGGCGACGCCCAAACAGCCCTCGCCGAGGTCTCCTCCCTAGTCGAGCAGGCCCAAGGGGGCATCGGGGACTTCACCGACCAGACCACAGGTGCCTTCGTCAGTGGCGCAAGTGCGGTGGCGGACGGTACCGCCCAGGCGCAGGAATCCATTGCGGATGTTACAGCTGGCCTGAACCAGGCCGGTGACCGTTTCGATTACGCCACGCAGCGAGCGAACACTGCCATTGACGCGAGCGCAGAATCGATTGCGCAGCTTAAAGCCCTGCGCGATTCCGCAACGCTCTCACCGCAGGTGGCCAAGGAAATTGATGACGCCATCCAGCGCCTCGATGAGGGCAATGAATCCAACCGTCAGCTGGTGGGAAACCTCAGCGCGCTGAGCAAGGACACCCAGGCCGCGGCGGACAATGTGCAGGCTAGTGCGGAGGCCATCAACCAGGCAGCGGCCGATACTAAGGCCACCTCGCAAACTCTGCGCGATACCGTGACGACGGCCGTGCCGGAGATCAACCGCGCCATGAGCAGCCTGAGCTCCACGGCGAGCGCTTTGAGTTCCACCCTGGAAGCCCAGAAGGGAACCATGCAGGAAGCTGATGGGCTTCTGGATGGTGTGGCCCAGCAGCTGCGGGCGACGAAGGACACCTTGTCCGATTTCGATACCAACCTCCTTGCCCTGCAGGACAGCTTGCGCGCGATGCAGGGCGATGTGGGTTCGCTGCGTGCCGCGATGAACTCCAAAGTCGTTCAAGATGTCACCGGGCTGGATGCGGAAGAAATCGGTAAGTTCTTTGCCGAGCCCATCGAGCTGAAGACCGAAACCGTGTACCCGGTGGATAGCTACGGCTCCGCCATGGCCGCGCTGTTTACCAACCTCTCACTGTGGATCGGTGCCTTCGTCCTCATGGTTATCTTCCGCGTCGAGGTGGATAAGGAAGGATTCCACCGCGTTACGGTGGGCCAGGCCTATATGGGCCGCTTCCTCCTCATGGCCCTGATGGTCATCATCCAGGCCGTCACGGTGACCGTGGGTGATCTGCTTATCGGCGTGCAGACTGTGAATGCGCCTGCCTTCATCCTGACGGGCGTGCTCGTGGGATTGGCCTACTTGAGCATTATCTATGGGTTGTCGACGTCCCTGGGTCACCTCGGCCGCGGCCTCTGCGTGGTCTTTGCCATCATCCAGATCCCAGGCGCGTCGGGTCTGTACCCGATTGAGCTGCTGCCCAGCTTCTTCCACAGCATCTACCCGCTGCTTCCGTTCACGTACGGCATTGACGCCATGCGCGAAACCATCGGCGGGTTCTACGGCAACCATTACTTCAAGAAGATGGGCGTGCTCGCCTTCATGTTCATTCTCTTCTTCGTCTTCGGCCTTCTACTGCGCAAGGCGTTGGCGCACTTCAACGTCATCTTCAACCGCGAGCTGCGGGATACCGAACTCTTCGACTATGAAAACGTGCAGGTTGTGGGCTCCGGCTACCGCATCGCGGACGTCATCCAGGCACTGGATAGCCGCAGTGGTCTCAAGAGGGATTTGGACCGCCGCGCTCATAACTGGGGCTATTGGCTCAAGATGGTGGCCATCGCGGGCGTTGTCGGCGTGGTCATCCTCATCGTCGTCTCGGGCCTCTTGCCCGACCAGAAGCCGTTGCTCTTGGGTATTTGGACGGCGTGGTGCTTCCTCATCATTGTCGCCGCGGTCACCCTGGAATACCTGCGCATCAGCTTGAAACAGTCCGCGGAGCTCGTGACGTTGGATGAAGATGACCTTATTCATCCGTCCAGCATCGGCGCGGAGTCCACGGAGGGGGATAACTAATGCGTGGAACACTCGATCTTTTCCTCAACGATATCCGCACCGCATGCCGCAACGTGATGAGCGCGGTGATGCTCGTGGGTCTCGTCGTCATTCCGATGCTGTTCACGTGGTTTAACGTGTTGGCTAGCTGGGATCCCTTTGATAACACCAGCCAGCTCAAGGTGGCGGTGGCTAGCAAGGACACCGGCTATGAGAGCGATCTGTTGCCGGTGCCCATCAACGTTGGCGACCAAGTACTCAATGAGCTGCGCGCGAACGAGCAGCTGGATTGGGTTGTAACCACCTCTGATGAGGCGATTGAAGGTACCAAGTCCGGTGAGTATTACGCAGCCATCGTGCTCCCGGAAGACTTCAGTACCGACATGATGAACTTCTACACGGATGGTTCCCAGCCCGCGGATTTGTCCTTCTATATGAATGAGAAGAAGAACGCGCTGGCGCCGAAGATCACCGGTCAAGGCGCAGAGGGCGTGTCGGCTCAAGTGGCTGAAGCTTTCACCACGACGGTCGGTGACGTCTCCTTCGATCTGGTCACCTCACTCTCCGATTTCTTGAGCCAGGGTGATACCAAGGCTGTGTTGGACCGGATGCAGGCGCGCGCGGATGGCGTGCAGACCCAGCTCGATATGGCCGCCCGTACCGCGCGCTCCCTGGCTGGACTCGTGGATACCGCGGTTCCGCTCATGGAAAGCGCCCAGCGCATTGCGGACTCGGCGGACCTGCAGCTTCCGGAGATTCAGTCTTCCTCACTGAACGTGTCCACGGATGCGCTGCAGCAATCGCTCGATGCCACCAGCGCTAGTTATGACGTGGTGCGCCAACGCATTGATGCGCTTTACGACGACGCCTCCGCCTCCCGCGCCGACCGCGTCGCCACGCTCAACACTTTGGCCGGCCAGGTGGAAGGCACCATTGCGCAATACCAGAACCTGCATGGCCACATTGAGGCCCTGCCAATTCCTGCCGGGGATAAAGAGAAGGCGCTCAGCCGTATCGAGGAGGCCATCGACGCTCAGCGCACTCTCCACGCGCGCCTCACGGCGGCCGCGAAGGCTCCCGAACCCACGAAGCCGGATCTCTCCGGCATCGATGATGCCAAGAAGGCAGTGGAGGGAATCTCCACCTCTGGTCTGCGTGAATCCTTGCGTGCACTGCAGGATTCGCTGGGCCAGGTGAGCGCGGATCTGGATACCGCGAAGACTCCCGTCACCATTGATTCCTCTTCCCTGACGGATGCTCGGGATGCGGTACAGAAGCTCGCCTCTGGCCTGCAGGATAAGGCCAACAAGTTCGGCGACCTGCGGAAGGATATCGACTCCGCTGCGGCATCTGGTGACCTGAAGAAGTTGGCGGACCTCATTGGTTCCGATCCGGATGCCTTGGCGCGTGCGATTGCGGCGCCGGTGGACGTCGACAGGCAAGCGGTCTACCCGGTTAAGAGCTTCGGCGCCGGCATGACGCCGATGTACACGGCGCTGGCGCTGTGGGTGGGTGCGCTGCTGACTGCGGTGAGCGTGCGCACGGATGTGGTGGATAAGGATACGTATTCGCCGATGCAGCGCTTCTTCGGCCGCTTCGGAATGTTTGCCGCGGTTGGCCTCGTGCAGTCGACGATGCTGATTCTGGGCCTCATCTTCTTCGTGGGCATTGAGCCCGCGCACCCGATTCTCATGCTGTTGGCGGGCTGGGTTAGCTCGCTCATCTTTATGCTGATTTGCTACACCTTCGTGGTGTCCTTCGCCAACGCGGGCAAGGCCCTAGCGGTGCTCATGCTGGTGGTCCAAGTATCGTCGTCGGGCGGTGCCTACCCCTTGCAGGTGCTCCCGGACTGGTTCCAGAACATTAGCCCGTGGCTGCCGGCGACCTACACCATCCGCGCCTTCCGCGCGGCCATCGCCGGAACTTACCACGGTGATTACTGGCTCTCCCTGTTCGCGCTCTTGCTCTTTGCCGTACCGATGCTGATTCTGGGCGTGGTCTTCCACAAGCCGTTGGAGAAATTCACCAACGGCTGGGTGGAGACCTTGGACAAGACCAAGCTGATGTAGCGCCTATTTCTTGGCGTAGGCGCTGCCTTCGGGGTTGTCGATTGTGGAGTGAGTGCGACTGTCATGTAGGAAGAGCATGGCAACCACACCCAGCGCCGCCATGACAGTGACATAAATGGGGAAGGCGTTGGCGTGGCCGGCGTTCTTCAGCCCTAGAGCGACGTATTCGGCCGAACCGCCGAAAAGCGAGTTGCCCACGGCGTAGGTGAATCCCACGCCGAGGCCGCGGATGTAGGTGGGGAACATCTCGGCCTTGAGAATTCCGGAAATCGAGGTGTAGCCGCTTTCGAAGACGAAGATGAGGATGATGACTGCGCCGGCGCCGATCAGAGTGGATTGGGCTTCCAGGAGCATGAAGGCGGGGATGGTGCCGACCGTGGATGCCACACCGAAAATGAGGATGGTGTTCTTGCGGCCGATCTTGTCAGAAAGCAAGCCTGTCAGCGGCTGCAGAATCATAAAGACGAAGAGGCATACTGTCATCGTCCGGGCAACGTCGCCTTTGGCAAAACCACCCGTATTGATGAGGAACTTCTGCATGTATGTGGTGTAGGTGTAGAAGGTCAGCGAGCCGATTGCGGTAATACCAAGGACGACCCAGAACGAGCGCGGGTGCTGCATGAGTTGGCGAAGTGTTCCGGCCCCCTCCTCACTGCGCTCAGTGCTCGACGTCGTTTCTTCAAGACCGTTCCGTAGCCAGAGGCTCACCACAGCGGCGAGTGCACCGATTACGAAAGGCAGGCGCCACCACCCATTTGTGATTGCTTCTTCTCCCAGCGTGGAGGTCATGATGACGGCGAGGAGGCTGGCCAGCAATTGCCCGCCGATGAGCGTGACGTATTGGAAGGAGGAGTAGAAGCCGCGGCGTCCTGAGGAAGCAATCTCAGACATGTAGGTGGCCGTTGCTCCGTACTCACCACCCACGGAGAGTCCCTGGATGCAGCGCACGATGAGCATCAGCACTGGAGCCCAGGCGCCAACGGTCGCCGCGGTGGGCAAGGCCGCAAAGAGGAGGGAGCCGGCGCACATCATGATGATGGCGATCAGCATTGAGCGCTTGCGGCCATAGCGGTCGGCGATGCGCCCGAAGACGTAACCGCCGATAGGGCGCATGAGGAACCCGACGAAGAAGACGCCCGCAGACTTCATGAGCGCACCGGTTTCACCAGTGCCGCTGAAGAACTGGTCTGCAAAATAGACGCTGAAGAAGGCGTAGATATAAAAATCAAACCATTCCACAAGGTTTCCGCTGGAAGCGGCGAGGATAGCCTTGATGGTTGGCCATTCGATTCTTGGTTTGGCAGCTTCAGCGCCGTCCGCCGTGTGTGTGGTCACTTTATGGTTCATCGTGGCCTCGCTTTCAAATCCGGGTAAAGGGCCGATTCGTCACTAATACCTGTCGTTCGATTGTCTAATGGGAAACTACCTTTCGGGCATTTATTACAAAAGATATAACTATAAAATTGCCGGCAAATTCACAGGGAATGGGGGTGATTTGAGAGGGCGCGAAGCGTAGTGTGAAGCGCTGTGAAACGCGGTCATTTCCTGGGCCCGGCTCGGCTCACCGCCGTGGGCTTTATCTTGCTCATCCTCGTGGGAACGCTGCTGCTGATGCTGCCGATTTCCGCCAATGTTCCGCAGTGGACCCCGTTCCTGCCAGCGCTTTTTACGGCGACCTCGGCGGTCTCTTTGACGGGTCTGGTGGTGGAGGACACCGGGACCTATTGGACGTCCTTCGGCCAAGCGGTCATCATCGCGCTCATCCAGCTGGGAGGGCTGGGCATCATGAGTTTGGCGTCGCTGTCGGGCATGCTGTTGACCGGCCGTATCAGCTTCAAAGCCCGCCGGACCATGGCTGCGGAGGGCCGCGCCGTGGCCTCCGGCGGCATTCGCCGCGCGCTCTTGCTTACCGTGGTCATGACCCTGATCTGCGAGGCCATCGTCGCTGTGTTCATCGGCGTGCGCCTAGCCACCGAGCATGGTGTAGCACCTGGGCGCGCAGCGTGGGAAGGAGTATTCCACGCCATTTCGGCCTTCAATAACGCAGGGTTTAGTACCTATTCAGACAGCGTTATCTCCTTCGCTGCTGATGGCTGGATTCTTCTTCCCCTTGCCTTCGCCCTGATCATCGGTGGCTTGGGTTATCCCATGCTGGCGGAGTTCGTGCGACGGGCCCGCGCACGGCTAACGCGCTGGCGTGGCGGTACACCGCGCATTCACCGCATGTCCATGACCGCCCGGATGACGCTGGGCGCCACCGCGTTCTTGTTGCTTAGTGGCACCGTGATCTTCTTCCTCTCTGAGGGCTCCGGTGTGCTGAACGGGATGCCGTTGGGCCAGAAGCTCATCAACGCCTTCTTCATGAGCGCTTCGCCCCGAACGGCAGGTTTTAACGCTATCGACTACGGGGAAGCGCAGCCATTGACGCTGATGGTCACGGATATCTTGATGTTCATTGGCGGCGGCTCCGCCGGTACGGCGGGCGGCATCAAGGTCACTACAGCGTGCGTTCTGGGCGCGGCAATGATCTCGGAATTCTTGGGCCGGGAAGACACCTCCATCGGACACCGCCGCCTGCCGTTGTCCACCTTCCGCCAGGCCCTCGCGCTGACCGCCGCCGGAATGATCGTCGTTGCCGTAGGTGTTGCGACGCTGCGCATCTGGGACCCTGAGTTCACCGCGGACCAGGTCACTTTCGAAGTCATGTCCGCCTTCGCCACCGTGGGTTTGTCCACGGGTATTACCGCAAGTTTGTCCGCACCATCACAGCTCATGCTGTGCCTCATCATGTACGTTGGCCGCGTAGGCCCCACCACTTTCGTGGCGGCACTGGCCGCCCGGACCATCAGCCTGCGCTACCGCTTCCCCGAAGAAAGGCCGTTCATTGGCTAACATGTTCAGCGCCCTGCGGCGTGAAAAGTCTTCCATCAATATCCCGCCGGTTGTTGTCATTGGCATGGGGCGGTTCGGTTCTTCCCTGGCTCGCGAGCTGATGGAGCACGGAGTGGAGGTCCTCGGAATCGATGCCGAGGAGAAACACGTGCGCGAGCACGCCGCGTACCTCACCGAGGCGGTGACCGCCGATACTACCGACGCCGAGGCCCTTCGCCAGCTCGGCGTCGATGAGGTAGAGCGAGTGGTCGTGGCCATCGGTTCGGATCTGGAGGATTCCATCCTTACCGCCTCCAACCTCGTGGAGCTCGGGGTGAGCGATATCTGGGCCAAGGCCGATTCAGATGCTCATGCCCGCATCCTGCGCCAACTCGGAGTGCACCACGTGATTCGCCCAGAGCGCGATACGGGCCGCCGCGTGGCGCACCTGCTGGGCGGGCGTTTTGAGGATTTCGCGGAGATCGCCACCGATTATGGCGTGACGGCGATGACCCCGCCGGCGTCGATAAGCAAGGGCCCTCTCAACCTTCACAAGGTGTGGGAGGAACACAACGTCCAGCTCATTTCCCGTTGTGAGGGGCCCGGCCAGTGGCGCCCGCTTGACGACGGCACCGAGCTCACCCACCGCGACCTCATCGTCGTCGCCGGTAGTCCTGCGGATCTGGAGGCCTTCTCGCAGTCTTAGGCGCCGCGCTCGGGGTGCCTCGCGCTGTGGAGTTAGGAGCGGGGCGCTACAGTAGCGCCTATGACGAAGGCACGTTTCCCGGGCTCGGTGTATGGAACAGGGGAGGAACCTGATCCGCGCTTTAGCATGGCTAATGAGCGCACGTTCTTGGCCTGGATCCGCACGTCCTTGGCCTTTATCGCCGGTGGCGTGGCGCTGGAGACCTTCGAGTTGCCGCTGAACACCACGCTGACTCGCGTTGTCTCTGTCATCATGCTGATTGTGGCCATCGTCCTGCCGGCGGTGGCGTGGTTTCACTGGGGTGCCTCCGAGCGCGCGATGCGCCATGCGCGTCCGCTCCCGGCAAGCCCGGCGTTGGCGTTGATTGTTGGCGTGGTGATCCTTATTGGCCTGATGATTCTGGTGGGCGAGCTGCTAGCGTGAGCGAGCTTTTTGATCCCGGCCTCCAACCCGAGCGCACGCGCTTAGCCTGGCAGCGCACGGGGCTTGCGGGCCTCGTTGCTGGCTTGCTCGTCGTGCGTTCCGTTGCGCCATGGGCCGCCGTGATTGTTGGGGTAGTGGTGGCGGTGGTGCTGTGGTTGGCCACCGCCAAGCTTCGCCATGCTGACGAGATCCTGGCCCGGGCCGAATCACCTGCCCTGCCCGGAGCTTCGGCGCTTGCCGCCGTTGCGCTGGGAACGATGCTCCTCGGAGCGGTTGCCTTCTTTGCGCTGTGGTAGCGCAAACCCCCAGACCTCGATCCCGAAACTCCCTGGTGGGCGGTGGGGCGTCGGCAAGCGCTTGGCAGCGCCCACCTGCAGGTTGCGGGATCGAGGTCTGGGGATCTAGCGGAGGATCCTAGGGCCTGCAGCTAAGTGCCGCGCGATGGTGTTGATGAAGTCTTCTGGAGCGTCGCGCAATTCTTGGGGAGAGAAGCGTAAGACGACAAACCCCTGATTGAGGAGCGCCTTTTGGCGTTGGTGTTCGGCTCGAATCACCTCTTCCAGCTCGTTCTCATATTTCACATTGCCGTCAATTTCGATGAGGAGCCAGTCATTGATCGCGAGGTCGGCGTAGTACTGATTGACTCGGTATTGGGCGCGCAAGCTGCGAACCGCGGGAAGGCCCGCGTCAAGGATAAGGGCACGCGCGTAGGACTCCCAGGGAGATTCGGAGCTGTTGACGCTGTGCTCCACGGCCCGACGTGCATCCGCGACTCCTTTCACACGGCCCATGTCGCCGAGTACCCAGTTGAGGGTGTCCTTTGAAACCCGGCGTGACCGTACATAGTCTGCGGCGACGAGACCTTCGACGAAGCCATCGAAGCGCGCGATGTCGATCGCTGTGCGTGCCAGGGACGTAACCCGGATCCCGTGGACTTCTGTGACTTGATTGTTGAGTTTCGTTTGCTTGTAACGGAAGTATTGGCGCTTGGATCTTTGGGGAACGGAGTTGGAGGGAACTGTCGCGAAATACTCGCTCGGCGTTGTGAGCGTCGGGATGTCATGGATGCGAGCAGCCGCTTTGCCCAGGAGAGTGGCCCGCGGTGCGGCACGCGCGTGGGCATAGACCTCTGCGGTTTCTCGCTCCCAGGGTTTTAGGTGCAGCCATCGGTGCAGGGGAATGGCATAGCACCACGCGAGCTTATGGAATTTCTTTGCGTGAATTTTGCCCCACCGAGGGTCGTCGTTGCTGAGTGCGCGCAGATCGACCATGTGGGTGTCTATGTAGTGAAAGATGCCTAGGTTGTTCATGGCTTACTTTTAGCGCATTGGCATGGATCGCGCGCGGCGAGCGGCATCCTGCGCCACAACCCCAGACCTCGATCCCGAAACTTCCTGGTGGTCGGTGGGGCGTCGGCAAGCGCTTGGCGACGCCCACCTGCAGGTTGCGGGATCGAGGTCTGGGGATCTGGGGAGGAAGGGAATTGGCTGCGGACTGCCCACACATTGGTGAGCATTCTTTGCAGCTAATCTGCAAAAGATTTTGCGAACAGGGGTGAATCTGCGGCCTGAGTGGGGGTAATAACCGGAAAGTGTTTGTTGGCGGTCTGTGACCTCGATAACCTAAACGTGTAGGCCCATTCGGCGATCCCTATAACTCTCTCTTGGCTGAATGGGGGCTGGTTAACCAGGAAAAGGAGGGGGCAGATGACTACCCCGCATACTCACGTCTCAACATCGCACACGGAGGGCGAAGACGACCACGGCGTTGATACGCGCGAATGGCGTCGCATGGCTATTGGCCTTATCCTCGGACTCGTTTTGGCTGCTCTCGTGTGGTTTATTTTCCCGAGCAACGCTGTCGACACCGTGCTGCAATCGCCCGGTGCTAAGGATGACACGGAATACACCCAGAGCGCGCTGCGCGCCGTAGCGGCCGTGACCATTCTCATGGGTGTGTGGTGGATGACGGAGGCCATCCCTCTGGCTGCTACCGCGCTCTTACCGCTGGTCATTTTCCCGCTGGCTGGGGTTGGCACCATTAAGGATGTGGGTGCGCCCTATGCCTCCTCGACCATCTTCTTGTTCATGGGTGGCTTCCTTATTGCCTTGGCTTTGCAGCGCTGGAACCTGCACCGTCGTATGGCGCTGTTCGTGGTGAAGGTCGTTGGTACCTCGCCTAAGCAGCTGATTCTCGGCTTCATGCTGGCTACTGGCTTCTTGTCCATGTGGGTGTCCAACACCGCTACCGCGGTGGTCATGCTGCCGATTGGTATTTCGGTTCTCTCGCTCACCGCTGATGCTGTCGGCGGCATGCGCAACCAGAAGAAGTTCGCCACCGCGCTCATGCTGGGTATTGCGTACTCGGCGTCGATTGGTTCGCTGGGCACGCTTATCGGTACCCCGCCGAATGCGCTGCTGGCTGGCTATATGAAGGAATCCCATAACATCGTCCTGGGCTTCGGTAAGTGGATGATGGTGGGCATGCCGCTGGCGTTCATCTTCCTGTTCATTGCCTGGTTCATGCTGATCACCGTGTTCAAGCCGGAGATGGACAAGATTCCGGGTGGCCGCGAGCTCATCGATTCCGAGATTGAGAAGCTTGGCCCATGGACCGGCCCGCAGGTCATGACGGGCATCATCTTCTTGTGCGCTGCCTTGGCCTGGGTGATTGTCCCGTTCTTTACCGGCAAGGAATCGAACTACGACGACGCTATCGTGGGTATCGCTGCTGGTCTGCTGCTGTTTATCATCCCGGCTGATGCAAAGACCGGTGTGCGCCTTCTGGATTGGAAGACTGCAAATGAGATGCCGTGGGATGTTCTCCTTCTCTTCGGCGGCGGCCTGTCCTTGTCCTCGATGTTCAACAAGTCCGGCCTGTCCCTATGGATTGGTGAGATGGCCAAGGGGCTGGGCGGCCTGCCTACCATCCTGCTCATCGGTGCGGTGGCCCTACTCGTGCTCTTCCTGACAGAGATCACATCCAACACCGCAACGGCTGCGACCTTCCTGCCGATTATGGGCGGTGTGGCCGTGGGTATTGGCTTGACCCAGAATGGCGACATCAACGTTCTGCTGCTCACTATCCCGGTGGCGCTGGCCGCAACCTGTGCCTTCATGCTGCCGGTGGCAACCCCGCCGAACGCGATTGCCTACGGCTCTGGATACGTCAAGATCGGCGACATGATCAAGGGCGGTGTCGGCCTCAACCTGATTGGCTGCGTCCTCATCACCATCACGGTCTATCTGCTTGCCGTTCCGGTCTTTGGGTTGGTTCTGTAGCCACCCGCGCGAGGTAAACAGAGGGTGAATTGCTGTACCCGCGCTGTCGTTGAAAACGGGCAACTACGTCGTGATTTGTCAGTTTTCTGGAGCGTGGGTATAGTTACTTCTCGTTGCACAGCAGAGCGCACACTGAAGGTGTGAGCCACTGTAGACCAACGGACTGCGCCCGTAGCTCAACGGATAGAGCATCTGACTACGGATCAGAAGGTTGGGGGTTCGAATCCCTCCGGGCGCACCACATTTTAGCCGCCTCCGAGCGGCTTTTCGCATGTCAGGTCCTAAATCGCCGAAACAGCAGATGTGGGTTCAAAGGCCTGCTACTCTTGTCGTTATGATCAAATCTATTCTCGCCGCCATCCTCCTCTTTATCTCTTCCCTGTTCTCAGGTTTGGGTTCCTCAGGGTTGGCGGGAAGCTCAGAGATTTTGGGGCTGCGTGCTGCCACATCAGGCGTCATCACCAGCGTTCCGGTAGATTTAGCAACCGCGAATGCTGAGCAGCTGGAGTCCATTAAGACGTCCGAGTGGAAGTCTGAAGTTAGCCCGAAGGATTTCTCTCTAGATTTTCAAGACCAGACGATTAGCCTTCCGTGCAATAGTGGGAACTTCACCCTCGTGGATGGTGCTGTGAAGCTGAATATGCTCACGGAGATGGCGTGCGCTGGCGGCGATATTGATTTGCCCTTCGAGGTATTCCTGTCCGAACCCACCTCGATCAAGGTGGATCGTAACGCCTCCTTAACCCCTGAGCGCATCTACCTCGTGCGGGATGGAAAGGCCATCATCCTTAGCCGCTGAGACGCATATCACGCAGTGCTGGGTGAAATGCAGAGCTGAAAACGAACACAAATAAGAAGACCGGCCAGAGCCACTGGTCGGTCTTTAAACGTTTTCAACTGCAAGGAGATGAATAGGTGTCAGCGCGTGCCCGAATAGTGGGCCTCGATATTGCTCGTTCCTTGGCCATCATCGGGATGATTATTCTGCACATGGCCAACCTGGTGTGGAGCGCCAAAGTGGTGCTCTCCGGGCTGCCGGCGGCGGGCTTTGCCATCATTGCAGGTACCACGATGATGATTCTTGCCCGCGACTACTCGCTGCGAGTCTTCCTCAAGCTGGTCGCCCGCGGCCTGATTGTCATGCTCATCGGCGTGGCGCTGTTGCCCGTCGGCGGCGAGATTCAGGTCGTCCTCGTCGTGATGGGCGCGGCCATGGCTCTCACCGCCTGGGTGCCGCCGCTGGCCACCGTCTGGAAGGTCCTGCTCTTCGTGCTGGCCACCGCGGGCGCCACGGTGCTCTACGCGCCCTACACCCTCCCGCAGGTCTACCCCCTCGTGGCGTTCCTGGCGTACATGGTGGCAGGCATGCTGCTTTACGACGTCTACCTCACCCGCCCCACCCGCACCCAGATCGTCACGACCGCGGTGGCTGTCGTCGTTACCGGCATCGGCCTGTGGCAGCGCTTCAACCCGGATATCCCTGGCTGGCTGCGTTTTACGGGCCACACGGGCGTGCTTGGTGAAATCCTTCTCTCCGTGGCGGTCACCGCGGTGGTGCTGCACCTGTGCCTGATCATTGGCCGTCACCTGCCGCGCTTGACCTTCCCCTTCGCGGCATTGGGCTCGATGTCGTTGACCATCTATATCCTGCACATTCTCACCGCTCGCTACTGGCAGGCACACGTCTCCCTACACAACACCATGGCGGCACTGGGCTTTGTGCTCGCGTTCCTGCTGCTGAGCGCGCTGTGGAAGAAGTTCGTTGGAAAGGGCCCGGCCGAGAGGGTCGTGGCCTGGGCAATCAAGGAGGTGGCCGCGTAATGGTGGCACGAAAGATAACTGCTGTCGTGGCCAGCTCTCTGGTCGTGGGGCTAGGCGCTGCGCCGGCCATGGCCTTGGAATTCGCCCAGCCCGCACCTCACTCGGAGGAAAGCGCTGCCGTGGCTGCGCTGCGCATGGGCAAGATCGGAAACTTCGGCGATTGCACCGGCACGCTGGTGGCTGAGCAGTGGGTGCTGACCGCCCGCCACTGCCTCGAATCCGTCAACAACGAGGGCTCGCAAGCACGCTTTGGCCAGGGCAAAAACACCCGCGTGTATGACGTGGACTCCTGGGCGGTTTCACCGACTATCGACGCCGGCCTTATGCACCTGACCGAACCCGTCGAGGGCATCAAGCCCGCCAAGCTCGCGGATGCGGTTCCCACCGCCGGCGACAAAGGCCACTTCTATGGCTGGAGCAGCAGCTCCCGAATGGCCCGCAAAGGCCAGTTGCCGATGGCCGAGATGGAAGTAGGCGAACTGCTATCCGGCGGCACCCCGCCGGCAAGCCCAGATGAATCTGGCCAGAAGATGACACCGGTGGCTCCGGGTGATTCCGGGGCCATGGCTCCTGGTGACATGGCAGTGCCTGCTCCCGGTGGAATGGTCGCTCCCGCCCCTGGTTCGTCCGATGCACCCCAGGTGATGAAGGGTGGCGACATGCCAGAGATCGCTGTTGGACCCGACGGCGCGGAAAGCATTCCGGCCGGTGAGCTTGGGGGAGTGGGCCCTATGATTGCCGCTGCCATCATGGACGTGAAGTCCCTTAATGGTGAGGGCATGCAGGGCGGCGACTCGGGCGGGCCGTTCTTCGTCAACGGCCGCCTCGTGGGCGTAGCTACGGCCGGAACGTCTAATGCGGATCCGGATCTGCCTTCCCCAACCGCGGCGATTACATCCGTGGTTGAGGTCCGCGACTGGATCGAGGACGTCACCAGCGGCCGCGATACTGACGGCGTCCTCACCGCCGAGAATTCCCCGAAACCGCCGGCAACGATGCAAGTCAGCGCGCCCGTCGCGTGGCCAGCAGGAATTGCTGCGGTAGTGGGCCTCATCGCGATAGCCATCTTCTCGCGGGTGATTAGTCGCAAGTCTGGTGCTGGGAAGCGGACCAACTAGGCTGTATCTCCGTGAAGGAGAAACTCGTTCCGTGTCTGATTGCCGGTGCCATCCTCGGCGTGGTCTTGTGGTTGGCCTCCGGCATGCTGTGGTTGTTGCCGGTAGGCCTCGTGGTGGGCCTAGCGGGTTACCCGCTGCTCGGCATCACACGCGATGAGTCCCAAGCCCGCAAGCGCCGCGACGACACCTTCCGTGACTAAGCGTCCCACCTCCCCCTTTGCCACCGCTCTACGCCGCCCGACGCCGCCACGCACGCTCCCCACGGTCGGTCGCTAGATGGCACCCCACAAACCGTCACCAAATGGCGCCCCAGAAAAGGCATCCGCTAGAAGGCATCTTTGGGGCCCAAAACGCCATCTGCACGCCCCAAAAGGCGTTTTCAGGCGAGAAGACGCCTTTTGACAGACGCCATCTGCAAGATGCCTTTTGAAAACTGACCCATGCCCAGCAGCACGCAAAAGGCTTCACTCAGAAGTCCCTAGTCAAAAGGTTCCTCTGGGGGCAAGTAAACCATCTTTAACCAGGTAGAAGGTTCGTTTGGGGGCAAACAAACCTTTTGACTGGAACCAGGTGAGGGGAACCCGTTGAGAACCGCCTGCTAGAGCAGAAGGTCAGGGCTGGAAGCTCGCCAACGGGTTAGAAAATCTCGATGCGTCCGCCCAAAGACTCGGTCTGGCGCAGCTGCGCCACCCAGTTCGGCGCACCCGGGTGCATGCGCAAGACCGGGCGGGAAGAGATCTTCACCGGGGAGACCGATTCCTTTCGAGCACCGGATCGGGCTTCGATGCGGGTGCGGGCGCGGAAGCCAGCGTCGGCAAGCGCGGCGATGGAAGGCTTATCCGAGGCCAGCGATTCGCGCGCATCCTGCAGCAACTCAAGGGCTTCGTCGAGGGCCTGGACCAGCGCAGTCGAGTTGGTCTCGCACATCTGGCGCACCAGGTCCGGGCGAGTACCCGCCACGCGGGTGCCGTCCTTGAAGGAGCCAGCCGCCAGGGACTGCGCCAGGATGCCGCCATTATCGCCGACCACCGCGAGGGTCTCCGCCAACACGTGCGGCAGGTGCGAGATGCGGGCGACCGCGGCATCGTGGTTAGCCACGCGCACCGGAACCGCCTCCGCGTGAACCATCTGGGTCATGCGGACCACGTCCGCAAAAATGTTCTCCCACTCGGCGGGGATGCGCTCGCCGCGCGCCTCGCACTCGGCGGCATAGTCATAGGTGATAACCCAGGCAGCGCGGTTGAACAGCCCGGTGTGGGAGTTCTCCCAGCCGGACTTGGAGGTCCCGGCCATGGGGTGGCCGCCCACATAGCGCGACTCCATGTTGCGCTGCACAATGAGCTGGCGCACCTCGGTCTTGACCGAGACCACGTCCGTCAAACCGCAGCTCGGGGCGTGTTCCTGAATGGAATCGAGGACCGAGGCAACCGCATCCATGGGCACCGCGACGACGATAAGCGCGTTGTCTTCCTCGGCCCGGTGCAGGATGGCCGGCAGATCATCGGTGACGTCGTAGCCCTGCTTAATGGCCGTTCGGGCACCAGAGGTGGAGTGGTTGTAGCCGTACACGGAATGGCGTGCAGCAGCTAGGTCACGCAGGAGGGAACCTCCAATGAGACCGAGGCCGATAATGCAGACGGGGCGTTGAACATCTTGAGAACTCACGGTGACAATTGTGGCACAACCCGACTAATCTGACGAGGTATGAGCCACGACGATCTGTCCTTTGCCATCACCGTCGCCAGTGCCGAGGGCGGCTGGGTGATTCGCCCTTTCAAGGATGACTTCACCGACGTCAACACCTCCATCGAAGCGGTGCGCAACCTGCGTTCCGAGGGGGCGGCATTCGCGCTGCTGTGCGTGGAGGATGACTATTTCGTCGTCGTGCGCCCGGTTCCGGGGGATGTGCGCATGCTGCTTTCCGACGCCACCTACGCCTCCGAAGACGACTTCGCCGCGGATTTCCTGGACCTGCGCGATATCGATATCCCGGATTTGGACGAGGACGAGTGGGAGGACGCCGACCCCTACGGTGACGGCGATTTCGATATCTTCGCTGACCTCGGCCTCGATGAGAACCAGTTGGGCTACATCATCGATAACGATGAGGACTGGCCTTCCGACATGCTCCTGCGCATCGCCGGCGAGCTGGGCTTTGGCGATGAGCTAGAGGATTTCATCGACGGCCTCGACTCGGATGATTCTTAAACCAGCGGAGGGGCTGGCGCGCGCGGAGGCCCGCATGCGCCGCGCCCTGGAGGTCGCGCGCACCACGCCGGCGGGGGATATCCCGGTGGGTGCCGTGCTTTACGACGCCTCCGGCAACGAACTCGCCACCGGCGTTAACCGCCGCGAGCAGCTGAATGACCCCACCGCACACGCAGAGGTCGAAGCCATCCGCCAGGCTGTGCGCGTGCATGGCGATGGCTGGCGGCTGGAGGGCTGCGAGCTGGTTGTCACCTTGGAGCCTTGCGCGATGTGCGCGGGCGCGATCCAGGCTTCCCGGGTGTCCTCGGTGGTCTTTGGTGCCTTTGAACCGAAGACGGGGGCGTGCGGCTCGCTGGTGGAAGTATTGCGCGCCCCCGGCGCCCTCCACGTTCCCGAGGTACGCGGCGGTGTGCTGGAGGAGGAGTGCGCGGAGCTGCTCACGGGCTTCTTCGGGGGTCTTCGTAGCAGCGACGCTTAACCCTTGAACTGGTTAGTGGCCCCGGAACCGTCTTCCGATTCGCGTGTAGGCTGGGTGGTCCACGTGAGAGAAGTAGAGATTAAGGAGAAAATCATGGGTGATTTTGAGAACAAGAAGGACGAGTTCGTCGGCAAGGCTAAGGAAGCCGCTGGCAACGTAAGCGACAACGAGAAGCTGGAGAACGAGGGCAAGGCCGACCAGGTCACCTCTGAGGCCAAGCAGAAGGCTTCCGACGCCGTTGAGGGCGTCAAGGATAAGGCCAACGAGGTCATCGGTAACCTCAAGGACTAATTCCTCGCCTTTATATAGCTGAATCGCTGTCCCGCCGCGTGGCGTGGGCAGCGATTTTGTCGCTCGGGATGACTCCCGTAATCTGGAACGCGGTGGCGTGTCCGAGCGGCCGAAGGTGATCGCCTCGAAAGCGATTGTTGGGTAACCCCCAACCGCGGGTTCAAATCCCGCCGCCACCGCCACATCCGGCACACCAGTTCTTAGTTCTGGGGTGCCGGTCTTTTGTGTTTTAGAAGCCAGCTCGCCCTCTATCAACATCTCTTTGGAAATCCAGCGCGGCTTGGCGTGCCTCGGGGTCGTGGTCTTCCGTACGCTTGTGTATCCGCCGGCTCATCATGCCCGCTGGGATGGCGATGAGAAGGATGGCCGCGACGGCGACAATGACGAAAGTAGACATGGGGGTCTCCTAGAGCACTTCAGCGGTTAAAACTTTGACTGGACAGGGGGGTGTATCCTGACTCTCTATAGTTAAATTCTATGATGTATAACACTATAAAATGTTGAGGTTGATGAATAATCTTTCTTTTAAATCTACGTTCTCGCTCGTCTTCGCAGCCGCTGTCGTTTCCGGGTTAGGTGACGGCCTCATCCCTATTGCCTTTGCGCTTCAGGCACACCGAGTAGATCCGTCGGGGCGCGGCTTGACGGCGGTGCTTATCGCACTGTGGGCGGGCCGCTTCCTTAGTTCTTTGGTGGTCCGAAAGCTGCCGCCACCTCACCGGCCAGTGAACTGGATGCTGGGTAGTGATGTCGTTCGGATGTTGGCGCAGTGGGGGCTCGTGGCGTGGGTGGTTGCTCGCGGCGATTCCATTGCTGCGTTCGCGCTCTCAAGCTGCGTGTACGGTTGTGCCTCATCATTCTTTGGGCCAGCAAGGTTTAGCCTCTTGTCGCAGCTGTTTTCCGATGAGCAGCGCACCCGCGTCAATGGAACCCTGTCGATGCTCGGTGATGTGCTGTATATCGCCGGTCCCCTCATTGGTACAGCGGCAGTGCTGACCTTGGGCTTCAACACGGTATTGCTTATCGACGGCGCCACTTTCCTCGTGGCCATGCTCTTTGTTCTTCCGTTTCTCTCAGTACGTAGCGAACCAGCAGGAGAAAGCTCTCATAGCGCAGCGGCTGAACCAGAACCGGACAGCGCAGGTTCATCGAGTCCGAACAAGCCTCTCGCGTCCCCAACACTCCCGAGCTGGGTGCGGGTAGGGCTCGGTACCTGGCTGGTCGCGGCAGTTGTCAACGGCTTCCTAGGAAGTGCTGGCCCGACGTGGATTATGAATACTTTCGACGAAAAGTCATGGGGATTTATGGCAACTGCTCTTGCGGTCGGTTCGCTGATTGGCTCAGCCGCAACAATTCTGAAGGCATTAGATCGGGTGCGTTTTAGCACCTTGCAAATTCTGGTGCTGATTCTTCTGGCCGGGCAGATCCTGGCTTTGGCATTCTCTTCTGTCTTCGTGCTCATCGCCGCAGTTGGTGCTGCTGCGTCCTTGTTGATGACTGCGGCAGGCATTGCGTGGGATTCTCTCGGGCAGTCTTTGGGGGATGATGGTCTGGTGCACCAGTTCGCTACAAAGGATCAGCTGGTCTTTACCGCCGGCACCCCGCTTGGAATGATTCTTTTCGCGGCACTTTCTTCTCATCCTGGTGTTGCGGCGGTTGCCTTGGCAGCTGCGTTGGTAGTTGCAGCCGTTGCGTCGTCCTTGCCTGTGGCGCGTTCGTCGCGTACGGCAGATATAGCTCAGGCGTAGTGGAGATTGCTTAACGCTCGGCCACGCGGTGGTGCTTTGCTGGGGCGCGTGATGCTGTTAGGGCTTCACAGCCCAACTGGTTAAACTGGTGCACATTCGTGTCCACCACCAAAGCTTCCGCGAGCAATAATCGCGCATGTGAAGGGGAATTTCCGTGGCAAAGCTGCTCTACCACCTAGGCCGCTGGTCTTACATCAATCGATGGAAGGTCATCATCGCCTGGATCTTCATCGTGGCGGCCGCGGGCGGAGCGACCTTGAGCTTGATGAAGCCGATGACCACGGAGTACTCCATCAGTGGCACGCCAGCAATTGACGCCACCCGTCGCGCGGTGGAGCTCTTCCCGGAAAACGGTAACCCGGCCAATGCGCCGACGGTCAACCTCGTCTTCAAGGCCCCGGAAGGGCAGAAGCTCAGCGATCCGCAGAATAAGGAAGCCGTCGAGGATGTGGTGCACCACATTGCTGAGGGCTTGGATATCCCGGAAGGCAGCCAACAGCGTTGGGGCAATCCGCTTGAGGTATCGCCGGCACTGCAGCAGCAGGTCATCGAGCAATTCACCTCTATGGGCTTGCCGGAGGAAACCGCGCGAGCGGATGCCGATAACCTGGCCATGGTCAATGCCGATGAGACCATTGCTTATACCACCTTCGACTTCGATGCGGAAAGCCCCTACTCGGTAGACCCCGCGGATAAAGACGTGGTCCATGAGGCCATGGATATCGGCCGTGCGGCGGGTTTGGAAGTAGAGGCCGGCGGCGCGGGCTTCGGTGATGAAATCCAGGTCAACTCGATTTCTGAGGTCATCGGCCTGGCCGTGGCATTTATCGTTCTCATTATTACCTTCGGTTCCTTGGCTTCCGCGGGCATGCCGCTTATCTCCGCGGTCGTGGGCGTGGGCCTAGGCGCGATGGGTGTCATGATTGCCACCCACTGGATTGAGCTCAACAACCTCACCCCGGTGTTGGCCGTCATGATTGGCCTGGCCGTGGGCATCGACTATGCGCTGTTCATTATGTCGCGCTACCGGCAGGAGCGCTCACGCATGGACGGGCCGGATGCCGCCGGCATGGCCGTTGGCACGGCGGGATCCTCCGTGGTCTTTGCCGGTGCGACGGTCTTCATCGCGCTCTTTGCGCTGCTCGTGGCGCGTATTAGCTTCTTGACGGCGATGGGCCTGGCGGCCGCGGGCACGGTCTTCATGGCCGTGCTTGTGGCGTTGACTTTGGTGCCCGCGATGCTGGGGCTGCTCGGTGATAAGGCCTTCGCTGGGCGCATCCCTGGCGTGGCCGGCAACCCCACGAAGCGCCGCCCGCGCCGCACGAAGCCAACGATGGGTAACCGCTGGGTGCGCACGGTGCAGCGTGTCCCGGGCATCGTCATGGCCTTGGTGGTGCTCGGCCTTGGAGCGTTAACCGCCCCGGTCCTGCACATGGAACTGGCACTTCCGGCGGATACCACGTCCAACCCGGATACCACCCAGCGCAAGGCGGCGGACCTGCTGTCCGAGGGCTTTGGCCCCGGTATCAACGGCCCCTTCCTGGTGATCGTGGATGGCGCTAACGCCAACCCGGATTCCGCGGCTTTGCAGCCCTATATCCAGGGCCAAGAGGGCGAAGAGGATGAGCAGAAGAAGGCCGCTCTTTCCTCCTTCATGTACTCGGTGCAGCGCCTGAACCAAGTGGGTGGGGTCAAGCACGCCCAGTTGGTGGGCGTGAGCAAGGATATGAAGGCAGCGCAGATCATGGTCAGCCCCACCACCGCGCCGACGGATGAGGCCACGGTTGGCACCGCCTCAGCCCTGCGCACCGCTAGCGCGGAGCTGGAGGATGCCACCGGTGCCGAGATCGGCATGACGGGCCTGACTGCGGTGCAGCTCGATATCACCGAGCGCCTTGAAGGGGCCATGGGGCCATACCTCGCCATCGTGGTGGGCCTGGCTATCTTCCTGCTCTTGGCGGTATTCCGCTCCATCTTGGTCCCGCTGGTGGCGGGCTTAGGCTTCCTGCTCTCCGTCGGCGGTGCCTTCGGCCTGACCGTGCTTGTGTGGCAGGACGGCCTCACCGGCCTGGTGCCCGCGCCGGGCCCGCTGATTTCCTTCATGCCTATCTTCCTCATCGGCGTGACCTTTGGCCTAGCCATGGACTATCAGGTCTTCCTGGTCACTCGCATGCGCGAGCACTTCTCCCGCTTCCCGCAGGGCAGCGGTGGGAAGTACAGCAAGTACAACGCCAATGATGAGGCCACCATTGCCGGCTTTACCGCCGGTGCCCGCGTGGTCACCGCCGCGGCCATCATCATGATTTCCGTCTTCGTGGCCTTTATCAGCCAGCCCCTGCCCTTCATCCAGATCTTCGGCTTCGCGCTGGCGGCGGGCGTGCTTTTCGACGCCTTTTTAGTCCGCATGTCGCTTGTCCCCGCCACCATGTTCCTCATGGGGCATACCACCTGGTGGATGCCGAAGTGGCTGGACAAGCTGATCCCGCAGCTGGATATCGAGGGCACTGCGCTCGAGGAAGAATGGGAGCGCAAACACGCGGCAGCATCCCGTGAAGCAGAAGATAAAGCAGCGCAGCCCGTAGAATAGTTCCCTATGACTCACCCTAAGCCGCAGCTTGAGACCGACCTTTCCTTCGACGTGACGAAGGAGCTGACCTTAAGCGGTCCGGCACAACCGGGAAAGCACGGCCGCACCGGTGTTATCCATACCCCGCACGGTGATATCCAGACCCCAGCCTTCATCCCGGTGGCCACCAAGGCCACGGTGAAGACGCTGACCCCGGAGCAGATTCGCCTCACTGGAGCCCAGGCCATCCTGTCCAACGCCTACCACCTCTACCTGCAGCCGGGCCACGACATCGTCGATGAGGCCGGAGGCGTGGCTACCTTCGAGAACTGGCATGGGCCGACGTACACCGACTCGGGCGGATTCCAGGTCATGTCCCTCGGCGTGGGTTTCAAGAAGGTTTTGGCCATGGACGTGGCGGACCTGACGGACTCCGATATCCGCGCGGCCAAGAAGGAGCGCATGGCGCAGGTGGATGAGGATGGAGTGGATTTTAAGTCCATCATCGACGGCTCCACGCACCGCTTTACCCCGGAGGTCTCCATGCAGATCCAGCATGGCTTGGGCGCGGACATCATGTTCGCCTTCGATGAGCTCACCACGCTCGTTGATACCCGCACTTACCAGGAGGAATCTGTAGAGCGCACGCGCCGCTGGGCGCAGCGCTGCCTGGATGAGCACGACCGCTTGACGCTTGCCCGCGGCCCGCAGAAGCCGCGCCAGTCCCTGTGGGGAGTGGTGCAGGGTGCGCAATACGAGGACCTGCGCCGCCAGGCAGCCCGCGGGCTGGTGGACCTTTCCGATTGCGCCGAGGCGAATGGTCGGCGCGGCTTCGGTGGCTTCGGCATCGGTGGCGCGTTGGAGAAGGAGAATCTCGGCACGATTGTGGGCTGGGTGTGCGATGAGCTGCCCGTCGATAAGCCCCGGCACCTGCTGGGTATCTCTGAACCGGATGACATCTTTACCGCCGTTGAGGCTGGTGCCGATACCTTCGATTGCGTGGCGCCGACCCGCCTGGCGCGCCGCGGTGGCGTCTACACTCTCGATGGACGCATGAACCTCACCAATGCGCGCTTCAAGCGCGACTTTGCTGGCGTGGATGAAGAATTTGGCGGCTACGTCTCGGAGAATTACTCCCGCGCCTACCTCCACCATCTGCTCAAGGCCAAGGAATTCCTGGCAGGCACGCTGTGCACGATCCACAACCTAGAGTTCATGATTCGGCTGGTGGATAACATCCGGGCGTCCATCGACGGCGGCTATTACGAGGCCTACCGCGATGAATTCCTGGGGCGCTATTACGCCAAGTGACCGGTGACGATGACGTTGTACTCCAAGTCAGTAGCGCCGTCGACAGCGCAGGCAATGAGTACGATGCGCCCGGGAACCTCGGTATTCATCAGGTCCGCGTCGCTTCCTAGCTGTTCCTTGCCCACCAGGAAAGCGTTATCGACAATCCACTCGCGGCCCGCACCACCCTCAGAGGTCATGCGGATGTGGGAGCCGTTGAGGACGGGCGTCGCAAAGCGCTGTACCTGCGCCCCGTCGAGGCCCTCCACGGTGGTGGGGTTGCTCAGATCGACGTTGGCGGTGACCACCTCGGAGAAGGGGTTGAACACCAGTTTCTGCTGGCCCCAGGCATGGCCCAAGACGTAGGTGGTGCCCTGTTCTGCCGTGGCGGGTGACTCACCCCAGTCTTGTACCCAGCGCACCATGGTCTCCTGTGGCCCAGCGGGGTTGAGGGGCAGGACGAAGGGCATCGAGTCATAGGTCGCGCCCGTGATGGTGGCCGAGCCTTCCATCTCAAACGTACCGGTCAGTGCGGGTGACGGGCCTTGGTTGAGCGGCGGCGGGGTAGGGGTGGTGCTGGGCGCTGCGCTTGGCGACGCCTCACTGCTCACCGTCGTGGTTTCCGGTGCCGCGTGGCTCGTCGTTGCGGACGACGTGGTGACTTCCTCTGTACCCGAGCACGCCACAAGACTTAGGGCCGTGGCTAGGCCAAGGACGGGGAGGCGGGGAGTTCGTAGATGCTTATGCATCGTCGATGTCCTTTAATACCTCATCAAGATTAAACCGCTCGCCAGAATCCTTTGCCATTGCTGTGCGCAGTTCCTGAAGGTCGTAGTAGTCTTCGACCCGTTCCAAAAGTGCTGCACGGGCTGAAGCAGATTTCGGACGGCCTTCACATGCAGCCATTTATTCTCCTTTGCTCTTGTGAATGCATCGTATTACGCAAGTTGGGTGAAGGGAAGAGAGAAATAGACCCCCTCAGCACAGTGCGTGCCAAGGGGGAATTCGGGACGGGTCGCTGCTACTTAGACGGCGCTGTCGTAGGGGTGTCGGCCTCGGCGATAGGTGCGTAATCCTCGCGGCGCTTAACCCAGGAGATAACCAGCGTGGTCAGCGGAAGCATGATGACCTCGCAGGCGGTCTTCCAGAGGAAGCCCACGATGACGTAGTTCAGGAAGCCACTGAAGGAATCGATGCCGATGACGGGCGCTGCGATGGCGCAGAACAGCAGAGTA
Source organism: Corynebacterium intestinale (assembly GCF_023574125.1). Taxonomy (NCBI): domain Bacteria; kingdom Bacillati; phylum Actinomycetota; class Actinomycetes; order Mycobacteriales; family Corynebacteriaceae; genus Corynebacterium; species Corynebacterium intestinale. The sequence goes on from NZ_JAMKFF010000002.1 coordinate 110,234, forward strand.
TCGCCGAATTCGCCGACGACGGTGGAAGCAACAAGGCGGCCAATGAGGCCCTTTTCGCCGGTGCGGGCCTTCATCTTCACCAAGGTGAAGGAATTGAGCAGCTGGCCCACGAGGTATCCGGCCAGGGAGGCGGCGAGAATCTGCGGCACGAGGCCGAGGGTTGCTTCGAAAGCTTCTTGGCCTTCGTAGAAGTCAGCCGCGGGCAGCCAAATCGCAATGTAGAAGGAAACCGCGGCCAAAAGAGCCATGGCAAAACCGATATAAACGGCGCGGCGGGTGGATTTGAAGCCGTAGCATTCGGAGAGGACATCGCCCACGATGTAGGCGAGAGGGAAGAGGAAGAAGGCACCATCGGTGATGAGTGGGCCGAGTTGGACGCCCTTCGTGGCGTTGATGTTCGAGATGAGGAAGGTAACGACGAACACCGAGACCAGCCACGGGTACAAAGTGGAATGTACCGGGATGAATCGGATGCTCTCGCCACCGTTTGTGGTGGTTGCGGTTGCCGATTGAGTTGTCATGGCACAGCATTTTTCCACGAAACTAGGGGAACTAGAAATAGGGAGTTTAATTCGGTTCACGCGGGGAGCACTCCCTTGCCCGGCGGTTCTTTGGGAAAAGGCAGCGGAACAGGTTGCTTCTTTGGTGTGGTTCCAGCGCTTCGCCCATCAAGATCTGCAAACCGGGCAGAAAAAATGCACGTAGTATGGCATTCTTTTGCTTGCAGTGTTTTCGTGTTCCCTGAACGTTTACTGTCTATTGTGTCGCGGTGCGCGCTCGAAGAGATTCGGGGCGTTCGAAGTCCGAGGCTAGTGACAGGCATGTCGTGTCAGGGGGTGCGGCTACTTTGGTTTCTAGTCCTCAGAGCTTTCCGGCTGATCTTCTACCTTCTGCGTCTCTAATGCGGGAGGCACCAGGTTTGCCGGTGGCCCAACTTCGTACAAGGGAAGGTCATCGATATGACGTTTGGTTCCCCAGGCTCCTCACCACAGTTTGGCGGGCGCCCGCCCCGCGGGGCTGACCGGCCAGGTGCAGGTTCCACGCACGGTTCTGGCTCCGGGTTTGGCTCGCCCACTGGGGCTGGGGGCTTCGGTGGTTTTGGCGCCCCGAATCCTTCCCAGAATCCTGCGCAGAAGCCCTCCCCGGGTTTCAACTCCGGTTCGGGCGCGGGCGGTTCCTTTGGCGCGCCGGGCTCGCCGGATGGTTTCGGTGATTCCTCGCCCGCGCCGGATTACCGCCGTCAGGTGGCAACACCGACGAGCCCAACGAAGGGGCCGTGGCCGCTGCTCATTGCCGCTGGCGTATCCGCGGTTATCGCGCTGATCCTGTTGATTCTTGCGCCGCTGGTTGCCGCTCCGACGGAGGGCCTTTTCTTTGGCCTGGCAATCGGGGGATGGCTCTTGGCTGGAATCGTCTCCTTCATCCTCTTGGGCTTGTACACGCTGAAGAACACGCAGCGTCAGGCTGAGACCTTTTACATTGAGGATACGACGCAAACCTTGCTCTACCGCGTCATCATGGGTGGAAGCTTTGTCCTTGTCATTGTCGCTGCGGTGGAAATCGCCTTCTACGTAGGAAAGGCGGTTGGCGCCTAATGAAGAAACTTACTCGTGCACTTGCCCTATCCGCGGCGGTGGCAATCGCTGGATTCGGTGGCAGCTTAGGCGCGGTAGCGCAGGACGCTCCGCCGCCTCCGGAAGCCCCTGCGGCCCCTGAAGCCCCAGAAGCTCAGCCGGAAGAACGCCCTGAGGGAATCGGTTCCGAATCCTCGCTCTCTGAGGTTTCGCAGAAGAACCTGTCCGATTTCGGCTCCTGTATTGCCAGCGAGAAGTCTGCGGACCTGCTTTTTGTTCTTGACCAGTCGGCGTCGTTGGTGGGCTATGAAGGCTCTCAGCCGACGGACGCCGATGCCTTCCGCGTTGATGCCACGGGGGACATCGTCAAGCAGCTGGCTAACCTCGGGGAAGATAACGGCGCAGACATCAACGTGAAACTCGCCGGCTTTGGTTCTGACTATTACAGCGATCCGGCTGAGTACGGCGGGTGGACCAATGTCTCCGGAAACGGTGATGCCCTGCAGGGGGAGTTGGACAAGTTCCGCAAGGAGGACCGCGTAGCGGACCTCGAAACCAACTACGGCGCGGCTTATAAAGGCGCGTTAAAGGAACTGGCGTCTCACCAAGGAAGTAGCTGCCGCGGCATCGTGTTCTTTACCGATGGCAAGTACTACACCGACGCCGAGGCCAACGATCTCCAGGGTGCACAGGACAAGCTGTGTGAGGTCAATTCCTCTGTCACCGCCTTCCGTAACTCCAATATCCGCCTCTTTAACGTGGGACTCGTTCCGGCGGCGGAAGCCCAGGACCAGGTCCGCCAGCTCACCCGCATGGCGGAGGGGGAAGACTGCGGCCAGGGTGCGCCGAATGGTGCATTCTTCGACGCGGGTGAGGACCCGGCAGCACTGTTCGCGGCCTTCCGTAACCTCATCCCCACCTCGGGTGGTGTAACCAAGGACGGCAACTTCAAAGACCAGTTTGATTTCGTCCTCGATGACTCCGTATCCCCTGTGCGTTTGTCAGCAGTACCGAAGAACTCGGTGGGTGAGGACGATCTCATCCCAACTCTGACGGGCCCCGATGGCGAAACCGTGGAACTCAAGCCGGATACCACAAGCGTCGCTGGTGCGAAGGTCTCCGTGACGGAGAACAACAAGCTGCCGGGCATGGTTGATATCGCGATGGAAAAGGACGGCGATTCCTGGGCAGGCGCGTGGACTTTTGGCTACAAGGTGGCTGAGGGGACCGAAGGCGAGTACCTCGCATCCGTTGTCATGGTGCCGGGCCTTAACCTGGACCTCAAGACGGAAGATGGCGCCAAGGTAGAAGGCGGCATCAACTCTGACCAGGTTTTGAAGGGACAGTTGGTCGATGGCCACGGCGAGCCCCGTGCGCTGGAGGGCCAGGGAACCCTTCATGCGGAGTTCATACCGGAGGATGGTTCTCCGGTTACCCTCGTGGACAATGCCCCCATCACCGATGGGCAGCCAGTAGACATTCCGCTGGAGAAGGTGGAAAACGCGGCATCCGGTCAGCTCGTCACCCGCGTGGAAATCACCACTAAAGACACAGGTGAGCGCCCAGGTTCGAAGCTGGATCCCATCAACGCGGAAACGCCGCTGACGGTTACCCCGGTCAATATGCCGACGGTGGGCTCGGCGCAGACGATCACCATGACGGAGAAAGAAGTTACTGTCGACGTCCCGGTGACCGGCCCCGGCAAGGTATGGGTAGCAGACCAGACCGTGGATTCCGCTGACGGGATGCTGCCCTCGGGAGTTCCTGCCGTTGCGGTGAGCTCCAAGCACAACTCGGAGGATTCCGCGCTGGAGCTCTCCAAGGACGAAAAGGCGACCATCCCGGTGACGTTGAGCGTTGAAGAGATGGCGGATGGCCCGCTGCGCGTGGATCCGGTGATCAACCTGCAGTCTGCTGAGGATAACCAGCAAATGGAGCTGCCGCTGACGCTGCAGGGTTCCATGACCGCGCCATTGAGCAAGTCCGCTTTCGGCCTCTCCTTTGTCCTCGCGGTGTTGCTTGCGCTGCTGATTCCGCTGGCCATCTTGTACCTCATGAAGTGGGTTAGCGGCCGTATTCCGGAAAAGCCCCGAATGTTTGCGAAGACCATCCCGGTACGCCGCGAGGGCGCTAACCTCGTGCGCACCGACAATGGCCGCCCGTTCGCGGTGTCCAAGGAAGAGTTCCAGGGCGCTGTTCCGGTGGAGACTACCGGACGCTCTGCTCGCTTGGGCAGCAATGACGCCAAGGTAAAGATGGGGCTGAGCCCGTTTACCGCCGCCCACGTGGAGGTCCAGCGCGATGGCACCATTTCCGGCAAGGACAAGAAGTCCGGCTGCCGGGCAGTTCTGCCGCTTGCGGTGCAGAACACGTGGTTCTTCGTGGGCAACGAGAAGGACCGCGATTCCGGTGAGATTGTCATGACCATCGATACGCTGGCCCAGGCCAGCGCGTATGACGAGATGTCGAAGGAGATCAGCCGCCAGGCCCTGCAACTCTTTGACCAAGTCGAATTCCCAGCCGAGAAGCCCGACAAGGCACAGACACCGCCGCAGTCCGGCCAACCGGGGCAGCCGGTCCAGCAGAACCAGCCTGGCTCCCAGCCGCCGAGCGGTCCGCCGCCGCAACGTGGACCGCAGCAGGGTGCTCCGCAACCTGGTGGATTCGGCCAGTCCCAGCCTTCCGGCCCGTCACTTCACGGCCAGCAAGGGCGTGCGAACGGGCCGGGACGCCCCGGCTTCGGCGGAACGCCAAATGTTGGCGGTGGCACCGGGTTTGGCGGTGGCACTGGCTTTGGTGGGGACTCTGGCTTTGGGCAACCAGGCCAGCAGCGCCCGGGTAATCCTGGTAACCCTGGTACCAACGGCGGCTGGCCCCCAAGCCCGGGATTCGGCTCCCAGGGCTAAGCCGGTAGAGCAGTACACAACAGCCATAAACAGCACAGAAGCGAACCCCTTCGAAAGGTAGTTAAAGATGAAGAAGTTCCTCGTCGTCGGTTGCGGTGGCTCCGGCGCCAAGACACTGGCGTTCATGATGGACCAGCTCAAGGCCGAGCTGCGAAGCATTGACCCGGACATGACCGAGCTGCCCAAGGCATGGCAGTTCGTCAACATCGACGTGCCGCTCGAAGAGGAGGCTGGACCGCAGAAGCTGCCGAATGTTACCCAGAACGGTGGTCACTACGTAGGCATTGGTGCCCGCCAGAACTACAACTCCTTCGACGAAGGCGTGTCCAGCACCTTGGGGCGCGCTGGCAAGCTCGGTGAGATTGCAACGTGGGCCACCCGTAACCCCTCCACCAACGACGTGAAGCTGGCTGATGGTGCCGGCCAGTATCGCGCGATTGGCCGCATGCTGACGCTGCCGAATCTCAAGAAGATCCGCCAGTCGCTCAAGGAAGCGGTGGATGAGATGTTCACACAGGAGGCAATCCAGGAGCTCAACCGCCTTAACTACAAACAGACCAAGCTGGATTCTGATACCGGTGATTCCCAGCCGGTTGTCCTCGTTGTCTCCTCCATGGCGGGTGGCGCGGGCGCCTCGATGTTCCTGGACGTGTGCCGCGTGCTCACCACCATCCCGAATGTGAACCCACAAGGCACCCTCATCTTCATGTACACCCCGGAGATCTTCGCCGATAACAAGGCGGATGACATGGCCGGTGCATGGCCGAACTCGCTGGCTATGTTCGGTGAGGTCGTCGCCGCGCAAATGGGTAATGCCTATGAGCATGACCGCGCCATCTTTGAAGCCTTTGACATGGGCACCCCGCCGGAGGGGCAGACCTTCGGCCGTATTTTCCCCATCGGTTCCAAGATGGGTACCACCAGCGCTCGTTTCGGCGATGGTTCCGCCATGTCCATCTATCGCGGCCTGGGCCGCGCGTTGGCGGGGTTGATGGCTTCCACCAAGGCCAGCGATAACCTCGTGTCCTACGCGCTGACTAACACTCCGGCCGGTGACGGCGGCCGCCGCTTCTTCGGCTGGGATCGCCCAGACGGGACGCCGTGGGGTCGCCTGCCCTGGGGTTCGCTGGGTTATGCCCAGGTTTCGATGGGCCGCGACCGCTTTGCCGAATACTCTTCCCAGCGTCTTGCCCGCAGCGCCTTCGAGCGCCTCTTCAACGGGCACCTCGACCCGCAGAACCCCGAGGCCGGTGAGATGCAGATTGCTAAGAAGCTGGAAGAGCGGCTGCCTAACGCTTTTAGCTCTATGACGCTTGATCCTTCCTGGGCACAAGGCGGCCAGATTGATAGCGGCAGCGTGTGGAATTGGCTCAACAGCGTCTTTGGTGGCCAGGCCCAGCAGGCCGCGGATAGTGCTGCGAAGCACCTGCAGAACTTCATTCCGGTGGGCCAGGGCCGTAACGTCAACGAATGGCGTGAAGAGTTCGAGGGCAACATGGCCGATCCTCGCAATGAACAGGCCATCGCATCTGTTCTGAACAATGCCGCCTATGACATTGTTTACCGCTACGCCAACTTCTTCAGCGATGGTGTCCTCGCCACCGTGGAGTCAGAGCTCGCTGCGGTGGGCGTGCCCTATGTACGCGAGATGCTCTCCAAGATCACGGACGTGCTCACCAACTCCGACCGCCTCCTGCCGCGCCTCTCCGAATACTCCGGCTACTACCAGAACACCCGCGTGCTGGCGAAGCCAGAAGGCGCGGACCCTATCCTCAGCCCGTTGACCGGCAAGGGCCAGATGACGGACCCGACTCCTACGGTCAATGCTCTGATGGGCCTGTACTTCAACCAGTTCTACAGCTACGCCCTCATGGCTATCGCTCACCTGCTCAAGGATGTCCTGCAGGACTACGCCGATGAGAACCTCTTCCACCTCAAGCGCGAGCTGGGAGATGCCCACGCGGTGCTGGAGAAGGCCGTGTCGAAGCGCCCGGAGACCAACAAGTTGGCTGACGTCCGCACTGACGAGGTCAACTCGTGGCCGACGGAGCTCGATGAGGTCGTGGAAACCCGCTTCAAGGGCGCCGAGAACGAAATCATGCTGACCGACGTCAACAGCTTCATCTCGGACTACCGTGACCAGATGCTGCGTACCATCCAGGGACAGCAGTCCACCTCGGATGTCACCAACTACGAGCAGGCTTATCCTTTTGCGGTTCGTGCGGTCATCCGCGGTGAATGGGAATCACTCGATGCGGCCCAGGCGCCGAATGACACCCTGGCCCCGCAGAAGCGCACCAATGATGCTTACTCCAACCGTGCTGGCTGGGTGTCCAAGTACCTCTCACGCCACCCGCAAAGCGGTGAATCCCGCGAATCCCAGCGCGCGCACTACCGCGCCAAGATTCGCCCAACTGATTTGCTGGAGCGCTCGCGCCAGTGGATTAATCGCCGTGATTATGAGTTCCAGAAGTTCAACTCGGTGGATCTGCGCCGCTACCTCACCCTTACCCCGGATATCAACGAGGTCGAGCACGCGCAGCGTCAGCGCCGGTTCGTCGAGGCATTCCAGCTTGCGCTGAGCTATGCCCGCCCCTTGGCTGCCGTCAACGATGACATGGTTCAGCGTATCCACGGCAAGTCCGTGCAGTACACCTACTCCTTCTCCGATATCCCGTTTGCGGAGCTGGGCTCTGCGGAGACCGGCATCGCCTCCCAGCTGGAGTCGGTGCTCAGCCGCCCGGAGATTGACGGGCCTTCCACGGTGGCTCTGCGCAACTCGCTGAACATGTCGGACCATGTGCAGCACATCGAGATCTTCGGTTCCTACCCCAACTACTCGCCGATCGTCTTCTCCTCCATGTTTAACTACATCGCCAAGGACATCGAGAAGCAGGACAATTTCGACGGTTCCTGGTGGTCGGAGCGCCGCACCCGCCCGCTGCCAGCAGCCCTGCCACTGACGAAGACGGAGCGCCAGGCCATGGTGGCCGGCTGGATCATCGGACGCATTACCGGCCGCGTCTACATTTCCAACGCCGATGCAGCCAATGCGGCGGCCCACATCTTCGATGACACGGATGGTGGCGTGAATGGTTGGGTTGATTTCCCGGATCCGCTGCTTATCTCGCCGCGCCGCATGATCAAGAAGTCTGACTGGATGCCTTCGGTTTTGGAGTCCATCTTTATCGCCTACGCGAAGGTGCAGGAAACCGGACACTATGGTTTTGCCTCTTCGCTCTACCCGTACCAGCTGTTGCGCGGGCTTTTCGACGACGGCCTAGACTTCGCCCACTCCGGTGCGTCCACGCACCCGGTGGTTCACCGCCTCGCGCAGTTCTTGGCTTCCGGTGAAGCCCCGAACCGCGGTGTTATGGGTACCTCCATCCAAGACCGCTATGAATCCTTCGTGGAGGAGCTGGATAAGTTCGCCCGCGGTGCGGACCACTTTGTGCCGGGCCACACCAACTCCTTGCCGGGACAGGGTCGTAAGGAAAAGCCCTTTGCGGAGATACGCTCCCGCGAAGTCGCCTCGCATACGCCGTACTACCGTGACTTGGCGCTAGACGTCATCGAGATGGTCCCGGTCATCCGCAACTACCTGAATCAGGCCAAGACGGTGGCGGAGAACCCCGTCGCCCAGCCTGCCCCGCAGGTGCGCAGCTCCGATTCTGGCTTTGGCCAGGACCTCGCTCCGGAATTCAACCTCAACGACCTGGATGACACCTTCTAATGACGAACGTAATTATTTTCGGACACGGCGCCACCGCGGATGACATCCGCTCCCGCCTTTGTGACTTGCGTGCGGTCGGCCTGCTGCAGGACTTCCTCTGGATCGACTATGCCCACCCCACGAGCGGAGCTGTTGTGCGCTCCTTTACGGAGGAGGGCACGGCGCGCTTGTCGACGCTCGACGAGGCCCTCCGCAGCTTCAGCGGGGACGTCCTCCTCGCCACCATTGACCCGATGGATGCGGAACAACCGCAGGACGTCGACAAGCTCACGGAGTGGGTCGGGGCCGTCGACCAGCGCCTGATTCAGGCCTCCAACCTGCGCGTGCGCCTGTTGTTGTCAGCCCTTCCGCGCGAGAGTGTGGACATCGCTCCGTTGCAGGGATGGAGCAACCTCGTGCTCTCCCCAGAAGAGGGCGGGACCCCAGCCTCCTCGCGCATTCGCCCGATCAAGCGCACCGCAGATGGCTTCGAGCTTGCCCAGTTCGCAGCCCCGGCCGTAGCCAGCATCTTTGGTTTATGGCGCGGGATGCCCGAGCCGGCCGTGTTGGATCCAGAAACTCACCGCGTCATCGAAACAGGTGACCGGCAGCGCTTCCGTCTCGTGCGCGCCTTCCATCGCACCATCGATGCCAGTGATATCGAGGACAAGGTCAGGAAGGCCGTCTTCGATCCCAGCCAGCGCTTGCCGCAACCGCAGGTCAATAACATTTCGCGCGCCGTGCACTACGCCAATCCGGAACAGCTGACGGATCAGTGCGCCCAGATGTTCATCAACCAGGAGATTTCCCCGTTGGTGAGCGCTCCGACCGCTTATGAGGAGCTGCAATCTCACAAGGTCAGCGGCTGGGCGGCGCTGAAGGATAATCTGCGTCTGTACTGGTCTACTGTGGTGGGCAAGCCGCAGGATTGGGTCGAGGGCCAGCGCGGTGCGATGAACAAGAACGCCGCTACCTTCCTGCAGAAGATGCTCTATGGCCAAGACTCCAGCGTGGAGGTTGTCTTGGCTGGGCACTCCGGCAAGGGCAGTGGCGCAACGAGCGTCGACGAGCTGCGTCAAGCCAGTGAGCACACCATGCGAGTCGCCCGGGAACAGCACTTTTCCTTGGGCCAGGAACCGCAGCTCTCGCGCACGTGGGAGGCCTACCACGACTACGCCTTGGGGCTTGTCGACGGTTCCTGGCGCGACAGCATCGATACCAAGGGCCTGCGCAATAACCAGGGCAACATGTACATCGTGCAGTACAGTGGCCAGTCCGTGCAGGATGTCAGCGCTTCTTTTGAGGGCTTCCATCCACTCATGACCAGCACGTTGGGCTATACGCACGAGTCCCAAGCAACCGTCGCGCCTTTCGATCCGGTAGGCGCTGAGCGTTTTGCCGCCGACATCGAGTACACCAGTCAGCAGACCCGCAATGAAGCGGTCAGCCGCAAGAAGCACGAGTTTGCCTCCTGGCGAGCGAAGAACAGCACCACCTTCGCGTGGAAGGTAGGCCAGGGCCTGTGGGAGAAGCTGGGGCACGCCCAGCAGAAGTACCGCGACGCCCACGCCAAGGCGCGCGAGCTGCAAGAGTTGGCCAATAGCTTCCAAGCGCGTGACTTCAACGCGGAGAACAAAGCGCTGACCCGGAAGCTGCGCACGATGTGGATCGTCCTCTTCGTGGTGCTTGCCCTGATGACCTACATGGTGGCCGGCCGCTATAACCCGGACTTGCCGCTGGGTGAGTACCTTCAGTGGTTCGACTGGCCGTGGTACGTCGTGGGCATCATTGTGGCTGTCCTTCTTTTCCTCGTGTGTTCTTGGGCGGTCTTTACCAAGGCACAGCGTGAGATCTTCGACTACGTGCAGCGGCGAAAGCTGCTGAACCGCAACCAAGAGATCGCCGCGCAGAATCTGGCCACGGCCTCTGCGGAGATCTCCCGCATCTCCAACGCCTATAACCAGTTCCTGAGCTGGTCGGCGTTGTTGGGTCGCGCGATTTACGCGCCCTTTGGGCGTAAGGAAACGTCGAGCGATCACCTGCGGACGCCGCAGTCGGGTCTTCCGGAGAACGCCCGCATTGCCCAGGCCGTGCTCAACCGTGACGATGCCGTGCGCATGACGGATGAAATCCGCTCCCATATTTTCCAAACGGAGTGGGCACACCGCTCGCTTAAGTCACTGCTCGATGACATGAATGACACCTTTGAGCGCAACCGCACCGGCCACTCGGCTGTGGCGCTTAATGAGATGTGGGGAATGGCCGGCCTCGGCTCCAGCACTGCGTTGGATAAACTGTCCCGCAGCCTTGACCACCCCTACATGCAGGACCGCGATCACAAGCAGCAGGAATGGCAGAAGGTCATCACGGATCCGCGCATGACCCGCAGCCTGCAGCAATACCTCAGCCGCGTCACCTTCCGCGAGGAAGGCGGAAGCCGCGTTCAGAGCACCGCCGAGTTCCTCGACGGCATGAACCAGGAAAAGGGAGCCCTCCAGGCCTTTAGCTCCAACGCGCTGACCAACGCTGGTGGTGCTGAAGGATATACCGAAATCGATGGCTCCCGCACACGCATCGTCGAGGTAGACAGCCAGACCGCGCTGACCAGCCAGCTCTCGCGCTCTGTGACGGTGGTGCAGTACGGAAAGATCACTGACTTCAAGTACCTGATTCCCGACGCGGCGTCGAATGCCCCGTCCTTTGTGAATCCTGCGGATCTTTCACTCGACGACCTGGATGACATGGACCACATGGGCTTTAAATCGCCGGTGCAGGGAGATAACCAAGGACCGACTACGCAGCCGCCGTTTGGTCGGCCGGAGGCACCGGACCTCTCAGACCTCGACGAAACTTTCTGACGAGACCTCCTTAAGGAACGTTGATGACACACAACCCGAAACCTTCGATCACGGATATGCCGCTGAGCGAGCTTAAGTCCCTGCACCAGCTCAAGCGCGTGAACGCCGATGATGTGCGCGCGGCCGTATCGGCGCCGTTTAGGCAGTTCGCCGAACAGATTGCCGCCGCGTATAACGGCGAAGAGGTGGCCCACCCAGAGCTGAGCGCACAGGCGCGCAACGCCGCAGTGGCCCAGGAAGAACGTGCCGCGCAGGAACGTGCCGCGCAAGAACGCGCGGCACAGGAAAAGGCAGCGCAGGAACGTGCGGCACAGGAAAAAGCAGCGCGAGCCGAAGAACAAGCCCGCCAGCGGGAACAGGCACAACGTGCCGCTGCAGCTAGTACCGCAGCAGGTGGCGTGGCGCAGGCAGGCTCCGCGCCTCAACCAGAACCGGCACAGCCAGCGGCACAGCCGCATGATTTCTTTGCCGAGTGGGAGGCACTGCAGGCCGAGGAAGAGCAGAAGACCCAGGTCAACGAAGAGGACTACATCACTATCCCGGGCTTTGGGATTAAGGCGGAGTATCAGTTCCGCCAAGACCCGAACTGGGAAGCTCCCGGCATCGAATTTGAGGTTGAGGTGCCGCAAGAGGACGCGCTGGCGCAGGATTCTCACGAGGACTTTGGCTATGGCATCGAACCAGAACCGGAGCCGGAGGATACCGACCTTCGCCATCCGGTGCGCCTGTGGTGGCCTGAGCTTGAGCACTCGCCGGAAGAGGTGGTGTTCTACCGGGTAGTCGCCGATGATTCAGAAATGGTGGCCTCCCCGGATGCCGGTGACACCCTCGTTTACACAAAAGGAACTGCCTACCGTGATCACACCCCGGGCGAGGCAGGTCTGCGCCACTACGCGGTGTGGGCGTACAAGGGCCGGGATCTTCGCGAGCTCATCAATAGCCAACCGGTATTCATGGGAGACACGGGTGTGGTCTTCCCACCGGTGAACGTCCAGGTATCCACCATCAAGGGAGCCATCCAGGTGTCCTGGGACCTGTTACCGGGGCACTCGAGCGCCATGGTTTATGCCTGCCGGGACAGCGAGAAGGAAAAGCTCTCCCCGCGCTTCGAACAAGACGTGGATAGCAGTGGGCGCAAGGCCACCATTCCGGTGCAGGAAGCCGGGCAGACCGTCGTCATCTCGTTGCTAGGCCAAGCGGAGTTCCACGGCGCTACCGAGCAGAGCCAGGACGAAGTCGCCGTCCAACGCTCCGTGAAACTTGCCAGCGAGCTGGAGAAGCTGGAGCTCTCACGCTGTGAGCGCCGCAGCGAATACGGACAAGACAGCATCGAAGTTGATTGGTACTCGCCCAAGACCGGCGAGGTAAAGATCTATCTGACACCCAACGCCCCGCAGGCGGACCTTCGCACGTCCGCGGTGCCAAAGACGTACGTCGAAAGTGCGCTATCGAGCGCCATCAGTGAGACCCGTGGAGTGTCTGAACCGGGCTCTTTCCAAACCACCACGGTGCCGTGGCCGCCGGATTGGTACGAGGTCTACATCACCCCGGTGAACTTTAACGACGCGGATGCCTGGGTGGGCGAATCCAAAGTGCTGCAGCGCGTGCAGTCCATTGAGGATGACCAGTTCCGTCTCATCGAGCGCGTGGACAGCCAGCTCATTACATTTGATTGGCCGAAGGGCGCGACGGCAGTGGAGTACTCCACTAATCGCGAGCACGATCAGATCCGCGAGGAGGATTACGACCTTCAAGGAGGAATCCGCCTGCACCTCGATCAGCACGGCGATACCGTGCGCCTGAAGCCTTATGCAGTCTTCGCGGGCAAACGCACTGAGGGCGATGAACGCGTGATTCAGTACGAAGGCCTGCGCCCAGTAACCTATGACTTTGAGGTTGATTACGCTCAGGGCCAGATCGGGGTGTTCCTCTGGAGCTTGGGCAACGGCGACAAGCGCCAGTTCTCCTGCCAGGTGGTCTACCGTGCTGACCGCCTGCCGCTCTTCCCCGAAGACGGCGAGGCACTCGGCATTGTGGAGACCAACCTGCAGAGCACCACACACGTGGCTCAAGGACTGGGCCCGATGCGCGGGCAGTACCCAGATTTCACGGTGTCAGTAGGCGAGCGAATTCAACGTAGGGGATTCATCCGTCTGTTCGCCGTCGAAGGCTTTGATAGCCAGGTTGATACCTCTTTCGACAGCTTCGGCGGTGAGGACGTCTTTAGTAGTTTCTCGGAGAGCTACAGCGATGCCTCCTCCACGTTGAGTGCATTGGATAAAGCCGTGGTGGTGGAAGGCGATGTGTCTTACAAATTGATGCTGCCCCCACCCGTGCAGAACCAAGCTCCCAACTATGACCCGCAGTACGGCCAACAAGGATATGAGCCCAACGCTTATGACCAGCACAACTATGGCCAGGATTATTCTCAAGACCAGTACTTCCAAGGAGGCCAGTAGTTATGGGCGGTGCCTTTAGCTATGCATCTTTTTCCCGCGCCAATGGCCGTGCCGGTGGTTGGGGAGTGGGCCAGAAGGCCGGCGATATTACCCAGGAGGAGCTGGCTGAGCTGGTGTCCTTCGTGCCGACTTCGCTCAACAACGGCACGACGATACCGGATTTCCCTTCCGCCCAGCAGCGCGCGGAGCTGGTCCGCCGCACAGCGGTTTTTGCTCTCACTCCTGAGGCGGAAAAGTGGGTCACTATGGTCTCCGTCCCCGCAGGCCTAGATGCGACAGGCCGCGGCGGAAACGTCTTCACCTACACGTCCATTTCGCGCACGGGCACTCCGCCAGCGCCGGCGACGGTCCTGTTTTCTCCCGATATCCCAGCGCCTTTTTCCATCTACGAGGTGGACAAAGTCCAGATTCCGGAAAAGATCTCGGCGCGCGGTCCGCTGCACTCGGATGTGTTGCTGGAGGAGTTTCTGGATGGCGAATTCCGTCGCCCAGAAAAGCTGCCCGCACCGTTTAAGGCGGTAACCCCGAACCCCAACCCCACCTTCAATCGTGCGTTGGTCACCGCCATGGCGACGGTTTTGAATTCCCGCAATGGCCTGGTGATTCTCGTGGCGCCTGATAATCAGGCGGCGCTGTGGATCGCCGCCACCGCCCGCGAGGTGAGTGAAGATGGTTTCGGGTTCTCCACTTTTGAGAAGGCCGCCGCCATCAACGAGTTTCCGCTGAGTACGTCCACCATGCTCGTGGTACCGCCTAGCGAGAAGCAGCGTCTTAAGGAAACCGCGATCCCCGGCAATCCAGTCGTGTTTGCACTTGATGAGGCCCTGCCCGATGTCAGCGCGTACGAAGCACGTGCTGCGGAAGAAACTGAGGCCGTGGCCCCGGAGTCGCAGCACGAGCAGGCCGAGCAGCGCACGGGTGCAGCACAGGAACCGGAAGAGAGCGCTGCAACAGCCAGCAAGCCTGAGAAGAGTGCAGCACTCAGCTTCGACGACTCCTGGGGCGAAGACCCAGCTGATTTTGGAGCGCCTATCCCAGACGCCTCGCCTTTTGCGGCCCCGGGTCATGGCCCTGCGGGTATTCCGCCGAATCCCCTCGATACCCCCGCGCCGAGTACGTCGCAGGAGAACCCTTTCGCCACGACAGTAGAAACGGCGCCGTCGCCAAGTGCAGAAGCCGCACCAGCAGCTGAAGAAGCACATCCGCAGCCGGCAGTGTCGTCGGGCGGCAACGCTAGCGTTCCCGGGCTCAGCGCCGAGGAATGGCATAGGCTCAAGGAATTCGATCCGCGCTGGTGGATCGAGCACCTTGATACCAACCGCGGACGCGCCATCCAGTTGGCTTACCTCGACAGAAACTCGTTGGGTGAGGGGCTGGACAAGTTACTGATGTCCGCAATCGTTGCCTCTTGGGTGTTCTATTTCCCGCGGGACTTCAACCTCCTGGCAGAGGATGCGCTGCGGCTCTGGGAGGACCGCGAGCTCGAGCACATCGCGCACCTCACCGCTATGCATTTTGCAGGAACATTCGTGCCGGAGCATTGCGAGCGCTATGCCACGGGGCGCGTCGCCATGGTGCTGGACCGCACGACACAGTTGCTCGCGGAGCGCTCGGCGCGCGCGCAGCAGCAACCCGCCCCATCGCATTTTGCGCAGCATACAGCGTGGCAGCACCGTGGAGCAGTTCACGGAGGACTAGGCGAACACGGTCGAAACATGGGATTCCACGGAAGGTAAGAGAAGGGAAGAAACGTCATGGCTAAATACACACTGCGGGACGGAGAGTCCCGCCGCATCGGCTCAGACGGCATCCTGCGCGTTGAAGCCTTCGAGATGGGAACTGGCGGCGCCTCGATGGAGCTGGCGATTATGGGAGAAGGCGTTGATGCCGTGCGCGTCCACGACCTCTCCATCATGGTGCACTCCCTGCCTGAGCGCGCCACCATCGTCGTACGCCCCAAGCGGAATGGGACCTTTGGCCTGCGCAGCGAGGTGCGCCTGACGGTAAGCAACGCCGGTGATTCGGTGACGTTCCCGCGCGTGCTTATCGACGCCGCCGAGGACTCCGCCGAACGCCTCGCCGAGGTCACCCCGGAATCTGGGAGCTACCTCTTGGAAGCATTCGGCACGACCGAGGGCGCCGGAATTACAGATTCCGCCCGCGAGGTGCGTTCCAAGATGCGCCGCGCGGAGCTGGATGTCGCTGGCCTCGATGAAGTCACCGTGGTCATCGATGGCTCTGCCTCCATGCAGGTCAACGTCACTCCGAAGATCATTGAAGCGGCCGCTAAGTACATCGATGCGCTCTCGGATGCCTTCCGGCACTTCCGCGCCACTGACGGGCAGGACAGCATCGAGACCCATAAGGTGGATGAGCTCACCCGTTTCATCGCGGGTGTGATTGATAGTGGAGCGGAGCGCGTAGGCCAGCGGCCGTGGCGCTTGCCGACTCTCACCTCCACGTCCTCGCTGGTCATCTACGTCACCGATTCTCCCGTGGCCTCCATGCTGGAGACCCAGGTGCCCACCGTTGTACTCATCACCAGCGCCATCGGCCGCCAGGAGCTCGAGCTCGCGCGCATCAACGGGACTCCGGCTCATGTGGCCTATGCGGTGATCGACGGGGACGTCGTCAAGCAGCTCGAATCCGGAGCCAACACTGAGCTTTCGGAATTGACTGACCGCGTCACCGCCATGCTGAAGGAGAGGAACTAATGACCCAGGCACGTTGCCCGTGGACCTTTAAACCGCTCGAGGATGGTGTGACGGTGAGCCCGTACACCAACCGGGAGTTGCCGCAGGGATGGACCGACGCCGTGACGCATTGCGTTGCCATGGCGGGCGCGCGTAACTCCGGTAAGTCGCTGTATACCGCGGTGATGATTAAGCAGCTCAAGCAGCTGGCGCACAAACACAACCGCTCCGTGCAAGCGGCGGATGAATCCACCCGGGAGCGCTACGCGGAGGTATATGAAAAGCCGCTCTTTGAGGAGATGCGGGCCATGGACCCCACGCCGAGCGCGGTGGCTACCGACGCCTACCAGCGCGATCCGCTGATTTTTGAGCTCGGCAAGTGGCCCGATGAACAGGGCTTTGAGCGAATGAATTACCTGGTCTTCCGCGACGTTGCGGGCGAGGATTTGGAGAACCCGCCGGAGAACGAAGCCGACCGCGAGAATCTTGCGTTCTTCTCCCACGCGGATTTGGTGATCTTCCTCTTTGACCCGCTGCGCGTGCAGCAGATTCAAGACTTTATCCACGGGCTGATCCCCAATATTGGTGAGCTCGGTGCGGATTCCCTGAGGGTGCTGGATAACCTGCTGGCGTTGCTCGACACGGATACTCCGCCGCCGCTGGCCGTGACAATCTCGAAGTTCGACACGGTGCAGAAGCTGGAACAAGTTGATGACGTGCGCTGGAAGAAGCTCATGGCCAACCGCGGCTCCGCCTTCCGCCGGGATACCGGGTGGAATTTCCGCGATTCGGACCGCTGGATGGTTCACCTCGAAGCCGAATCGCTGTTGCGCTTCTTGGGTGCCAACGACCTCATCAACAAGATCTATTCGGCAGCGCCGAGTGGCGGTAGTTTCTTCGTGACCTCCGCGTTGGGTGAGGCCCCGACGGGCCGCCAGCTAGCCCGCAGCGGTATTGCGCCCTATCGCGTTCTGGATCCCATCCGCTGGTTGCTGAGTCAACGCAGCGTCTTTGCTGAGGATGTGTCATGACCTTCGGCAACCCGCAGTCCCCAGGAACCCCACAGCCAGGCTCGCCTGCCGCACCCGCGCCGGACTATCGCTATGGGCAGGTCAGCGACACCGTCCGCCAGGCCCGCCGCGCGGCCGATATGAAGGCGCAATGGGCCCCGTGGCCGTTGAAGATCGCAGCGGTGCTGGAGGTCTTCATCACGAGCTACACCGTCTACAACATCTGCCGGCTCATTGCCTTTGAGAACAGTCCGGCGGCGGTAACCCGCACGGACCAGCTTTCCACTGAGCTGGGCGTGTTACTTGCCGTACTGGTTCTCTTGGTGTGTGCTCTCACCACCTATGTGCTGCATGCACAACAGTCCGCTCGAATTGCGTTGACCGTTATCAGCGCCATCGTGGTGCTGCTCATCCCGGTAAGTTCGGTCATGCCCGCGTCGATCGCTTCGGCGGTGGTCATTGTGCTGCTGTGGCTGCCGGCGAACCGGCAGTGGTTCGGTGGCCAAGCGTGACTAGGCTAGGCCTCGTGCATCGCGGGGCCTAGGCCTTCTTGCGTAGTTCCTCGAGCGCGCGGGAATTGCCGGCTGCGTCAAAGAGGTTGAACGCAAAGTGGTACATCTTGCGCGCAGGCTCGGCCGCGTCGGCGGAGGTGTAGCGATCACCCAGAAGCTCAGCAACTTCCGCCATGGCGTTGTGCTCAGAGGGCGTCGTGGCTTCGGAGGCGGGATGGCGCTCTAAGAAGTCGAGCAGAACCTGGGTGGATTTATACATGTCCTGCGCCTGCGAGCGCAGGCTCTCGGAGTACAGGACGGTCCACTTAGCGGACACGGGAAGGCTCTTGAGCTTGAGCGAATCCACGTAGCGTGAGGCCAGGATGTCATAGGCTTCCTCAGGGGCGCGGTGTTGCACGTCGAGGGTCACGGTCTTGAGGATCGAACGGAGCTCGCCGTCGAGGTCTCCGTAGCGCTGATACTCGCGGGCAGCAGCGGCGAAGCAGGCCACGCGTTGCTCCATATCCGCAGCGGAGTGCTGTGCAGCATCGCTGTAAAAGCGGGCCAGCATCGGTGCCGGGAGCTGCTGGTATTCCTCATCCGCGCGCGCGTTGGACAGGATGGTGAAGGAATGCGCAGCAACGCGCTCGCAGTCGGCGGCAGAGCCTGATGCCCACAGCGCGCCCACGGCGGATTCGAGGATGGTGCGGAGGATGTCACCCATCGTGGACCCTGCGCCGTCGAATTCTCCTGCGGTCACGGCGTCGTTGATAGCCACGAATTCAGCAGCGTGTGTTTTCGCTTCGCCGCTCTTGGCGGATTCGAGGCGCTCTTGGAGCTCAGCCAGCGAGACGTTGTTGCCGAAGCTCGAGGATGGGCTATTGGCGTCGGCTGAAGCATCCACGCTGGCGGGGGCGGACTCGGAGAAGTCCTTGTGGCTTGCTGCGATGCGGGCGGCGGCAATCTCATTCAACGCCGTGTCATCGCCAGCCGCGGCTGCCTTGGCGGCGAACTTCTCTGCTTCCTCGGTGTCGTTGTGATCCATCCATGCGCGGGCGACGCGGGTATAGCCTGCGGCCACCAGCGATGGCTGTCCGGTCAGCGCGCCGAGTGCGGCAATGGTGAAGGAATCGTCGACGTTCTTGATGGTGCCGGCGGCCACGCGGAGGGTCTCCCGGGCCTCCAAATAGAGGGCGGCGGGAACGGCATCTTCCAGGCTGCCTAGGAAAGTATCATCTGCGAGTACTCGGCTAATCTGCTCATCAATGTGGGCGGACTCATCGGTGGGAAGAGAAAGCCCGGGAGCCTGGGCGCGCGCATAGGCGAGCATTTTTTCGGCGTCGGCAGAATCAAGCAGGGGATACGTCGCATCAGAAGCCATGGGGGAGAGTCTAGTAGAGGACTCCGGTGCGCGCGGGGCTCCTCGTAGACTGGTGGCCATGGATTCTCTTAGCCCCGCCGGACGCTACGCCCCGAGCCCGTCCGGCGATCTTCACCTGGGTAACCTGCGCACGGCGTTGCTGGCCTGGCTCTACGCCCGGAGTAGCGGGCGCCGCTTCCTTGTACGCGTGGAGGACATTGACACGCAGCGCTCCTCGCGGGAGGCGGCGCAGCGCCAGCTGGAGGACCTCGCCGCGCTCGGCCTGGACTGGGACGGGGAAGTCATCTACCAGCAGGATCGCTACGCGGCTTATGAGGAGGCCTTGGCGCAGCTTCCTACCTACGAGTGCTATTGCTCGCGCAAGGACATCCAGGAAGCCTCCCGCGCGCCGCATGCTATCCCTGGGCAGTACCCGGGGACGTGCCGCGAGCTTAGCGACGATCAGCGGGCCGCCAAACGCGCCGAACTCGCCGCCCAAAACCGCGTGCCAGCCATACGCCTGCGTGCCGACGCTTCCTCCTTCACCATCCACGACGACCTCGCCGGCGAGTACACCGGGGAGGTGGATGACTTCATCCTGCGCCGCGGCGGCCAGCCCCCGGCGGATCCGAACCAGGGCATGGACTGGGCCTATAACCTGGCGGTTGTTGTCGACGATGCCTTCCAAGGCGTCGATCAGATCGTGCGCGGCGATGATCTCCTGTCTTCTGCCCCGCGTCAGGCATACTTGGCGCACAAGCTGGGCTATCCGGAGCCGGAGTTCGTTCACGTGCCGCTCGTGCTCAACGCTGAGGGCGTGCGTTTGTCCAAGCGCGATGGGGCGGTGACCCTGCGTCAGCTGATTGAGGGGCACGGTAGGGATGCGGGGGACGTCGTCAAGCTCTTGGCCCAATCCTTAGGGTATGAGGCTTCTTCCGTACAGGAGCTGTGCCAACAGTTTCAGCCGGAGAAGCTATCGCGGGAGGCCTTCGTCTGGGATGGCGCTGTGTAACTGCTCTCCCTCGCCGTCTGCACAACGGTAGTCTGAGAACAGAAAAACTTAAACGGGGAAAGAAGCGCGTATGGAAGTTTTATTTGTCCTTATTGGCCTGATGCTGTTGACCGTTATTGTCATGGCGGTGGGGGACAAGCTCGGGCTTCCCTGGCCAGCGCTTCTGACCATCCTCACGGCGGTGGCGGTTTCGGTATACGCCACTTTTTCGAATGGCACATTCGAGTTCGCCGTACCCGCCGACCTCATTCTTCCGATCTTCTTGCCGCCATTGCTGTGGGCGCTGGCAAGGAGAACATCGTGGGGTGTTATTCGTGAGCAGTGGATGACCATCCTGGCTCTGTCCGTGCTGCTTGTGGTGGCTACGACCCTTGCGGTGGGATTCACCGCTCGCGCATTCATGCCGGGCTTGGGGCTAGCTGCAGCCATCCTTATCGGCGCCGCGATTGCCCCGCCGGATCCGGTGGCCGTCGAGGCTGTGGCAGAACCTGCCGGTATCCCACGGCGCATCATTTCCGTGCTGCAGATCGAAGGCCTGTTTAATGATGCCGCGTCTATTGTGGCCTTCCACCTCGCCCTGGAAGCCGTGACGAGTTCGGGTGAGATGCACGCCGGGGAAGCGGTGACGCGTTTCCTCTACTCCGCGGCTGTAGCCGCCATCCTCGGGCTCGTCGTGGGGCGCGTGTCTTCGTGGTTCGTCGGCGCGGTTCACGAGGTTGTCGCTCGCAACGCCTTGACGTGGGTGATTCCTTTTGCCGTGTATATCGCTGCGGAGGAGCTCGGCGCCTCCGGTGTCATCGCGGTGGTGATTGCCGCGGTGGAACTGCACTCCCGCGCACCGATTCAAGCGGAGGACCGCCTCTCCGGCCAGTCATTCTGGGAGACCGTCGAGCTGCTTTTCACGGGTGTGGCCTTCGGCCTCATTGGCTTGACCGTGTTCAGTGCCATCGACGCCGCGGGCTCGGACCTCTGGCACGCGGTCATCATCGGCGTCATCCTGTCTGTTGTTGCCTTCCTCGTGCGCTTGGTGTGGATGTACGCCTTCTACCGCATTAATAGGCGCCGCGGGAAGCCACGCCTGGCGCCGCTGCGCCTGCAAGAAGTGCTGCTTATGACGTGGTCTGGCATGCGCGGTTTGGTGACTCTTGCGCTGGTTCTGTCTGTTCCGAGTGGTTTGAGCTTCTACAACGAGTTGACCGTTATCGCCCTCGTGGTGCTGCTCATGACCATGGTGATTCCCGGCCTGTTGCTGCCGTGGCTTATGCGTCAGCTCGACCTCACTACGTATTCGCAGGCAGCCACGGATAAGATGCGCGCGACCATTACCTCCCGCGCGCGTAAAGCCGGTATCGCTGCGATGCGCGCGAAGTATGAGGAACTGGACCCCGACACTGCGGCAAATATCGCCCAATGGTTTGAGGACCGCCTCGGTGAGGACGAGGACGGTGAGGACGCTACAACTCGTCTGCGCATGGCCATCGAGGCCCGTGAGGTGGCCCTCGCGGCACGGCGAACAGCCCTCGCCGGCGCCCAACAAGAGCTGCTGCGCCTGCGCCGCGATAGGGAATTCAACCCGATGATTGTGGACGAAGTGCTTGCCGACGTCGACCGGATGTCCCTCGGCGCAAAGAAACACAGTTGAGGGGGAGTGCTGATCCGTGACTAAGAATGAGGGCGAGAGGAGCGAATCAATGGACGCCTATGAGTACGCCCAGCTGGAAGACGGCCTGGATTACCTCTACGACTTCTTCGACGCTGACTTGGAGGAGCGCGTGCGCGCCGGGCGTGAGCTTCTGCCAGAAGGCATGGAAGCCATCTTGGGCGACCACACCCTGGAAGACTACGTCTGGTTGTGGATCAAAGAACCTGGCCCCCGCGGCTTCCGTCAGTTCTTGCGCGATGGCGGCTATGGCGAGGACGAGGTGAAAGAGGCTTTCCTGCTCGCCCGCACGGAATGGGGAATGAACACCCCGCCGCACGTGGAGTGGCTCAAGGACGACGGTTTCGCGGCCCCCGAGTTCGATTAGGGGCGGTTGACCATGGGCGTTCGATGAGGTGCCCAGCTCGAGTGCCCCCCAGCCGCAAAGGAACCAAAGTACTGACACCTTATGCAAAGATCCGCATGCAATCACCTGGGGTTTTTCATCCTAGGCCCCGCAAATGGTGCCTTTGCTTTGGTTCCTTTGCTTGAGGGCTCCACGTCACCGCATGAAGAATCCAATAGCCTCGATTTCTAATACCGCACACGGGCAAAGGGCATTTGGAATAATCGCAGCTAATCTTTGGCCCAGCGAGAAAGGTTATGCCAATCATGCGATTCGATCATTTGACCATCTTGACCCGCAATATCGAAGCCTCATGGGAGTTCTACCATCAACTTCCAAACTCCGAAGCAAAGCCATTGTCTGCTGAAGAAGGATATTTTGAAGTGTCGTTTGATGGCAGCGTAATTGGCGTATTCGATTCTTCAGTTTTTGCTTCAGCCACTAACACTAGTCCGGCAACCCCCGGCGGAGCAGTAATCCAATTCTCTGTCGAGGACGTCGACGAGTATTGGGGTCAACTTCCAGATTCCTATCGCGAGGCTTCTGCCTCACCCAAGAAAATGCCATGGGGTTCTTATTCCGCCTACATTTCGGATCCAGACGGAAACATTCTGGAGTTCTATACGTGGTGAAATCAGTTTGCTGCTTCGCAGAAATTGGCTTCTGAGAATTCACGGCCGGTTTAAACGATGAAATTGTCGAACGCTTTTTGACAACGCTACGTGAATATCGCAGCACCCGTACTTGGGTAATTGTCACTCACGATAAGCGTGTTCGTGCAATTGCCGATAGTGTTTTGGTGCTCGGGTAGCGTATGACCTCTAACAAGATAGGAATTGTGATGGTTGCAATAGTTTGGAATAAAATCTCTTTTCGATATTCGAAATATGGGCCATATATTTTGCGGGATGCCGCGCTGTCGTTGTCACGGCCTGGTATCTACGAAGTCCGGGGCCCATCGGGAAGCGGTAAATCCACGGTTTTGGATCTGTTAGCCGGTCTGCGCTCACCTAGTGATGCGCTCACCTAGTGAAGGCAGGGTAACCATCGACGGTAAACGGTTCGGAAAAGGTGCGGCCAAGAAGCTAACCTCGTGGCGGGCCACGCACGTCGGGTACGCACCACAGGCACCGACCCTCCTGCCTAGCCTCAGCTGTCGGGAGAACCTCGAGCTGGCAGTTCACGTCGCCGGACGGGGCCTCGACGCCCAGGGGTAGGGAAGAGCTGCTTGGCACGTTGGGCATGCAGCCTTTCGCAGAAGCCCTGCCGGCGGAGCTATCCGGGGGTCAACGCCAGCGCGTTGCGGTGGCCCAGGCACTAGCTTCCCAACCGGACTTGGTGCTCATGGATGAGCCCGTCAGCGCGCTTGATGGAGCGAATGTCACCGTGGTCGAGGACTTATTGCGCCAGTCGGCGAAGCAGGGAGCGATAGTGGTCTATTGCTCCCACCGTGAGCTTTTCGACGGGCAGGCAAAAACGCTGCTGCAGATGGGGGTATAGCTCATGAAGACCATGACTCCCACCGCCGCCTACCGGAGAGAGCTGTCGGTGACGGCGCGCCCCTTCATCGGGGGAATCGTACTGGCTGCGGTAGTAATAGGCACGCTCGTCGGCACCATCCTTTACGTCGCATTCTCGACTGGCGGAAGCAGCGACTTCAAGGCCGGCGTGACGAATATGAGCCTGATTGCGATCATCCCGACATTCGCCGGGGTCCGGTTGGCACATCAGAATTTTATCGCTGACCACCGAAATACCGTGCAAGCGCTGCGGATTCTCGGCATAGGCAGGGCGTTTTTCACCAGGCACCTGCTCCTGCAAGGGGCGTGCCTGGCGCTTCTGGCAAGTGCTTCGGCGGTCGTGTTGGGACGGTTGTTAGCGACGCCGCTTTTCAAGGTGATTCTGCTAGGGCTCAACAAGCAGCTGCCAGATCACTGGGGCTCGCCCATTGACGTTGCCTGGTCGTCACTGTTGGTCTTAGTCCCCCTGTACCTCCTCGGTGTGGGGATTCTCAACGTCGACAAGGTGCTGGCCAAAACCGGGGATCGGGGAGCAGCGACAGTAGGTAAGTCCAAATCCTTGGTGGGGCTGGTTGGCCTAGTTCTCGCAGTGGTCAACATTGCCGCGGGTATCTGGTGCATGGTGACGACTCCGCCAGGGCCTGTCGTGTTGATATTCGTCTTCACCTTGCCGTTCCTCGCTGTCACACTTGCCGGCACCTTCGCCCGAGCGCTAGCTCGCTGGGCAGCTGCAGCGATCAAAAAAGTGAGCGGATGGTCGGCACCCGCGCTAGGTATCCGCTCCTCCGAAACCGTCGGGACGACCTCGAGGGTGGGGCTTGCTACCGCGCTCGTAGCCATTCCGCTGGCAGGCTTCACAGGTGCACAGACCTCGTTATGGGCGGCAAATTACGTAGGCTCCCAGAATTTCCAAACGGTCCCAGTCGTCGTTGGCCAAGATTTTCGCCTACTGGAAGCGCAGGAAGCAGACGGTGTATGTGAGGAGATCGGCGACGACTGCCGTGGGGTGGTCTACTGGCAGCCTTCGGACTTCGAATCCGCGGGGGAGACCTCCGTACCGATGGAGAAGGCGTCTGACTATTCTCTGGCCGGATCGAATGACCACGTGATAGGGCAGCTACTCTCGCCCGCGGCGCCGGTGAAAGCTCACAGCCCCTTCTACCCAGACTTCATGGTGCCGTTCTCCGGTATTTCTAGCGAGTCTCCGGTCAAACCGGAATGGGGGCTTCCCGTGGTCGCAGAATCGGCTAGCGCACCGGATCATCTCCGGGTGGAGTCCGCGCAGGATTGGGTACGGCATGTGGATATGGATAGCCAGATCATGTACGGGCCCCACGGCGACGGAACCGCCGGCTTCGTCCCCACCGCGGCCTACACTCTGCTGGCGATCTGCCTGGTCCTCGCGGTCTCTGTGATGGGCAAGCGGGCCAATTTGCATGCGTTCTTCTCACCACTGCGTCTTCTGGGCCGTACCCAAGGCGCGATCCAGCGAGCAGAGTTCTGGGCAATCCTCTTTCCATACTGTGTTGCCATGCTGACAGCGCTCCTAGTGGGCATCTGGTACACGGTCGCCGTCCATGTCGCAGTCTCGGCGAACCCGGGGGCGCTGCTGCCTTACCTTCCCCCAGGGCTATGGGTGCTCTTTGTCCTCGTCTTCTTAGGCACGAGTGCGACTGCCTTCTTGCCAACACCAGACAAGGACGAGCGTGGCGCAGTTGCGCCCTAGACACTCGCGTGCCGTCAATGATGCGGCTGTTACAGCAGGTAAAGAAGAAGTCCCCCAGATGAAGACATCCAGGGGACTTCCCAATGGCGGAGGATAGGGGATTTGAACCCCTGAGGGATGTGACTCCCGCACGCGTTCCAGGCGTGTGACATAGGCCGCTAGTCGAATCCTCCGCTGGAAAACATTACATGAGCCCCCTAATGAAGCAAAATCGCCAGGTCAGGGCCAAAAACTTAAGAATTTAGTGGCTTGAGGTGGGGAGTGCGCTTGGAAGAGGAGTGGGGAGTTGGGTGGCGGGGGAGCGGTTTGGCGTCGACAAGCAAGGCGCGCTAGGCTAGACCGCAGGATTCCGCGTGGCGTCCATCCTCTGAACTCCCCCAGGGCAGGAATGCAGCAAGGGTCAGGAGGCTCTGGCGGGTGCGCGGGGTCCCCTTTTTGTATGTATGCCTTCACACGGGGGATGTGACGGGGCGTTAGTATGGTTGCCATATGCCCGCACTACGTCCCGGAAGGAAGACGGATGTCTCTTCTTAATCTTGAAAAGTCCGAGCTTGATGAGCTTGCCGCGCAGGTGCGCAAGGACTACGAGGCCCTCAAGGCTGAGGGGTTGGATCTTGACTTGACCCGCGGTAAGCCGTCCAAGGCCCAGCTGGATCTGTCTAATGACCTGCTCGTCCTGCCGGGCCGTGGTCACTACACCGACGCTGCCGGCAATGACCTGCGCAACTACGGCAACCAGAAGGGCATCAAGGAGCTGCGCGATCTGTGGGGCAAGCTCACCAACATGGACCCAGAGCTCCTCGTCGCAGCGGACTCTTCCTCCCTGAACATCATGTATGACCTCATCCTGTGGGCCTACACCTTTGGCACTAACAGCTCTGAGAAGCCGTGGTCCAAGGAAGAGACCATCAAGTGGATCTGCCCCACCCCGGGTTATGACCGCCACTTCGCCATCACGGAATCCTTCGGTTTCGAGCTGATTTCGGTGCCGATGGAAGACGATGGCCCGGACATCGAAGCAGTCGAGGAGCTGGCCAAGGACCCGCAGGTTAAGGGCATGTGGGTTGTGCCGATGTTCTCCAACCCCACGGGTGCCGTCATTTCGGAAGAGAAGACCCGCCGCCTCGCTGCGATGGAGACCGGCGCACCGGACTTCCGCATCGTGTGGGACAACGCTTATGCCGTGCACACGCTGACCGAGGACTTCCCGGAGGTTCTGCCGATTCTGGAGATTGCGGAACAGGAAGGAAACCCGGACCGCTTCTGGGCTATGTCCTCGTCGTCGAAGATCACCTTCGCTGGCTCCGGAGTGAGCTTCTTCGGTTCCTCCGAAGACAACCTCGAGTGGTACCTGGAGCACGCCGGTATCCGCGGCATTGGCCCGAACAAGATCAACCAGCTTGCGCACTACGAGTTCTTCGGTTCCGCCGAAGGCGTGCGCGCGGTTATGCGCCGCCACGCTGCGCTGCTGGCGCCGAAGTTCGAGGCGGTTCTTCGCATCCTGGATAAGAACCTCACCCACCATGAGATTGCGGACTGGACCCACCCCAAGGGCGGCTACTTCATCTCCCTCAACGTGATGGAGGGCACCGCCACCCGCGTGTGGGAGCTGGCCCGTGACGCCGGCATTCTCCTGACCCAGGCTGGTTCGGCGTACCCATACGGCGAGGACGCCAAGGACCACAACATTCGCTTGGCACCGTCCCTGCCGCCGCAGGAAGAAGTCGAGGCAGCAATGGATGGCGTGGCCACCTGCGTGCTGCTCGCCGCAGTAGAGAAGCTGGGGGCATAAGGCAATCAACTCCGACGAGACGGCCTACTGGCTCGACCAGATCATCCCGGCTGACCTCGAGTTCAGAAATGTCGAGGGGCAGCGCTTGGGCTTAGCCTCGCTGGAGGGTGAGCAGTCCCTCGCGGTCACGTGTGGCTTCGCCGATGTCGATACCGGGCTGGCGCATGCCGAGCAGGGGATCGATGTGCGCTGCGAACTGCTCACCGTTGCACGCACCGGCCAACCGGAGGTTGCTGCCGCGGTGAGCGCGGCAGCGGCATTGCTTAAACAAGCCGCAGGGCTGCTGCCCGCGCAGCCGGGCTTGCTCTTGCCCAAGCTTTTTGCGGAGGATGACGAGCGCTTCGCTCATTTCAGCGTGCGCCATGGCATGCTCATCGCCCCATACCTGTGGGGCGGACAGGCCCCGCAGCTGGCGGAAAAGGAGCGCCTGACGCTGGTGTGCCAATTGCTCATGCTAAGCGATGCCGAGTATGCCTACGCCGTTGAGGAAGGCGTGCCGGCGCTGCAACAAGCGGTGGCTGAACAAGGCATCGATCTGCTGGATTGGAAGCGCTCAGAGTGACGTGTCGGGTTGAGACGCTACACTGACTAACCGTGGCTCTTTACCGGAAATATCGTCCAGCAACCTTCGCGGAAGTGGTAGGCCAAGAACAGGTCACCACGCCTTTATCCGCCGCCCTCGACGCAGGGCGCATTAACCATGCGTACCTCTTTTCCGGCCCGCGTGGCTGCGGAAAGACGTCGTCGGCGCGCATCATGGCCCGCTCGCTGAATTGTGAGCAGGGGCCAACCTCAACGCCGTGCGGCGTGTGCGATTCGTGTGTCTCGCTGGCCCCGGGTGGCCCGGGCAACCTCGATGTCACGGAGCTCGACGCCGCCTCCCACAACGGTGTGGAGGATATGCGCGAGTTGCGTGACCGCGCCTACTACGCGCCGGCGGAGTCGCGCTACCGCATCTTCATCATCGATGAGGCCCACATGATTTCTGCCTCCGGTGCGAATGCCTTGCTCAAGGTTGTCGAGGAGCCGCCGGAGCACGTCATCTTCATCTTCGCCACGACGGAGCCGGAGAAGATCATCGGCACCATCCGCTCGCGTACCCACCACTATCCCTTCCGCCTGTTGACCCCGCCGGCGATGAAGGGGCTGCTGGAGCGCACCGTGGCCTCGGAGAACGTCCACGTGGATGACACCGTGTACCCCATGGTCATCCAGGCAGGCGGGGGTTCGCCGCGTGATACGTTGTCCATCCTGGACCAGCTGTTGGCGGGTGCCGGGCCCGATGGCTTGACCTACGAGGTAGCCCGCCCGCTTCTGGGTGTTACGGACGTGGGGTTGCTGGATAACACGGTGGATGCCCTGGCTAACCAGGACAAGGCGGGGCTTTTCCGGCTTGTCGACGATGTCATTGAAGCCGGCCACGAACCTCGCCGCTTTGCCATCGACCTGTTGGATCGCTTGCGGGATCTGATGATCCTGCAAGCCGTGCCCTCAGCATTGGAGGAAGGTCTGGTCTCGGCGCCGACTGATCGCGGGGAAGTCCTTACCGCCCAAGCGCAGCGTTTCTCCGGACCGCAGCTGGCCTACTTGGCGGAAACCGTCAACGAGCGCGTGTCCTCCCTGCGGGGTGCAACGTCCCCGCGCCTACTTCTAGAAATCCTCTGTGCCCACTTGATCGTTGGCTCCGCCCCCGCTGCGGCAGCTGCCGGTCAGGTACCCAGTTCCTTGCCGCAAGGTGCGGGGGCACAGCCTTCCGCACCCGCTGTGCAGGGCTCCGCGCCTGCGCAGCGCCAGCCATCTGCGGTCGCTAGCGCGCAGGATCCCGCTGCCGCCGCCGCGGCTATCATCGCGCAGCGTCGCAGCCGTCAGGCGGCGAAGCAGGAGGCCCAGCAACAGCAACCACAGCAGGCCGAGCGGCCCCAAGAACCAGCCCAGCCTCAAGAGGCGCAGCAACAGGCGCCGCAGCAACAGGAGGCTCAGGAGCAGCAACCTTCAGCCCCCGAGGCCTCGCAGACTCAGGCGCCGGAGCGTCCTGCACAACCGGAAGTGCAGCCTGAGCCGCAGCAGGAGCAGCCGGAACAGCCGCAGCCATCGGAACAGCCTGAACAACAGGAACAGCAACCTGAGCCTGAGCAGCCCCAGGACCTCGCCGCGGAGATTCGCGGGCGATGGTCTGATCTGCGCGCCACGATTGGGCGGCGTAATAAGGTCGCTGAAATCATGCTCGCCGAAGCCCGTGTCCTCGGCGTGCGGGATGAGACTCTCGTCCTTGGACACACCACGGGCGCGTTGGCTGAACGCATCAATTCACCAGGCACCAATGAGGTCATCGTGACTGTCCTCAAGGAAGAGCTCAGCCGAGAACTGAAGGTCACGTGTGTTATCGGTACCGACCCGAAGGCGCACGGTTTCACGGTGCCAGAGCCCACCCAGCGCACCCAGTGGAATCCCAACCAACCGCAACGTGAGGCCGCCGAGCCCGACGAGGAGGCAGAGAGTCCGGCAGCGAAGGAACCCAACAACGCCAGCGATGATCCATGGGGCGCGCCGCGCCAAATCGGGCAGCAGGCTCCGTCGTCTGAAACGACGAAGGAGCAACCCCAGCCCCAGCACGGTGTGCGCGAGAAGGCAGACTCGCGCCCGCCGGCAGAACCACAGCGGTCGGAGGCCGCCCCGCGCGGGGCGGCGGTGCCCCCAAAGAGGGAGGCCCGTGGCAGCCAATGGCGATCACGCATCGCGCAGGCGACCCAGGTCGCAGCCCAACGCGATGAAGAGTTTTCCAAGGTTCCCAAGTTCGGCAACGGCGTTCCGCTGCCGCCGGAGCCGGGCCCGGACGAAGGCGAGTTCGAGGCCCCACCGGAGGAGTACGGCCCGCCGGCGGGGGCGAATGGGGCTTCGGAAAGCGCAGGCCACGCGTCTGTTTCGTCGCAGCAGTCAGCGCCCCAGCATGCGCCCGCACCGCAGCCGGAGTACACCCGCGCGGATGAGGAACGCGAGATGATGGAGGCCGCGCAGAGCGCCGGAGAGATGGACCACCGCAACGCCACGGAGGTCGCCATGGAGCTCCTCGCGCAGGAGTTGGGAGCGCGGCGACTGTAGCGCGGCATCTGTACACTTGGCGCGTAGTGAAAATAACCGCACGAAAGGACTTTTAGCATGACTGAGAACGATCCGATGCAGCAGGCAAATGACATGAACGAGATCCTGGCGCAGGCCGCTCGCGTCCAGGCTGAACTAGAAAAGGCACAGAAGGAAATCCTGGCCGCCACCGTCGAGGGCAGCGCAGGCAATGGCCTGGTGAAGGTCACCATGACCGGTGGCGCTGAGCTGCAGAGCATCTCCATTGATAAGTCCGTGGTGGACCCGGAGGACATCGATACCCTCCAGGACCTCATCGTCGGTGCCTTCAAGGAGGCTCACGCCGCAGCTGGCCGCCTGGCACAGGAGAAGATTGGCCCGCTGTCCCAGGGGATGGGCCAGTCCCAGCAAAACTATGATGGTCCGTCCATCCAGGATGTCTTCGGCGGTAACCAGTAAGCCGCGCGTTAGACTTAAAGGCCGTTGTTGCTCTCTTCACGGAGGGCGGCGCGGCCTTTTGTTGTGTCTCCGGCCGTCAAGGTCGTGGGGATTGTTAAGTGAGGGGAGCATTGCGTGTTTGAAGGACCACTGCAGGATCTCATCGATGAGTTCTCGCGCCTGCCGGGTATTGGCCCGAAGTCAGCGCAACGCATCGCCTTCCACGTTCTGCATCAAGACCCGGAGGAGATCGACCGCCTCCAGAAGGCGCTGGGGGCAGTGCGTGATGGTGTGACTTTCTGCCGCATCTGCTGCAATATTTCGCGCGAGGAAGTCTGCCGCATTTGTATCAATTCGCAGCGCGATGCTTCCACCATCTGCGTGGTGGAAGAACCCAAGGACATCCAGGTCATCGAGCGCACCGGCGAATATAACGGCCGCTACCACGTGCTGGGCGGCGCGCTCGACCCGCTGGCGAACGTGGGCCCGAAAGACCTCAACATCACTCAACTGCTGCAGCGCCTCGGCGGCGTACTACCGGACCGAGAGCTTGCTGATTCCACCCCCGAG
The DNA here is from genome assembly GCF_023574125.1 of Corynebacterium intestinale. Taxonomy (NCBI): domain Bacteria; kingdom Bacillati; phylum Actinomycetota; class Actinomycetes; order Mycobacteriales; family Corynebacteriaceae; genus Corynebacterium; species Corynebacterium intestinale. The sequence continues at coordinate 141,478 of NZ_JAMKFF010000002.1, forward strand.
GAGCCGCTGTACGACGACTCCCCGGACATCACCGAAGTCATCCTCGCCACCGATCCCAACACCGAAGGCGAGGCCACTGCGGCTTACCTCGTGCGCTTGCTACGAGACTTCCCGGGACTGAAGATCACGCGCCTGGCTTCCGGCATGCCGCTGGGAGGCGACCTTGAGTTTGTCGATGAGCTGACGCTCTCGCGTGCGTTGAGCGGCCGCCTGACGGTCTAGCGGCGCGGTGCCTCCGAGCGCCCCTAGCGTTGCGAGCGCGGCGGCTCCGAGGCGCTAAAGCGCTCGGTGCGCAGCTGATCAATGGCGGGGATGTTCAAGGGCTCGAGTTCGCTGAGTGCGACTCCCATGGCCTTGGCCAGTAGAAGGTCAGCCAGCTGCGGGTTGCGCGCCAAGACGGGGCCGTGCATGTAGGTGGCGATGACGCTGCCCTGTACCGCACCCTCGGCTTCACGCTGGACGGCCTTGTCGGAGAGGTCCAGGATGGCGGCGGTATCTGCGTTACCGGTACCGCGCGTGAGCGTTCCCAGCGGCTGGGCGGCAGGGCCCAGGATGGTGGCACCCATGTGGTTTTCAAAACCGGTGAGTGGCTCGGTGAGCTCAGCGGTGATGCCGGCCTTGGTGGGTTCGGTGGCTACCTCGCCGATGGCGCGCTCGGCCATGGAGGCTGTGGTGGCGTCGATAAGCCCCACGCCATCCACCACGCGGCCGGACGCACGGAAGGATTCGCCGAGTACCTGCAGGCCCGCGCAAATTGCCAGAATCGGGCGACCTGCGGAGGCAGCGCGGGTGAGGCCACCGTCAGCGATGAGGTGCTCCGCGGCGAGAATCTGCGCGGTGTCCTCGCCGCCGCCGAGGGTGTAGACATCAAAGGATTCCGGCACCGGCTCACCCAGCTTGATGGGGACGATCTCTGCCTCGTGGCCGCGCATGCGGGCGCGCTGGCGCAGGACTAGGGCGTTGCCGTCATCGCCGTAGGTGCCCAGGATGTCCGGGAGGATGAGGCCAATCTGCAGGCTAGTCATTCGAGTGCTCCTTTGCTGCTGCGGCGGTGAGTGCCTTCTTCAGATCACGGAAGGCGGTGTAGTTGGCCAAAACCTCGATGCGGCCTTCCGGACAGGATTGAATAGCGGTGAGCGGGTCCGCAATGAGCTCGTGCGAGATATCCGCGTAGACCAAACGCACGGCTAGATCCGTGCCGCGCTCGCCGGCTGCCTTGACAGGGATGCCTTCGAAATCCTCGAAGCGCACGTCCCAGAGCCAGGACATATCAATACCGTCGGCCACGTGGCCGTTAGTGGCGATGACCAAGCCATCGGCGTCACGGTCCACCATGGACAGCGCCTCCTGCCAGCCGGCCGGATTCTTAGCCAAGAGCAGGCGGATCTCGCGCTTGCCCAGCGTGATGGTGGAGTAGCGTCCGGCCACGTCGTTGACGCCTTCGGCAGCGGCGATAGCCTTGTGGCGGTCCACGCCGAAGGCCTCCACGGCAGCAGCGACGGCCTGGGCGGCGTTACCGCGGTTGGCCCGTCCCGGTAGAGCAAGCTTGAGCTTGTCGACGCCCTCCGGGCTCACAATGCCTTCCTCCGTCACCGCCCAGGTGGGGGTGGGGCGGCGGAACTCGCGGCCGTCGGCAAGCACTTTGACCGCGCGCCAGTCCTCACCGTCACGCACAATGTGGCCGCCGGTGCGCGGACAGGTGACGGATTCGCCCATCCAGCCGGCACCCGCGGACACCCAAATGACATTCTTTGCGTCATAGGCCACGGAGGTCATGAGGACGTCATCACAGTTGGCGATGACGAGCATGTCCGGGTGGGCCTCGACGGCGCCGCGCAGGGCGCGCTCAATCTTGTTGATCTCACCGACGCGATCCAGCTGGTCGCGGGAGAGATTCAGCAGCACGAGCGCTGTGGGGTTGAGGTTATCCGCAACGTGGGGGACATGGAGCTCGTCTACTTCTAAGACAAGATGGCTTGCATCTTTGCCAGCTAAGAGCGCGGAGATGATTCCTGCATCCATGTTGTCGCCGCCATCGTTGGTGGCCACGGTGTGCGTAGTGCGCACGGCTGCGGCGAGCATCCGCGTGGTCGTGGACTTGCCGTTGGTTCCGGTGACCAAGACGGCTGGGCGCTGCTTGGCCAGGTTTTGCATGATAGTGGGGTCAATGGCGTTAGCGATGAGCCCGCCGATCATGCCGCCCGCACCGCGGCCCGTGGCGCGCGAGGCGGTGGTGGCCAACGCCGCGGCGGAGGTTGCAACCGCGGTGCGCGCGGAAGAAAACGCGCTTCGGAAGTTAAAATTCATGCTCCCCAGAGTAGTCGGGGGATGCTAGCTATCGGTGTTGTGGGAGCGGTTGTGTCCCGAGTTTTGCTGGTTCTGCTGGTTGCCATTGCTGCGACGGCCGCGTCCGCCGCGGCGGCGACGCCGACGCCCTTTGTTGCCGCCCTTGTTCCGGTTGTTCGAGTTGGAGTCCGACTGAGCAGGCTTGTCGCTTGCGGATCCGTCGGCCGGGGAGCCCTGGTGTTTCTTCTGCCCTTGTCCCTGTTTAGGGGAGTGCTGGGCGTTGGAGGACTTGCGGCGCGAGCGGCGGCGGTTCTTGTTCGTGGAACGATTGCGGTTGGGCTGCCCACTGCTGTGGCGCTTACCCGAATTGCTCGTTGCGCCGGAGGTGGATTGCTCCTCAGGTTCGGTCGGTTCCTCGATACGCTCAAGGGCCGCGAGGAAGGCAACATCGGACATCAGCGGGATGTCCTTGCGGTGAGCATGCATGGGCTTGCCCACGAGGTTGGTGGTGATGTTGCAGACCACGAGGGACGTCTCGCGGGAGAGCTTCTCCGAGTAGTTCAGCTCCTCACGGGCCAACGCCGCGATGATGGTGTCGGGGTCCTCGGTGATCTCCGGGGCAACGACGATCTCCATGCCACGGATGAGTTCCTTGCCGGGCACATAGGGGCCGGGGTTGTGGTGCTGACGGGGAGCTTCGGCAGCGTCGACGCGGACGTGGGAACGCTGTAGCCCAAAGCGATCAGCTCGCAGCTCATCCGGTGCCGCGCTGCTGAGCGGGCCCGCGGCTTGCGCACGGTAGAGGTCCACGAGCAGACGGGTTGCCTCGCGGGAGGTGTCCTTTTCCGGTCGGTGCGCACGGGCGACGCTGGCGGTGGGGTCGGGCGCGGGAAGACCGGTATCCCGCGCGACGGCCGCTAGGCGGATATCGGTGCTCCACACGCTTTGGCGGCGAGCGGTGGCAAGCGTATCCACGATGGTTACTGGGGTGGGAACGTGTCCCACCTTGAAGCGACGGCGCCGGCCTTTACCGCGGTTGCGGTTGCGCGCACGGTTTTGGCGGGCGGCGGCAGTCATCGCGCGGCGCGCTTCGGCGACGATGAAACCCCAGGTATAGGGGGCATCGTGAACGATGAGCGTGCGGCCATCGATGAGCCGATCCAGCGGCTTGAGCAACATGGAAAAGGACTGACCCGCCTGGATTTCCTCAGCGCTCAAGCCGTGAAGATGCCGGGGGCCAGGGTCTTCGCCGGGGTTGAGGACGGCGTGGAACTCTTGGCCGGTTTCACCCGCGGTGTTGAGTGTCAGCGCATCCACGGTAAGCAACCGACCTGTGGAGGGGTGAATGCCAGTGGTCTGGATGGTCAGCGCAACAAAGGGGAAGGCAGCGAGGGCTGCTTCGCGGGCCGACGCCCTATCTTCTTTGCTGTTCTGCTTGTTCTCAGCTGGGTGAGGGCGCGGTCCTGGTTTCGGGGCGCTGGATTGTGGCGACGCCGCGGCCGGCGTCTCTGCTGCGCTGAGCTGCGCTGCAGGTTCGGTGGGGCCGGGTGTCGTAGTCATTGTTCACAGTTTAGTACCCAACCGCGAGGAAGCTGGAAAGGGCACACGTGAAGCTGCCGTATCCCCCGAATTGGCAGCGAGGCAGGGCGTGTTGCGGACTAGTCGGTCTCGATGATGATGACCCAGCCGTCGTGGTCTGGCGTGGGCTCGGGAGTCGGTTCGGGCTCACGGCTCGGCTCAGGAGTGCGGTCCGGTGTGGGCTCAGAAGTCTGTTCCGGCTTCGGCGTGGTGCTGGGCTTAGGTGTGGTGCTCGGCTTGGGCGAAGTGCTCGGCTTAGACGAGGTGCTGGGCTTAGTCGTGGTGCTTGGTTGAGACGAGGTGCTCGGCTTGGGCTGCTGAGTCTTTGTCGTGGTTGGCGTAGCAGTCGTGGAGGCAGCGGGCTTGGAGGTCGTCGGCGCAGGAGTAGTCGACTCCGCTGGCTTAGTCGTGGGCGGAGTGCTGACAGGTGTGGTGGTGCGGGACGTTGGCTTCGTCGTAGCAGTCGTCTTCGACGCCGAAGTTGATGAGGTCGGTGTCGTCGAAGAAGTTGGGGTCGCTGAAGGCGATGACGTCGGCACGCTCCGCGTGGAGCTAGGTGCGCTCGTAGTTGTGGTGGTGGAGGTGGAATCCTCCTGGCGGGGTCGTGACGTGCGCGACGTGGACTCTTCTGCGGCTTCGGTTTCCCGCGGTGCTGGCGGTGTGACTTCAGCGTGGTGCGTGTTGCGCGGGGAAGGGATTGCCTCCTCGGGCGTGACGAGCTCTGCACGTTGCGTGGGCTCAGCCAGCTTAATCGGCTCCGTCGGCTCAGACAGTTCTGTCGGCTCCACCGGAGTCGAGGAAGTGGTTCGGTCGAGGACGCGTGGTGCTACCGAGCGCCCCTGGTTATCGGGGCGGTGGGCGCCTGCAGCCGTGTCCTCGGTTGCGTCAGCTTCGCTGGAAAGCGCGGCGTCAGCTTCTGCATTATTGGCCGGGCTGGGGGCAAGGAGCGAAGTGGTGTGCTCCTCTAAAGCCGAGTCAGCAACCTGATTGGGGGCGGAGTGAAGTGCGTGCACAGAGGATACGAAGCTAGCGGTTCCGCCGATGATGACGGCAACGCTTGCCGCGCACACCAGCTTGACACCAGTACTAGCAGCGGCGATCTTTGAGCCAACTGTTGCGGCGGTCCCGAAGGATTTCAAGGAGAGGACTTGTGCGCCCTGTGTGGCAGCGGAACTTGCGGTGTGTGCCGTGCCCGTTGCCTGGAACCCGCCTACCGGAGCGGTTGCTGCATGAGCCCTATCGGTGTTTGTGGCCGTCGCGGCAACCGCGCCAGCGGCGGCAGCGATGACGCCGGCGGCCCCCACGGCGACGTGAGCGTCTGGTGTTCCTTCTTCGGAGTAGACGGTCAGGGCTGGGGATTTATCATCCGGTGTGAAGTAGGCGCGCGCAATGGCAATGAGACCCTCGTGCTTGAATCCAGCGATGGTATCGCTCAGCCACGTGGCCTGATCGCGCGGAACGGTGGCGATGAGCTTGTCATCGAGATGAATCTCGATGGCGCGGCGGAAGAAGCGCCGGCTGTTGGTCAAGCGTACGAGTAGATGCGCAGGGTGCTTCGGCAGGGAACGGGTGGGAGCCGAAAAGTCAGTGATGCGAAGGGCGCGGTCGCCGTCGAGCATGCCCCATCGCTGAGCCGGGGGAACATTGATCGGGACGCACAGGCCTGGCTCCGGGAGGAGAACCTCGAATACCGGAACGGTTTCTTCCACCGCGTCCTCGCGGAGCGAAATTTCTGCAGTGGCCTGTGGGGTCAAACCCGCGCTAATGATCCAATCCAATTCCGTGTAATCGGCGGATTGGGAAGCGGGGATGACGCCAACGATGTCATCTTCATACCGGACGCGGAAGCCGGAGCTTGAGTGCCCACACAGGGTGACGTTGAGGTGGTTGTTATCCGCCAGGGAGAGCAGTTGCAGGAACATCTCCGGGTTAACGGCGTCAACCGTGAGGCGGCGAGGTTCACCAAACCCAGAGTGGGGGACCACGTAGTTAGTGACCGTCATAGTGTTCGCCTTCGCCTGCCGAACTGCAACAAATGCGCGCAGTTGCAAAACTGAGCGCAGTAGGGAATGCCGAAGTTCGGGCTGAAATTCTTATTGGGTGCACAAGGTATTCAATGCCTTTGTGCAATTGTGTCGCGTATTTATTCTATAGCTCTCCGTGCTGGCCTACAACAATGTGTAGCCAGCGCGATGTTACGGTCAGTAGCTTTAGCGAGGAGGAGGCGCGCGGACCAGCTCGCCTCCTCCTTGCGTCGCCCTGTGCCGTGGCGGCGGATTAGTCCGCGCGATTGACCGCTGAAGTAATGGCGTTGATGGACGCACGGGTGGTGGATCCGGCGATGCCGGCACCCCACACTTGTGCGCCATTGACTTCGGCGGCGATGTAGCAGGCGGCTTCGGCATCGTCGCCGGCCGTACGGGACTGCTGGGAATAGTCGATGACCTCGAAGTCGATCCCGACGTCTTCCAGCGCGTTGGCGTATGCGGCGATGGGGCCGTTACCCATGCCGGAGACAATGCGCTTCTCGCCGTTAAAGACGATGGTTGCGGTGACCTTGGCGTCTTCATCCTCCGTGGTTGAGTTATCAACTTGGAAGGTGACGAGCTCCAGCGGGGAGGTGCGCTCTAAGAACTCGTTGGCAAAGATATCCCACATGTTCTTGGAGTTGACTTCGCCACCTTCGGCGTCGGTCACCGCCTGCACGACGGAGGAGAACTCCGCTTGCATGGCGCGCGGCATATTGATGCCATGATCGGTCTTCATGATGTAGGCTACGCCGCCCTTGCCGGACTGCGAGTTGACGCGGATGACCGCCTGGTAATCGCGGCCGACGTCCTTCGGATCGATGGGCAGGTAGGGAACTTCCCAGGTGGTTTCCTGCAGTTCTTCCCACGACACCTCGGTGTTGTTCGCGCCTGGGCGCACCTCCTGCGCCAGGGCGTCCAGGCCCTTGTTGATGGCATCCTGGTGTGAACCGGAGAAGGCGGTAAATACCAGCTCGCCGCCGTAGGGGTGACGCTCCGGCACGCGCAGCTGGTTGCAATACTCCACCGTCTCGCGGATCTTAGGCAGATCGGAGAAGTCAATCTGCGGGTCCACGCCCTGGGTCAGCATGTTCAGGCCCAGGGTAATGATGTCCACGTTGCCGGTGCGCTCACCGTTGCCAAACAGGCAGCCTTCGATGCGGTCCGCCCCGGCCATGTAACCCAGCTCGGCGGCGGCGATTCCCTCGCCGCGGTCATTGTGCGGGTGCAGCGACATGATGATGGAGTCTCGCTTCGCAAAATTGCGGTGCATCCACTCGATCTGGTCGGCGTAGACGTTGGGGCTGATCATCTCCACCGTGGAGGGCAGGTTGATGATCATGGGGTTCTCCGGAGTTGCCTCCATGATGTCAACAACGGCATCGCAGACCTCGACGGCGAAGTCCAGTTCGGTGCCCGTAAAGGATTCCGGCGAGTACTCCCAGCGCCAGTTGGTATCGGGGTAATCCTTGGCAATGCCCTTGATGAGCTCCGCGGCGTCCGTGGCCAGCTTCTTAATGGCCGGGCGGTCCTTGCGGAAGACCACGCGGCGCTGCAGCTTCGAGGTGGAATTGTAGAAGTGAACGATGACGTTCTTGGCGCCCTGGCAAGCCTCAAAAGTACGGCGGATCAGGTGCTCACGGGCCTGGACCAGGACTTGGATGGTGACGTCATCCGGGATCTTATTGCCCTCGATGATTTCGCGAACAAAGTTGAAATCCGTCTGGGAGGCGGACGGGAAGCCTACCTCAATCTCCTTGTAGCCCATCTTGACCAGCAGATCGAACATGCGGTGCTTGCGCTCAGGGCTCATTGGATCGATGAGAGCCTGGTTGCCGTCGCGCAGGTCCACGGCGCACCACTGTGGCGCCACGGTGATTTTCTTGTCTGGCCACGTGCGGTCAGGCAGCGAGACCGGTTCTACCTCTTCGGCGAAGCTCTGGTAGCGGTTTACTGGCATCGAGGAACCGCGCTGCTTGTTCCACGCGGGCTGGTTTTCGTTGCGCGGGCCAGCCGGGGTGGTGATTTCGCGGGGAGCGGAGATGAAAGAATCGTTGGGGGACATGGTGGTTGTTCTCTTCCTTGTCTGGGGCCTATGGGTCTGGGGCCAAAGGCGTTTTACTGTGCTGCGCTATTTATGGTGCGCAGCTTCGGCGTGAATCGTGGGGGACGGCCAGCTGCGGTGTGTTGGCATCACCGCGCTCCGCGGCGGGGCGCTGGCCGTGAAGCTAGAAACCTAAAACCCGCCGCGGCTACTAAGGAGGAGAGTGTGCCGCAAAGTCATGTGAGCCACACTACAGCCCTTCTCATTCTATGGCAACCGATTTCACATATTGGGATGTGTGATGTGGGTGGCTAGGATGATGTGGCGTGCATGAAGAAAACTCGACGAAGACTACTCAGGATCCGGGGGAAGAGCCCACGGCGGATAGCGGGCGCGCGGCAGATGCCTCCCCTGCTGGCACGCACAGGGCGCTGTCACTGGTGTCGCTCGCCACGTTGGTCGCGGTTGTTGGAACCGCGGTGCGCATTGCCGTTCTGAACGTCATCGCCGCCGTCAATGACCAGGAGCTGTGGGATCAGCTCACGTCTTGGGATTCCAAGTACTACCTGGAAATTGCTCGGGTGGGATATTTTGACGCGGATATCCACACTGATGGCCCTGTCTATGAGACGACAATGGCCTTCTTCCCGGGCTTTCCCATGCTGTTGCGGGTCCTGGGATGGACCGGGATCAGCCTCGAGGTAGCCGCGCTCATCGTTAACACCCTCCTCACCGTGGCCATGGCCGCCGGCGTTATGGTCTTGGCGCAGCGCTTGGGGGCGGGGCGCCGTGGGCAATGCGCCGCTGCCATCGTGGTGAGCAGCGCTCCGATGTCCATCGTGTTCTCGATGCCTTATACCGAAGCCCTCTTCGGGGCCCTCCTGGTGTGGGGGCTCGTCGCGCTGGATGATCGCGCCTGGTGGCGCGCGGCGGCGTTCGGTTTTGCCTTATCGTTTGTGCGGCTGACCTCCGTGGACTTCCTTGCTGTCTTTGCCTTGTGGGTGCTCATCTATGGGCGGCGCTCGTGGCAGGCCTGGCTCAGCCTCATCGTGGCGGCACTTCCGCTGCCAGCGTATTTATTGTGGGCGCAGCGCTACCTCGCAGAAGCCGGCGGCTACTTTGGCATCCAGACCGAGCACTGGCATTCCACCTTCGACTGGGGTGCTGCCACCGTACGGTTCGTATGGGAAGTCCTGACGGAGAAGAACGATGTGGGCTACCTGCTTAGCGTTCTGGTGATCCTGGGCGTCCCCGTGCTGCTGGTGGCGGCGTGGGGAAGGCTGAATCCGGTGGCGTGGTGGTTTAGTGCCGCGCTGTGTGCGAATGTGCTGCTTTCCGACGGCATCATGCACTCGCGTCCCCGCCTCCTCCTACCCGCGATTATCTTGGCGCTTCCCTGGGCCGTGCGCGCGGCTGAGGCGCTGCGACCCCGCGAGCTCTGGCTCGCATGTAGCGCCTGGGTCCTGTGGTCGGCGTGGTTCTCCGCTTATATGCTGGTGGTCTTTGAGTGGGCCATCTAGCGCGGAAGCTAGTCCTAGCGCGGGCTTTGCTCCGCGCGCTGAGCGCTTCCCGGGTTGACCGGCACGCGGGATAGGACGATTGTGGCAACGATCATGATGATGAGCGAAACCCCCATCACGCACCAACCCGCAACGCTACTGACCTGGAATTTTTCGCCCAAGACCCAGTAGCCCAAACCGAAGGCCACGATGGGCTCCATGATGGTCATCGCAGGCAAAGAGTGCGCAAGCGCGCCAGCGTGGAAGGAATATTGCTGGATCACCGTTCCGGCAGCCGCCAGCCCAATGAGCACGTACAGCTCCCAGCTGGCCAGCAAGGCTGTGATGCCCTCGTGGGAGAGGACGTCCACCACTGCCTTGGCTACGAGCGCCACGTAGCCATACAGGATGCCGCACGCGCTCCCGAGCGCTAGGGCGGACTCCTCCGGCCGGTTATAGGCCGCCACGAACAGAGCGGTGAGGGCAAGCGCGCCGAGGGCGAAGGCGGGCCACCATTGGGACCAGGTGGGCGTCGTCAAGCCTGCGGTGGGGCGCCCATAGACCACCATGATGCTCACCGCGATGGTCAGCGTGAGGCACCAGAACACCTCCCGTGCCGGCATCGGCCGCCGGGAATACCAGGCGGCGAGCGGCAGCGTGAACATGAGGGACAGGATGAGGATTGGCTGCACGATGAGCAGCGTGCCGAAGTGGAGAGCGACGAGCTGTAGCGCGTAGGCAATAACGGCGGCGCTGGTCCCCACCCACCACAAGGGAGTCCGAATAGCGGTGCGCATGACGCTCCTGGAGCTAGCGTCCAACACGATGCGGTGGCGTATGACTGTGCCCCAGGCCACGACTAGCGCGGAGGCCAGTGCAAAAGTAATGGCAACCAGGTTTGAAAGCATCGTTTCTACCCTACCTGGAATTAATATCCAGCACGTGTTTCGATGGGAACCAAAGGGCGGTAGTCTAAAGGAGTTGACTGCCGGTCTATAGGTATTGGGCGGTGAACAGGTAATGGCCCTCACAAACAGGAAAGGTGGGACCGTCAGTGGCCCTAGTCGTACAGAAATACGGGGGATCCTCCCTCGAAAGCGCAGAGCGCATTCGCGCGGTGGCGGAGCGCATTGTGGCGACGAAGAAGCAGGGCAACGACGTCGTTGTTGTGTGCTCCGCCATGGGAGATACCACCGATAACCTGCTTGATCTTGCAGCGCAGGTCAACCCCGTCCCGCCGCAGCGTGAGATGGACATGCTGTTGACCGCCGGCGAGCGCATCTCCAACGCACTCGTTGCCATGGCCGTGGAGTCCCTTGGTGCCAAGGCTCAGTCCTTCACTGGTTCCCAGGCCGGCGTGCTCACCACCGAGCGCCACGGAAACGCCCGCATCGTCGACGTCACCCCGGGCCGTCTAACCGAAGCCTTGGAGAAAGGCCGGATCTGCATCGTTGCGGGTTTCCAGGGCGTGAACAAGGAATCGCGTGATGTGACCACCCTCGGCCGCGGCGGCTCGGACACCACCGCGGTGGCGCTGGCGGCAGCGCTCAAGGCCGATGTGTGTGAGATTTACTCCGATGTCGACGGCGTTTATACCGCCGACCCACGCATCGTCCACAACGCCCAGAAACTCGACCAGCTGTCCTTCGAGGAGATGCTGGAGATGGCAGCTGTGGGCTCCAAGATTCTGGTCCTGCGCAGTGTCGAGTACGCCCGCGCGTTCAACGTTCCCCTTCGAGTCCGCTCATCTTATTCAAACGACCCCGGCACGCTCATCGCCGGTTCAATGGAGGATATCCCCGTGGAAGAAGCAGTACTTACTGGTATCGCAACCGACCGTTCCGAGGCTAAGGTCACCGTCCTGGGCATACCGGACCGCCCGGGTGAGGCGGCCAAGTTGTTCCGCGCCATCGCGGACGCCGAGATCAACATCGACATGGTCCTGCAAAACGTCTCCTCGCTGGACTCCGGTACCACCGACATCACCTTCACCTGCCCGCGCGCGGATGGCCCAAAGGCCATGGAGATCCTGGCCAAGCTCAAGGAGGAGGGGCACTGGACCAACGTGCTTTACGACGACCAGGTGGGCAAGGTCTCCCTCGTCGGTGCCGGCATGAAGTCCCACCCGGGCGTTACCGCAGATTTCACGGAGGCATTGCGTGACGCCGGGGTCAACATGGAGCTCATTTCAACCTCCGAAATCCGAATTTCCGTGCTTACCCGCGAGGCCGATCTGGAGAAGGCCGCCGTGGCCCTGCACGATAAGTTCCAGCTGGGTGGCGAGGAAGAGGCCACCGTTTATGCTGGTACCGGACGCTAAAAATTAAGGAGTAAAGGTCATGACCACTGTTGCAGTTGTAGGCGCTACCGGGCAGGTTGGCCGCGTGATGCGCACCCTCTTGGAGGAGCGCAACTTCCCGGCCGATACGGTCCGCTTCTTTGCCTCCGCACGCTCAGCAGGCCAGGAGCTCACCTTCCGCGAGGACAAGGTCGTCGTGGAAGATTTGGCAGAGCAGACTGTGGAGAGCCTTGCAGGAATCGACATCGCCGTGTTCTCCTCCGGCGGTTCGACGTCCAAGCAGTACGCACCGCTCTTCGCCGAGGCCGGCGCCACCGTGGTGGATAACTCTTCTGCGTGGCGCCGGGATCCGGACGTGCCGCTCATCGTGTCAGAGGTGAACCCGCAGGATAAGGACAACGTCACCAAGGGCATCATCGCCAACCCGAACTGCACAACCATGGCGATCATGCCGGTGACGAAGGCGCTTCACGACGCCGCCGGTCTCACCACCATGCGCGTCGCCTCCTACCAGGCCGTGTCCGGTTCCGGATTGGCCGGCGTGGAAACCTTGGTCAAGCAGGTGGCCTCAATCGGTGACCGCAACGTTGAGCTCGTCCACGACGGCTCTGCGCTTGAGGTCTCCGAGGAGGATTTGGGCCCCTATGTCGCTCCGATTGCGTATAACGCGCTGCCGTTGGCGGGCAACCTCGTGGATGACGGAACCGAAGAGACCGACGAGGAACAGAAGCTGCGCAACGAGTCCCGCAAGATTCTGGGCATCTCAGAGCTGAAGGTGTCCGGCACGTGCGTGCGCATCCCGGTGTTTACTGGCCACACCATGGTCGTACACGCGGAGTTTGAGAAGCCGATTACCCCGGAGCAGGCCCGCGAGGTGCTCTCGGCCGCGCCGGGTGTCAAGGTCGTCGATGTGCCGACGCCCCTGGCGGCAGCCGGCATCGACCTTTCCTTGGTCGGGCGCATCCGCCAGGACCAGACGGTCGAGGACAACAAGGGCCTCGTCTTCGTCGTGTCTGGCGATAACCTGCGCAAGGGCGCAGCGCTCAACGCTATTCAGATTGCGGAGTTGCTGGTCTAGCGTGTGGCGCACGACAGTGCCGCACTGTTCTCCTCAATAAAAGAAGTCCGCCGCCAGAGTGAATTCTGGGGCGGACTTCTTTTATTCGCTTTTATGTATAGCGGGACGCGCGGCCCGCTACACATGCGGGAAACGCTAGTCCTTCGGGACCTCGGGCTTGGTGTGCTCCACGAAGGTCACGGAGGGGTCTGGATCTTCGCGGTCGTATTCAATCTCATCGTCGGCTTCGAGTTCCTCGTGGATTTCCTCGGCGACGACTTCGACGAACTCCTCCGTTTTCATGTTGGAGGCAGCGGCAAGCTTACGCAGTTCGCGCTCGTTCTTCTTGGTGAAGTGCTCGCGCGGGTCGAGGCGGCGCTTGACCAAGGTGCGGGCGCGCACGCGGCGGTCAGACTCGGAGGTGATCTTGTCACGCTGGGTAATCCAGCTGATGACCATGACTGCAATCATGAGCAGGCCAATCCAACCCAGAATCGGGTAAACGCTGGATACTAGTTGCTTGAAGCCGACGAAGGAAAGGATAAAGCCCACGACACAGGCGCCCGCGTAGACGGGGTAGAAGAGCTTCGGCTTCTTGCGGGTTAGGCGTTTGCCCATGGCATAGAACATGCCGATGGCGGTGTTAAAGACCATGCCGTAGATGATGAAGGTCATGAAGTAACCCAGGATCGGGTTCACGTTGTTGATCAACGTGAGCACCGGAAGATCCTGATGGTATACGTCCGGCGCCACCATGTAGAGGGAGACCACGAGCAGGGCGAGCAGGAGCAGGTAGAAGAAGCCGCCGATGAGGCCACCAACGCCCACTGCGCGGTTATCCAGGATGTTGCCGCCGATGACGATGGACATAGACACCGCGCACATGACATTCAGACCGGTGTAGTTCAACGCGGCCAGCCACCAGTTGCTCAGAGGGCTTTCGACGTCGTTGACCGCGAAGTCATTGGCGCTGGACCAGTCAACATCGGTCACGATGATGGTGTAGCCGGTGGCCAGGACGACGAAGATAATGATGAAGGGGGTAATCGCACCGATAACGGAGCTCACCTTGTCCACGTCGAGGAGGCCCACCAGGAGCACCAGAACGAGCATAATGGCGCCGCCTACCCAGACGGGGACGCTCTCGAACTGCTGGTTGAGGGTGGAACCGCCACCGGCGAACATGACGAAGCCGATGGAGAACAACGTGGCTAGGGTGCCCCAGTCCAGCACTCGGGAGACGATGGGGCCACTAATCTTGTCGTAGACGGCCGTGTGCTCGTCCGCTTGGAAGTAGGAGCCGAGCTGCAAAATGGCTACACCAGTAATGATCATGAGGGCGGAGGCGAGGAGTACACCCCACAGTCCCATGTTTCCGAAAGCCACGAAGTACTGGATTGCTTCCTGTCCGGAGGCAAAGCCGGCGCCGACGACGACACCAATGAAGGCCATGGAAATGGCCACTGCGCGTTTCCACATAAGGTAAAGAGGTCTCTCAATCTCACACGCGCCGGGGAATGTCATCACAACCCAAGGTGTGGTGCGGGCAATCGGGAAAGCCTCGCGGGCCCGGTTCGACTATCGATTTATCACGTGTGCCTCGAAAAAGATTAGGTGTGGTCGATAGGTATTTTCCAGCTGACACTACGATTTCTCACTGAGCTGGCGCCGGACGGGCCGCCAGGACCTGTCAGTTGCCGCACGTCTGCGCAGGTGCTGTGACTCCCGACGCCCATTTATAACGGCTCGATAACGATTATCCGCGCTGGTCGATGAGGTCCTTGCGGGCGCGGGCGACGCGGGAGCGAATTGTGCCCACACGAACCCCGGCGATTTTCGCGGCCTCCTCATAGGTGTAGCCCAAGACTTGGGTCAGGATGAGGGCTTCGCGGCGGTCTTCTGGGAGGGCGTCGATCAGCGCGCGGGCGTCGATCCACTCGCTCCACGTGCCCGAGCTTTCCGGGGTCGCGGCAAGGGCGGCGGCGTCCTCATACTCGGTGGCGGACTTGCGCGGGCGGGCCATGTCGTGGCGGATGTTGTCCACCCACACGCGGCGAGCGAGGGAGAGCAGCCACGTGCGTGCTGAAGAACGGGCAGCAAAGCGGGGGAGCGCGCCGATGACGCGCAAGTAGGTTTCTTGGGTGAGGTCGTCCGCGATATCTGGGCCGCCGAGGTGGGCGAGCAGGCGCCAGACATCATCTTGGGTGGACTTGATGAACTCCGTGAGGGCTGCGCGGTCGCCGCGGCCCGCCTTGAGGGCGAGATCGGTGACGCGCGCATCGTCGCGCTCGGAGTGTCGTTTCACCTCCCATAATTTACCAGTCGGGGGCGTGGGCCTCGGGAACCGCTGGGGCTCCTCTGTGGGCGTCTACATTTGAGAAAAAATCTGTTGCGTAGGTCATTTTTAATGGGTAGGCTATGAAAGGTCCGAGATTGATAACGAATCACAAATTATCAACAACTGTAGGAGGCATTAACCCCATGACTAACGCTTCAAACGAGTTCGTTGCAGACAAGGTTCTGGATAAGGGCCAGCGCGCCCCGGGCGGCGAGAACACCACCCGCCCTTCCGGTCAGCCGATTGCAACGGAAAACACCAGCATCACTGCTGGCGAAAACGGCCCGGTCGTGCTCAATGACATCCACCTTATTGAGAAGCTCGCACACTTCAACCGCGAGCGCGTGCCGGAGCGCACCCCGCACGCTAAGGGCCACGGTGCCTTCGGCGAGCTGCACGTTACCGAGGACGTATCCGCTTACACCAAGGCCAAGCTCTTCCAGAAGGGCACCGTGACCCCGATGATGGGCCGCTTCTCCACCGTCGCCGGCGAGCAGGGCTCCCCGGATACCTGGCGTGATGTCCACGGCTTCGCGCTGCGTTTCTACACCGAGGACGGCAACTACGACATCGTGGGCAACAACACCCCGGTGTTCTTCCTGCGTGACGGTATTAAGTTTCCGGACTTTATTCACTCCCAGAAGCGTCTGGGCGCTAATGGTTTGCGCGATGCTGACATGCAGTGGGATTTCTGGACCCGTAACCCGGAGACCACCCACCAGGTCACCTACCTCATGGGTGACCGCGGTACCCCGAAGACCACCCGCCACCAGAACGGCTACGGCTCCCACACCTTCCAGTGGGTCAACGAGTCCGGTGACGCCTTCTGGGTGAAGTACCACTTCAAGACCCGCCAGGGCGTGGAGAACTTCACCGACGCCGAGGCGACTGAGATGGCCGGCAAGAACGCGGACTACCACCGCGAAGACCTCTACAACGCCATCGAGGAAGGCAACTTCCCGGTCTGGGACGTCAAGGTTCAGATCATGCCGGTGGCAGAGGCCGAGGAATACCGCTTCAACCCGTTCGACCTCACCAAGACCTGGTCCAAGAAGGACTACCCGCTGGTGGATGTCGGATACTTCGTGCTCAACCGCAACCCGCGTAACTTCTTCGCGCAGATTGAGCAGGTTGCCCTGGATCCGTCCAACATCGTCCCGGGCATTGGCCTGTCCCCGGATAAGATGCTGCAGGCACGCGTCTTCGCGTACGCCGACCAGCAGCGCTACCGCATCGGACCGAACTACAAGCAGCTGCCGGTGAACCAGCCGCTTAACCAGGTCAACACCTACGAGCACGAGGGCTCGATGCAGTACCTGTTCAATGCCCCGGAGGATCCGGTCTACTCGCCGAACCGCCACGCCAAGGGCGGCGGCTACATGGACGGCGATGAGAACCTGCGCTTCAAGGAGCAGGAGACCACCACCGCTCCGGACCTCTACGTGAACCCGGATCCGGCCGGCATCGACTTGGTTCGTGCGCCCTACGTCCGCCACGCCGAGGATAATGACACCGTTCAGGCCACTGACCTGTACGAGAACGTCTACGACGACGGTGCCAAGGAGCGCCTCGCAGACAACATCACCAACGCTATGGCTGGCGTGTCCCCGGAGACCGAGGAGCGCGTCTACGCCTACTGGGATGCTGTCTCCCCGCAGCTGGGCAAGCGCGTGCGCGAGCTCTTCGCGGAGAAGAAGTAATCCTTTAGCGCGAGTGCACTAACACAGGCCCCGCTAGTGACCGAAGAACACGGTACTGGCGGGGCTTTTCCGCGCGCCTGACCGCTTTTTCCCAGCGTGAACGATAGTTTCTTTTACATGACCTCACGCCTAGCCAGTCCTGCTGACGCCAACCGGAAGGTTGGCACCCGCGCTCTTATTCTCACCCTCGTGCTCATCGTGCCGCTCATTGTCGGTGCGATCGTCGCCGCCGTGTCCGAGTGGCAGCCGGCCGAAACCTGGTCGCAGGAACAGGCCGGGGCTCCCAGTGATGGCACCATTGATCCGGCTGAGCTTTACGACGTCTCCCGTGCCCTCTCGGAAGCCAATGCCCAAGCCGGCTTTTTGGCCAACGGCACGAAGCAGCTCGCTGACGGCACAGGGGAGCTGCAGGATGGCGCCGGTGAGCTCGGCGGTGGAGTAGACAAGCTGGCCGGCGGCTCGCAAGAGCTGTATGACGGGCTCGTGCAGCTGCAGTCCGGCACCGCCCAGCTGGGCAACGGTGCCACCGAGCTGGCCGACGGCGTCGGCGGGGCCGTTGACCAAGTCGTGGGCCTCGGCGTGGTTCGCGGACAGCTCCTGCAGGCAATCGACGGCACCTTAAAGGACCTAGAAGGAAACAACTCGGCGGAGGCAAAGAATATCCGCTCGCAGCTCGGTGATCTGCGCGGCCAGGTGGAGAACTTCCAATTCGACCAGTCCGTTCAGGATCAATTGACGCAACTCAAAGATGGTTCGCGCGACCTTTCTAATCAACTGTCCGTCAGCGGTTACGCCTACCACGATGGCGTCTACCAAGCCACCGAGGGAGCGAAGCAGCTCAATGCCGGTATCGGTGAGCTCAACGCGAAGGTCGATGAAGCCTTGAAGGGCGTGGACCAGCTCGTTGCCGGTGCGGAAAAGGTCGATGGCATGGCCAAGCAGAACCGGACCAAGGTGCAGGGCGCGCAGCGTGCGATGCCGACCGTCGCCGGGCCTGCCGAGGGCGGCAGCGAACCCGCCCAGCTGCTGAGCCCCATTGTCGCTATGCTCCTCGCGGCTATCGCCGTTCTGGGAGGCGGCGTTATTGGTGTTCTCCTGACGCGCGTGGAGCACCGAATCCTCACGCTCCTCGGCGGGGCAGTGCTGATTGGCGTCGTCGTCGGCTTGCTCGTGGCCCTCCTGGCTACTGGCGTGACCGCAGCCGCGGTGGCCTGGGCGGGGCTCGCGGCGGCGGGGGCCGGGGTGGCGTCGGCAAGCATTGTGTTCGCGCTTGCGCGCGGCCTTGGCGCTGGCGGCTGGGTCCTGGGCAGCGTGCTCGCCGTGGCGCAGGTTGGCATCGTGGGCTGGGCGTGGAAGGCGGCGTCGACCGGCACCGATCTCAACGCTGCGATGAGCGCGCTCGTGCATCTCTTCCCCATGCAGTGGGCCACCTCCGCCATCACCGTGGCAGGTAATGGCGGGCAGTCCCCACAGTTGTGGACTGCTCTGGCCATTTTGGGGGTAATCACCATTGCGGCCTTCGTGCTCGTGGGGGCACCTGCAGGGCGGGCCGAAAAGGAAAAAGCCTAGCTCACGGCCCTGCGTCCGACACATCGCAGAAGTGCCACGATATGTTACTCGGTTTTCCAGATTTTGCTACCGCTGTGAATAGAAAGAGTGCTAGAGTGAAAGTCGCTCACAAAGCCTACTTAGGGGGTAGGCAAACGGTTTCTCCAATCCGTTGTGAGTGATAGGGAATAGGGGCGACGCGGCTGCTGTAGGGGCACCGCGTCGTTTCCAATTGTGGGGGTAAAGTTGGCGGCACCGACTGCTCAGGAATTGGAGAAACACCGTGACCGACTCCCGCGATATCAAACCTTTCGCTGCCAGCCGCGGCCCCAAAGTGACCTCTGTTGGGGCCATTATCGGTGCGGCGCTGGTGGGTGGTCTGTTGCTCGGGGGAATCGGCGCGGGTGCGAGCTTGGCGGCCTTCGATGAGCCCGAGCGCTCCGACTATGTCATCCAGCCCGCACAGCGTGAGGTGCAGGCTGACATCATGGACCCGGACGATGTGCTTACCCAGGAGGAAGAAGAGCGCATGCTTAGCGATGTCTCCCGGATCGCCGCCCCCGACGTGGTCCAGGGGCTGCACTACATGGTCTTTGCCAAGAACAAAGAAAACGTTAACGACTCCGTGGAGGAGTACCTGCGCGATAATCACCCGGAGCTCATCGGCAAGGATAAGTTCGCCGATGGCCAGGTCTTCGTCGGCGTGGGACTCGACCCGCGCCAGGCCTTCGTCTTTGCGGGTGAGGACGTGTCCGGGCCGATGAAGCTGCGCAAAGATGACAGCCATTTGGAGCAGTCCATCGAAGCCATTAAGCCGGGCGTGCGGGATGGCAACATTCCTGCTGGCCTTTTTGCTGGCGCGGCGGCGGCGATCGATGTGGACCGTGCTGCGGATGCCCAGTACGAGAGCGCGAAAGATGGGCGCATTGGAGCGGCCATTGGCCTCGGGGCGGCGAGCCTGGGCGTCGGTGGCGCGGGCGCAGGCATCGTCGGCGGTACTCGTCGCAGCCGGCAGAAGAAGGCGCAGCAGGCGCGCGAGGACTGGGACTACGTATCGCAGACCTATACCGGTGTGGCACAGCGTCTGAGGGAGATCGATATCCGGGCGCACTCGCTGCAATCGGGTCTGGTGGATGAGCGTTTGCGTGAGGACTGGGAGGGCCTGCGCGATGACTTCCTCGCCATCGATGCCCAGGTGGGATCCCTGATGTCGATTCCGGCCGATGCACCGGATGAACAGTTCCGCTCGCATGCTGAGCCCATCGCCCACGCGCGCGAGCTGTGTGAGCGCGTGGAAACCGCCGAAGTCAACATTGAAAAGCTGCGCCGCATCGAAGACGCTGATGCCGATGCCCGCCGCTTCGAGCTTTACGAGTTGGGTAAAGACCTGGCCCAGGCAGGCTACTTGGCGGCGGATATCGACTCGGCGCTTGAGCGTCACGCCAAGGAGCTGGAAAGTGCCGCCGTTGCACTCTCCAACGAGCCTAATCACCCGCAGTTCATGGAACGCTACTTGGAGCTCTTGGACCGCACCGCGCTACTCTCTGAGCACCTGCAGGCGCAGCTGCAGAAGCGCAACGAGGCCGACGAGCGCCCGGAGCGCACGCGCATCTATGACTCCAACTTCTTCGCCGGTTCCGGCTACCACGGCTACGTGCCCTTCTACGTTGTGAGCACCTGGGACAGCGATGCCACCACCGCGCGCGATAGCTCCTCCAGCAGCGGCGGCGTCAACAGCGGGTTTAGCTCGGGCTTTTCCGGTTCGGGTGGATCTTCGAGCTTCTAGGGCTGGTTAAAAGCCCTTAACCGTGAAACGCAAGAGAACTCGAAGCTGCCTACTGCTTGGTTCCCGTTGGCAAAACCTCTCACAGGGAATTGGCTTCCTGCAGGAGATTTGTGGCAACCATGCATTTACCTGAGTGTGGCTTTCCTGACCCGTTCTAGTTTTTCCCGGTTTTCCTGACTCACATTTAGGAAGTCGATAACTGGCCTCTCGGCATAGATAATCTCTGAATGGTGGAGATCTGAGATGGATCGCCCGCATAGGTGGAGTTTCGATTCATAGGTGAAAGCTCCTCGCGCAGCCGATAACTGACTCGCAAAGGGGATCCATGAATAGCGAGAATCTTCTACTAGTTGATATTCGACAGCTCGTTTTACTAAAGCGCATACCCAATCAGCAAACTGGATATTAGAAGAGAGTTTACTGTCGATGTGCATGGGCGGTTCAATTAATCGCCGCATTTCCTTATGCTCGGTAGCTCGACCCAGAATATGGGCGTACATCACAGGTAAGCGCTGGATTCGGGATTTTTCATTGATTTGATCCATTAGCACGAGCATCGATTGGTCTAACGAATGTGCATGATTCGCCAGCCTATTTAAGGATTCCCTCATTGAGGTTTCTTCTCGCTGGCGAAATTCATTTGGACCACAGTTAGTCTCTTTGGGAGTGCCTATTGGCTTTTCTTCAGCATAGTAGAAAAGGTTTCCATTCAATTGCCTAAGTTTGGAAATCAGACTTCCAAGCAGTCTTAAATTTTGGGGACGTTCATCGTATGCCTTGGCGAACAGTAAATCTGCGCCTTTTCTTTCCCATCGACCAGGATCGACGTTGTCTGGAATATCATTTTGGAAGAATTGCTTCTTTCGTTCCGCGAAGAAGGCGCCAAATTGCCGAGCATTATCTTCGGGAATTACAAAGCCGCCATAACCAAAAGCGGGGCTATCAGAGAACTTCTTGTGTGAAGGATGGACAAAGGCCCCAGGGGAACCAATTTCGTCAAGGTATGCGAGCAGCAAATTGAACTCCGTGACTCCGGAAAATGGCACGAGAGCCGATGCTAAGCATCGGCTCTCGGAGTTGTTGCCCGGGGTATTCTTGCCTCGCGGCTCAACGCCTGGCGTACTTCTGTGAGTATATATGTGTATTTACGCGTCGGCAATTGGTGGCTTTCTACTGATGCGGTACCTTCAATCGCGGAAGAGGGGGATGTGCCCTCGGCATTTGCCCTGAGGAGGTCTAGGCTGACCTAACTGTGACCCGGTGCTTCAACTGCTGCACTGTTCGTCTTGGTCCTGGTGCGGTGCGCTCTCAGTACGAAGAATAAACCTGGTCATGTTTGCAGAGCTAGCCGAACTTACCAATCTCATTGGCTTCGGTCACGATGTTGGTCAGGGAAGAAAACTCGGACGCGGTATGTCCCGGTCGATGGGGTGCAGCGCGTCACGTTGTTTACGCTTCTCCCTTAACCCCTCTTTTAGAGGTGAAAACGAAAAAGAACCCGCAGTTTCCTGCGGGTTTAATGGTCGGGATAACAGGATTTGAACCTGCGACCTCTTCGTCCCGAACGAAGCGCGCTACCAAGCTGCGCCATATCCCGGTGTCTCGCTCTAAGCGGTACCGGAATACTGTAACTCACCCCGGTCTGAAAGGACAAAACGGCAGCGTGGAGGGGGTATCCCTAGGCGGCCTTCTCAGTGATACGCAGAAGCGTGGCCGACGGGCGGCAGAACACCCGGAAGGGAACGAACTTCGAGGTGCCCAACCCGTTGGAGACATGCATGTACATCTCTCCGAACAGGTGCAGGCCCTGGGCGCGGGCGCGATCGATGCCGCAGTTGGTCACGATGGAGCGCGAGCCCGCCACCTTGAAAGGCAGGCAGAGCTGGCCGCCGTGCGTGTGTCCAGACAGGGACAGCTGGTAGCCGTCGGCGGCGAATTTCTCCAGGACGCGGGGCTCCGGGGAGTGCAGCAGCGCCAAGGAGAGGTCGGCATCCTCGTTCGGGGCGCCGGCGATTTCCGAGTAGTCATCCAGATCATGGTGTGGGTCGTCCACACCGGCGGCAGCCAAGCGAACATCGCCCACCTTGAACTCCACGCGGGCCTGGTTGGCATCGTGCCAGCCGTGCTCAAGGAAGGCCGCGCGCATACCCTTCCACGGCAGGTTCACATAAGAGGGCTCGTTCTTCTTCCCAATCAGGTAGTTGAAGGGATTCGGGATGCGCGGCGCCCAGTAATCATTGGTGCCAAAGCAGAACATCCCTGGGCGGCTCAGCAGCGGGCCAAGCGCGCGGAGGACCTCGGGGACACCGCGCTCGTCGGAAAGATTGTCACCGGTATTGATCACCAGGTGCGGGTCGAGGGCGTCGAGGCCTGAGACCCACTCGATTTTGGCGCGCTGGCCCGGAATCATGTGGAGGTCGGACACGTGCAGGATGCGGAACTCGGACTCCTCGCGCAGCGTGCCGGGCTCCAGCAGCGGCAGGGTGTACTCCTTGAGCTCGAACTTGGTGAGCTCTGAGTGCGCCCATGCGGCAGTGCCCAGGCCGGCGGCGGCGAGTCCGCCAAGGACAGGGAAAATCTTCACCCTCACCACACTACCTGGCTGGCTGGCGTAGATTGAAGGGCATGAGTGAGTTGAAAGAAACTATCCGCGCTGACCTTAAGACCTCGATGAAGTCCAAGGACAAGGCCCGTACGAGCGCCATCCGTTCTCTGCTGTCTGCCATCCAGGCGGAGGAAACTTCCGGTTCTCGCCACGAGATCACCGATGAGGACATCCTCAAGGTCATCGCCCGTGAGATTAAAAAGCGCCGCGAGTCCGCAGAGGTTTACGCGGAGAATGGCCGCCCGGAGTTGGCGGAGGCGGAGCTTGTCGACGTCCCCTTCTTCGAGGCCTACCAGCCGGAGCAGCTTGACGACGACTCCCTGAACGCCCTTGTTAAAGAATCCATCGCCGAGGTTGAGAAGGACTCCGGTGAGCCGGCGACCATCAAGCAGATGGGTAACGTCATGAAGGTGGCCACCGCCAAGGCTGCCGGACGCGCGGACGGCAAGCGCCTGTCCACGGCCGTGAAGGCCGCCCTGAACTAATGCGCTAGAGCCCGAAGAAGCTCCGCACATCATTCGTGAAGCGGTCAACGTCTTCTTGAGTGAATAGTGGGTCGGACTGGCCGCCTCCCGGCTCGCCGCCGCTCGGTGCGGACGGGGAGCCCGAGTTGGAGTCCCAGGCTACTGGGCTCGTGCTCGCAGAATCGGAGGAGTCGCTCGCGGAGCCGTCGGAAAGCTGGAGCGTGACCTCCGCGCCCTTCTTCGCGCCGGATGGACCGGTGATGACGCGAACTACCTTGCCGTAGCCCACGCCGGGCGCGGGGACCTCGGTGGTCCTGACCTTGTATCCGGCTTTCTCCAGCGCGGAACGGGCTTGGCTTTCGGACTTGCCCTTCACGCCGTCGATAAGCGGCGAAACCTTGCCGGAGTCGTAGGCCCGGTCGTAATCGGGCACCGTGCCTTTCTGTGCTTCGGGGACGCGCGCGGCCATGGTGTAGAAGGTTGCCGCCGGCTCCTTGCCGCCGAAGAGGTTGCCGCTGGGGCACTGGCGTACCGGGCCGGTGCACAGCGGGCTCGTGGTGGTCCCGTCGTTGTAGATGTACGGTGCGGCAGCGACTGCCGAGTTGAATCCAAGGAAAGCCGAGGACTGGTTGGACTCGGTGGTACCGGTCTTGGCGGCGGCCTGGCCGCTGAAGCCGGCAGCGCGTGCCGAGTCGGAGGCGGTTCCCTTTTCGGTATCGGCGGTCATGTTGTTTTCCAGCGCCTTTGCCACTTCCTTGTCCACTGCGCGTTCGCACGGCGTGTGTTTGAGGTAGACCTCGTTGCCGTGGGAGTCCGTGACTTCCTCGATGGGGTTGGGCTCGCACCACATGCCTTGCGACGCCACCGTCGCGCCCACGTTAGACAGCTCCAGTGCATTCACTGCTGTCGGGCCGAGCGTGAAGGAGCCGAGGTTGGAGTCTTTAATGTGGTCGGCGATGGAGGACTCGCCGTCGTAGCTGCCGGGTTCTTCATAAGAACGCAGGCCGAGCTTGACGGCGATGTCGACCAGGCGCTCGACGCCAAGTTGCTCGGTGAGTTGGATGAAGGGGGTGTTGGGGGAGTAGGCCAGCGTGTCCTGCATGGTCATCGTGGAGGCGTAGCTGCCGGAGTTTTCCACGCAGTACTTGTTGGGCGGGCAGTTAGCTGCGCCGCCGTATCCCAGGCCTTCCGCTTCGTAGCGATTGGGCACGGCCAGCTTGTCCTTGATGCCGTAGCCCGCCTCCAGGGCGGCCGCGGCGGTAAAGAGTTTGAACACGGAGCCTGCGCCGTTGCCCACCAAAGAATTGGGCTGGGGCAGAAGGGTTTCATTGTTGTTCAGGTCGAGCCCATAGGTGCGCGACGACACCATGGCTAGGACCTTGCGGGAATCGGTGCCCGGCTTGATAACGTTCATGACCTCCGCCACGCCCGCCGCATCCGGGGCGGTGTTGCTTCGCACTGCGTTGAGCGCTTGGTCTTGGACGTCGGGGTCAAGCGTGGTCTTAACGGTCAGACCGCCACGCGCAAGGTGCTCGCGGTCGATGCCTTTTTCGTTGAGGTATTCCAGCACATAGTCGCAGAAGAAGCCGCGATCGCCCGCGCCGATGCAGCCGTTAGCCAGGGTTGCAGGGCTGTCCAACACGCCGAGTGGCTGCTGGGAAAAGGCGTCGGCGTCCTCCTGGGAAAGGGAGCCGTTATCAACCATGGCTTGGAGTACCACGTTGCGGCGCTCAGTTACGCCTTCTTCGTTGGTATAGGGGTTGAGGTATTCCGAGGATTGCACCATGCCGGCGAGCATCGCAGCCTGCGGCACGGTGAGGTGCGCGGCATCGGTTCCGAAGTAGGTGCGGCTAGCGGCCTCAACGCCGAAGGAGTGGTTTCCAAAGGGGACGAGGTTGAGATAGTTGGTGAGGATCTCATCCTTGGAGAGCCGGGCATCGATGTCCGTAGCCATGCGCATTTCGCGCAGCTTACGGGCCACGGATTGTTCGGTCGCGGCCTGACGTTCTTCGTCGGTAGTCGCGTTGACCAAAAGGAGGTAGTTCTTTACGTACTGCTGGTCAAGCGTGGATGCGCCCTGGGAGACACCGCCCGCAACCAGGTTGGTCCACAACGCACGGACATTGCCCTGCAAGTCGACGCCCTCGTGCTCATAGAAACGGCGGTCCTCGATAGCCACCACTGCCTTCTTCATGGCGTCCGAGATCTCATCCGGTTTCACTGGATGGCGGCGCTGCTCATAGATATACGCAAGGGGGTTGCCCTTGGCATCCAAGATGGTGCTCACGCCGGGGGTATCACCGTTGGTGAGATCCTGGACGTCTGATTGCATCGTCTCATTGGTCCTGGCCACGGCGACACCGCTGACGCCAGCGACGGGGGCGATGGCCAGCGCGATGAGGATGCCGACCAGTGCTGTGGACAGGACGAGCTTTCCCAGGGATTTGATCACAGTCACCCTCCACACACTAGTGGTTTAGGAGGATATCCGGGAGACCCCCCTAAAGTGTGACCTGTTAGACAGGTATACCGGTCTGTGAATAGACTTACCAAGGGTACATAATATTCCGTCGGGTAGAGGGTTATTCATGATCTTTGAGCTCGACGGGGGTGAGCTTGGAAGGAGTTACCTAGCCATGGCAGTCAGTGTCAAAGGTGCAGGACGGTCCGCAATGGTAAAGAATGCCTCGTTAACCACAGAGCGTGGTGAGTGGGTTACCCAAGCTAAGTGCCGCAACGGTGATCCCGATGCACTCTTTGTACGAGGAGCTGAGCAGCGTAAAGCTGCAGTAATCTGCCGCCATTGCCCGGTGCTCAATGAGTGCCGCGCGGATGCGCTTGATAATCGCGTGGAGTTCGGCGTGTGGGGCGGCCTCACGGAGCGTCAGCGCCGCGCCCTTCTGCGCAAGAACCCGCACATCACGAGCTGGGCCCATTACCTCGCTGAGGGTGGCGAACTCATCGGTATTTAGTAGCATTGAGCCCATGACTAAATGGGAATATGCCACTGCGCCGGTTCTTACGCACGCGACGAAACAAATCCTCGATTCCTGGGGTGAGGACGGCTGGGAGCTCGTCACCATCACCCCGGGTATGAACCCGGAGAATGTTGTCGCCTATTTCAAG
This sequence comes from Corynebacterium intestinale, assembly GCF_023574125.1. Classification (NCBI taxonomy): domain Bacteria; kingdom Bacillati; phylum Actinomycetota; class Actinomycetes; order Mycobacteriales; family Corynebacteriaceae; genus Corynebacterium; species Corynebacterium intestinale. Next base: position 167,835 of record NZ_JAMKFF010000002.1, read on the forward strand.
CGTCCTGTGGAGGAGTCCTAATGGGTGCGCTTGCCCGCCTCGAAGAGCTCGGCGTCGAGCTGCCTTCTGTCGCTGTCCCCCTCGCGTCCTATATCCCAGCTACCCGCGTGGGAAACCAGGTGTGGACCTCTGGCCAGCTGCCCGTCGTGGGCGGTGAATTGTCGGCTTCCGGCAAGGTCGGCGCAGAGGTGAGCCTCGACAAGGCACAGGAATTGGCGCGCACGGCGGCGCTAAACGCTTTGGCTGCAATCGATGGTCTCGTAGGCCTTGATCACGTAACCCGCGTGGTGAAGGTGGTTGGATTCGTGGCTTCGGACCCCTCCTTTACTGAGCAAGCTGCGGTCATCAATGGTGCTTCCGACTTCTTGGGTGAGGTCTTCGGAGATGCCGGAATCCACGCGCGTTCTGCGGTGGGGGTAACGGTCCTACCGAAAGATTCCCCCGTTGAGATCGAAGTCATCGTAGAAATCGCTGAGTAATCGGATAGGGTTAGAACCATGGAGCATCCTGCATATAGCCAACTGCGTCCCGTGAGCCAGTCCGTCGGTGTCGTGCTGTGCGATAATCCCAGTTACACCGCTTTGGAGGGCACCAATACGTGGATCATCCGCGCCGGAGAAGATTCCCGCGCCATTGTGGTTGATCCGGGCCCGGAGGATGAAGGTCATCTCAACGTCGTGACCGCGAAGGCGGGCGAGGTTGCGCTGATCCTTCTTACCCACCGCCACGATGATCACGCATCAGGCGCCCAGCGCCTGCGTCAGCTCACCGGCGCTCCCATCCGCTCTTTCGATCCGAATTACTGCAATGGAGGCGACGCGCTTGTCGACGGAGAAGTGATCACCGTCGACGGCATCACCCCGCAGCTTGAGGTCGTTCACACCCCGGGGCACACCGCAGATTCCACCTGCTTCTTTGTGTGGTCCGCGGAAGCGAAGAACTCCACCCTGGAGGGCATCCTGACCGGTGACACCATCGCAGGCCGCCACACCGTGCTGCTGTCTGAGACGGATGGCGACTTGGCTGATTACCTGAAGACCCTGGATCTTCTGGAAGAACGCGGCAAGGACGTGGCGCTCTTCCCGGGCCACGGCCCGGACTTGGAGGACACCTCCGCGGTTGCCCGCAAGTACATTGACCGCCGCCACCACCGCCTGGACCAGATCAAGGAGGTCCGTGGGCGCTTGGGTGAGGACGTCGACGTCAAGACTCTCGTTGATGAGATGTATGACGATGTCGATCCGGTCCTGCGTCACGCAGCTGAGCAGTCGACGCGCACCGCGCTGAAGTACCTCGCGGCTCAGAACTAAAGCACTACATAGGAAAATCCCCCGAGAAATTCTCGGGGGATTTTGCGTTAGGACAAGTCGAAGGCCGAGGGCCGCATAGGCGGGCTCGGCCTTTAAGACCTAGCGTGCGCGGCGGGCCAAGTGCTCGGTATCGACGATGAGCACCGACTTGCCCTCCAAGCGGATCCAGCCGCGGTGAGCGAAGGTGGCCAGAGCCTTGTTCACGGTCTCACGGGAAGCGCCAACGAGCTGGGCGATCTCTTCCTGGGTGAGGTCGTGGTTCACGCGCAGCGCGCCGCCCTCCTGCACACCGAAGCGGTTAGCCAGCTGCAGCAGGGTCTTGGCCACGCGGCCTGGCACGTCGGTGAAGATGAGGTCCGCCAGGTTGGCGTTCGTGCGGCGCAGACGGCGGGCCAGCACGCGCAGAAGCTGCTGAGCAATTGCCGGATGATCGGCTACCCACTGCTTGAGCATCTCAGAGTTCATCGTGGCTGCGGTGACCTCAGTGACGCAGACAGCGGAAGAGGTGCGCGGGCCCGGATCGAAGATGGAGAGCTCGCCGAACATATCGGACGGGCCCATCACGGTCAGGAGGTTCTCGCGGCCATCCGGGGCGTGGCGGGCGAGCTTAATCTTGCCCGAGGTGATGATGTAGAGGCGGTCTCCCGGCTCACCTTCCTCGAAAATGGTGGTGCCGCGCGGGAAACGGACGGTTTCCATCTGCTCAATAAGGTTCTGTACTGCTACCGGATCGACGCCCTGGAAAATGCCAGCGCGGGAGAGAATGTCCTGTACGCCTTCCACTGTTACTCCTTAAAGCCTGCGCAGCCCGGAAAACACTGGGACACAAGCTGGTTTGGTTTGATTTGACGCACCTAGTCTCCAGTGCGCCACGAGGCACTGCACAATATCATACAGTGTAATTAGTCACTATTTCCACCAACGTGAAAAATAATCACACGCCTTGAATGGTCTATTTAGTTTTCGAAGGCCGTCGCCTCAAGTTTCTCCATGAGGATGGCAAACAGCGCGAGGCACAGCGGCACAAAGATGACGAGCGAAATCATGCTTCTCATTCTAGCCGCCGTCACTAAGATCTCTTTTATGTCCCCTGACCTTCCCGTGCACCACGATGACGCTGACGAGGCCGCTCGCATCGTTCATATTCGTACCGCCTTGGCGGATGAATATCCCGACGCCGATTGCGAGCTAGATTTCACCACGCCGCTCGAGCTACTTATTGCTACGGTGCTCTCGGCGCAGTGCACGGATGCCCGCGTCAACCAGGTCACCCCGGAGCTTTTTGCTCGGTATCCTTCCGCACCGGATTACGCGGCCGCGGACCGTGCTGACCTCGAGCGCATCCTCCGCCCGCTCGGATTCCAGCGCACGAAGGCCGGCCACCTGTTAGGCATCGGAGAAAAGCTCGTCGCGGACTTCGATGGGCAGGTGCCCCGCGGCATCGACGAGCTCACCTCCCTGCCCGGCGTCGGGCGCAAGACCGCGCTGGTGGTGCGCGGCAATGCCTTCGGCCTGCCGGGGATCACGGTGGATACCCACGTCACGCGCCTGAGCCAGCGTCTTGGGTTGACCGAGGCGAAGACTCCGAGGGCGATTGAGAGAGACGTCGCCAAGCGCGTGCCCGAAGAGGAGCAAACGGTGTTTTCGCACCGCCTCATCCTCCATGGACGGCGCGTGTGCACCGCGCGAAAGCCACAGTGCGCGGCCTGCGTCCTCGCCCCATGGTGCCCGTCGCGGGGTTAAGGTGGAGCAATGAGCCAATATTCTCGGTGGCCCGGATACGTGAAGGCGAGCATCGCTGCCATTGTCGCGCTGGCGGCGCTCGCGTTCGTCGGCGTGGTGAACCTGCTTGAGAATGATGAGCCGGAGGTTGCCCTCCCCGAGGCGCAGGAGCAAGAGGTGGCCAAGCGCCCCAAATGCCCCGAGGGACCGCTTGCGGGTGTGGATCTTCCGTGCTTGGGTGCGGCCGGTACTGCGGCGGCCAAGAACGTCCAGATCGTTACTGTGTGGGCGTGGTGGTGCGAACCGTGCCGCACGGAGCTGCCCTTCTTCGAAGACCTTGCGCGAGCGCACCCGACGTGGAATGTCGTCGGCGTGCATGCGGACGCGAACGCTGCCAACGGGGCCGCTCTTCTCAGCGATCTGCAGGTAGATATCCCCAGCTACCAAGACGATGACGGCGCCTTCGCAGGTGAGCTCGGGTTGCCGGGCGTTATCCCCATCACCCTGGTGGTGCGCGATGGCACGGTGGAGGAGAAGTTTGTGAAGCCGTTCGACTCCGCAGAAGATTTGGAGGAGGCCGTCGAGGAGGTTCTCAAGTGAGCCGCCTCTTTCCTGCCCATGCCCCGGAGTGGCTGCGCCCGGCGCTCGGGGTTGATACAGACAAGGTCCAAGAACGCCTCATTCGGCATGTCCCGGCCGCCAAGCGCCGGCGTGAATCGGCAGTGTTGGTGCTGCTGAAGGGCACCAGTTTTGAGGATGGTGAGGTGCTGCTCACGCACCGCTCGCCGTCGATGCGCTCGCACTCCGGCCAGATTGCCTTTCCCGGCGGGCGTAGGGAGGAGGGGGACGCCTCGCTTGTCGACGTCGCCCTGCGCGAAGCCGAGGAAGAAACCGGCCTCGACCGCTCCACGGTCACCCCTCTTGAGCAGTGGGGCAAGCTGGACATCCGGGCTACCGGCAACACCGTGAGCCCGGTCCTGGCGTATTGGCATGAACCGGGCACCGTGTGGCCGGCGAGCCCGGCGGAGACCGACGATGTCTTCACCGTCCCGCTGCGGGAGCTGGCGGATCCGGCCAACCGCATGATGGTGGGCTTGAGCCGCTGGAAGGGGCCGGCCTTCCGGGCACGGGGATACGTGGTGTGGGGGTTTACCGCGGGAGTGCTCTCCGGGCTGCTGGACCATGCGGGCTGGAGCGTGGAATGGGATGAAAATATGGTTCATGATCTGCGTGACTCACTCAATCGCTCTTTGAATAATGAGAAGATAGGCTAGTTTCTGCCCTTTAGCCCTTAAGAAAGTAATTCCTCTGTGTCCCTAGCTGTTGACATCCTGATCGTTATTGCCGTGCTCCTTGCCGTGCGTGTGGGCTGGCGGCAGGGCGCTTTAGCGGCGGTCCTCGCAGCGGTGGGAATCATTGCGGGGTTGGTTTTAGGAACCGTGGTTGCCCCGCTGGTGATGGGGCTGACGGACCAGGCGGCCGTGCGCTTTTTGCTGGCTGTCGGCGTGCTGATTTTGCTGGTGGGGCTGGGGCAGCTGGTGGGGACGTCGCTTGGCATGGCGCTGCGGGACCGCATGCGAACCCGCTCGGGGCAGCGCGTGGATTCATCGATTGGCGCGGTCTTCCAAGCCGCGGCGGCCATCGTGGTGATTTGGCTGGTGTCCTTGCCCTTGGCCTCCAACCTGGGCGGCCAGCCGGGGCAGGCGCTGCGTGAATCGCGTGTGCTGAGCTCGCTGAATGCGGTGGCGCCCTCGCGCCTGGCGGCGCTGCCGAATGGCTTGGCTGCGCTCCTCAACGAGTCCGGGTTGCCGCCGTTGGTATCGCCCTGGCAGCGATCTGGCGCCGATGTCGAGGTGGATGCGCCGGCGGTAAACATTGGGGATCCCAAACTCGCAGAACGCGTGCGGCCTTCCGTCATTCACGTGCTGGGTGATGCCGAGGCATGTTCGCGTCGCCTCATGGGCTCGGGCTTTGTGACGGAGCCGGACTACGTCATCACGAACGCCCACGTGGTGGCGGGCACGGATAAGGTTCGCCTCGATACGGTCCTTGGCCTCAAGGAAGCGGACGTGGTGTATTACAACTCGGACGTAGACATTGCTGTGCTGCATAGCCCGGGCCTGGGATTGGATCCTTTGCCGTGGGCGGAACAAGCGGCTGCTACCGGGGACGATGCCATCGTCTTGGGCTTCCCGCAGTCGGGGCCGTTCACGGCGGAGCCGGCGCGCGTGCGCGACCGTCTCACCATCGCTGGTCCGGATATCTACTCCACGGGCCGCGTGGAGCGCGATGCCTACACGGTGCGCGGTAGCATCCGGCAGGGCAATTCCGGCGGTCCGATGATCAACCCGGAGGGTCAGGTGCTCGGCGTTGTGTTTGGTGCTTCCGTGGAGGATTCCGATACGGGCTATGCGCTTACCGCGGACGAGGTGCGCGGCCACGTGGGTGACGTCACGCAGCTTGTCGACGCCACCCCAACCGGCTCCTGCGTCGGCTAAGACCAGGTAGTTTCTTCTTCCGGTTGCGGGGCCCACGGTGCTGTTTTAGTCTCTGTGCTCATGGGGGATATTGAAACCTACATCCGCCTACGCAACTCGGGGATTGCGCTGGTGGAACATATACCTGGCTCACCCGATGAGCTCCGCGCGCTCGGCGCCTCTGCTTCCGATGCTGCCGAGCTTGCAAACCTTAACCAGGTTTATTTCGGCCCCACCCGCTTCAGTGGCAAACAACGCAAAGCCCGTCAAGCAGCACTTCAACAACGCCACAGCCTGGGCACTCTTACCCTCATCGAGTCCTACACGTCCAAGGTGAAAAAGACCCTCGATGCCTGGAACCTGCGAGTCAAACTCGCCGCCACTCCCGCACACCGCATCCCCACCGTCGCCGCCACACGCCTGAAAGAACTACGCTCCAAACGCATAGCCAAACCAGGCGTGCGCATCACCTACCGGGAACAAGGCCCCAACACACTCTCCATTACTGACGACGCCACCACGATCGCCAACATGCGCGGCGTCTTAGAGTCCACCAACACCACCGACCTGCTTCAAGCCGCCAACGACATCTTCTTCAAAGAGGGCACCGGTTCCAAGCCTGCGGTGCGCACCCAAGTCATCGTCACCCTCAACGAGCTCGACCAGATCATCAACGGTGACGGGGACGAAATCGAGCTCAACCTGACCAACGGCGGGCGCATGACCGGGGCAGAATTCCTCACCCACAAGTTTGCCGAAATAGGGTATGCCACCATCGTGCACCCTATTGAAGGACCCATCGACACCTGGCGGCTAGAGCGTGGAGCAAACTTCAAACAACGGCTTACCCTGCATGCTGAATTCCACACGTGTTCAAGACCAGGCTGCAATAAGCCCGCAGACTACTGCCAAGTCCATCACCTCATCCCTTGGCAGGCCGGTGGCTACACCAACATCAAGAACCTGACCTTCTTGTGCGCCTACCACAACGGGATTAATGATGATGACCCACAAAGGCCTACCGGGCGCGGCTACATGTACCGGCTCAACACCGGGGTGGCCTTCATCCCACCGTGGGGTGCCCCAATCACCGCAATGCCCGAGTACCAGGAAGCACTAGCCAGACTCAACACCGAAAAAGCAGCAGGACAAGCCACCACACCATCGGCCACAACACCAAAACAGCCACCAGACCCGCCACCCGACAGCAGCTAACACCCACAGCCACCACAACCAGCAACGGCAGAAAGAAAAACTGCTCACCACCTGCGACAACAGCGCCACCCGCCAACCGAGGGAAGGTTCGCGGGCATATCGGCGATCCTTCAGACAGCACCACCCGCGAACCACCACAAGGTACACGGGGAACTCGGGGATCACGGACCACGGTTCACATGCCGCAAGACACAGCGGGAGCACCGAGACTCTTAAGCCCTTAAAGAACGAGACCCGCCAACCGAGGCCAGACTGACGGGGAACTCGGCGATCCCAGGTCACGTTTCGCCTGCTGTCAGATGCAGCAGTGGCAACGGGCCTTTAAGCCCTTAAAGGCGAAACCCGCCAACCGGAAGATGGTTGACGGGTCAGTCGGTGTACGTAGTGCGGCTAGTGGCCGGTGCCGATTTCTAGGTGCATGCCCGGAACCGAGTTGATGAGGTTGCGGGTGTACTCCTGTTGGGCGTTTTCGAAGATTTCGTCGGCGGTGCCCTGCTCGACGGCCTGGCCCTTCTTCATCACCACGACGTCGTCGGCAGTCTGGCGGACCACCGCGAGGTCGTGGGTAATGAAGAGGTACGACAGGCTGAGCTCCGACTGCAGCTCCGCGAGCAGCTGGATGATCTGGTTCTGCACCAGCACGTCCAGGGCGGAGACAGCCTCATCGAGGACGATGACCTCCGGGCGCAGCGCCAGCGCACGGGCAATGGCGATACGCTGGCGCTGGCCGCCAGACAGCTCGTTGGGGTAGCGGCGCATGGCGGAGCGGGGCATGGAGACCATGTCGAGAAGCTCGGCCACGCGGGCCTCACGCTCCTTGCGCGAGCCCACCTTGTGCAGCGCCATGGGCTCTTCGATGCACTTATAAATCGAGTACATCGGATCCAGCGAACCATAGGGGTTCTGGAAAACCACCTGCATCTTGCGGCGGAGGTTAAACAGCTCCTTCTTCGACAGCGTGGAGGTGTCGCGGCCTTCGAATTCGATGGTGCCGGAGGTCGGCTCCAAAAGGCCCAGTACCATGTTGGCCACCGTGGACTTGCCTGAACCGGACTCGCCCACCAGAGCCAGGGTGGTGCCGCGGCGGATGTCGAAGGAAACATCGTCGACAGCCTTCAGCAGCTTCTTTCCGCCGCGCTGGCCACGGATGTCGAATTCCTTGGTGAGGTTGCGGACCGAAATCACCGGGGCCTGAGCTGCGGTCGATGAACCCTGAGCGGAATCTGCAGCGGTCGCGCTAGGCTCGGCGACGGCTCCTGTGGCCTCACCTGACTTGAGCTCCTTGGCCTCCACACCAGCTTCCTTGGCCGCGCGGATGCGGGAGGAAGCGAGGGAGGGGGCGGCGTCGACAAGCCGGCGCGTGTACGGGTGCTGCGGGGAGCGCAGGATCTCACGCGAGGGGCCCGATTCCACGATGCGGCCGCGATGCATGACGACGAGGTGCTCCGCGCGCTCGGCGGCCAGGCCAAGGTCGTGGGTAATGAAGAGCACCGCGTTACCCAGCTCCTCGGTAAGGTGCTCCAGGTGATCCAAGATGGTCTTTTGCACCGTCACGTCGAGGGCGGAGGTGGGCTCGTCGGCAATCAGCAGCTTCGGGCGTGCAGCCAGGCCGATCGCGATGAGCGCGCGCTGGCGCATACCGCCGGAGAACTCGTGGGGGTACTGCTTGGCGCGGCGTTCGGCGTCGGGAAGCCCGGCTTCCTCTAGAAGCTCCACGACGCGCTGGTGGCGCTGGGAGCCCTCCACCACGTGGTTGGCCTTGAGAGACTCCTCGACCTGGGTGCCGATGCGCCACACCGGGTTCAGGTTGGACATCGGATCCTGCGGGACCAGGCCAATCTTGTCACCGCGAAGCGACTCGAATTGCTTGTTGTCGTAGTGGGTGATGTCCTCGCCCTCGAAGAGGATCTGGCCGCCGGTGACCTTGCCGGTGCCCGGCAGCAGGCCCAGGATGGACATCGCCGTGGTGGACTTACCGGAGCCGGACTCGCCCACAATCGCCACGGACTGGCCCGGGTAGATGGACATGTTGACGCCGCGCACTGCCTCAACCACACCGGTGGAGGTGGTGAAGGAGATGTGGACGTCCTTCATTTCAAGAAGTGGAGAGTTAGTCATTAGCGCTTCCTCGCCTTCGGATCGAGTGCATCGCGGACGACGTCACCCATCATGATGAAGCTCAACACGGTCAGGCCCAAAGCACCCGCCGGGTAGAACAGGACTGCCGGAGCAACGCGCAGTGAAGCCTGCGCGTCAGAGATATCGCCGCCCCAGGACACGAACGTCGACGGCAAGCCAATGCCCAGGAAGGACAAGGTGGCTTCGGCGACGATGTAGGTGCCCAGCGCCACGGTGGCATAGGAGATGATGGGCGCGGCCGCGTTCGGCAGGATGTGGCTGAACAGGATGCGCCAGCTCGACGCACCGATGGAGCGGGCGGATTGGACGAACTCCTCGTTCTTGATGGAGACCACCGCGCCGCGCGTGATGCGGGCGATGGAGACCCAGCCGAAGAGTCCGAGCACCAAGACCACCGTGACGATGGTGCGGTGCTCCTTGAACATCTGCATGACCACGATGGCGGCGAGCACCAGCGGGATGGCGAAGAAGATGTCGGTGATGCGGGACAGGACGGAGTCAATCCAGCCGCCGAAGAAGCCGGCGATGGCGCCGATCAAGGAGCCCAGCACCACGACGAGGATGGTGGTCAGGACGCCGACGGCAACCGACGCGCGCGCACCGTAGATCACGCGGGCGTAAATGTCGCAGCCCTGGCGGTTGAAGCCGAAGGGGTGGCCCGGCTCGGCGGGGTCGAGGGACTTGGACAGCTCGCACAGGCGCGGGTCGGTGCTAGTGAAAAGACTCGGTGCGATGGCTAAGAGGATGGCCACGAGGATCATCACGGCCGCGATCCAGAACAGCGGGCGGCGGCGCAGGTAGCGCCAGGCCTCGCCCCACTGGGAGGACGGGGCGGACTCGTCCTTGACGGCGTCGACGGCGCCGAGTCCCGTTTCGTCGGTTTCCGAGACGAAGTGTTCTTGGCCCGGGTAGGGGGTGGTTTTCTCGAAATTAGGCATAGCGGATCCTCGGATCAAGTACGGCGTACAGGAGGTCAACGAGCAGGTTGGCGATGATGTAGATGATCACCAGCACGGTGGTGAAGGAGACAATCGTGGTTGGCTCACCGCGCAGGATGGCCTGGTACATCGTGCCGCCGACGCCGTTGATGCCGAAGATGCCCTCGGTCACGATGGCACCGGTCATGAGCGCGCCGATGTCGGCGCCGATGAAGGTGGCCACGGGAATCAGCGAGTTGCGCAGCACGTGGCGGAGGGTCACCGCGCCGTTGGACAGGCCCTTCGCGCGAGCGGTGCGCACGTAGTCGGCGCGCAGGTTCTCAGCCACGGACTGGCGGGTCAGGCGAATGACGTAGGCCAGGGAGAGTGCGCCGAGCACCATGGCCGGCATGAGGAGGGACTTCACGGTGGCGTTCGCTCCGACGGTGACCGGCAGGACACCCCACTTGATGCCCACGAGGTACTGGAAGACGAAGCCGATGACGAAGGACGGCACCGCGATGACGAGCAGGGAGATGACCAACACGGTGGAATCGAAGAAGCCACCGCGGCGCATGCCGGCGAGGACGCCGAAGAGGATGCCGAAGACGGATTCAAAGATGATGGCCATGACGGTGAGCTTCACCGTGACCGGGAAGGCGTTGGCCATCACTTGGGTTACGGGGACGCCGGAGAAGGTCGTGCCGAAGTCCAGCATGAAGATGCCCTTGATGTAGAGCAGATACTGAATGATGAACGGCTTGTCTAGGTTGTATTCCGCCTCGATGCGGGCGCGGGCAGCCTCGGTAAGGCCGCGGTCACCGCCAAGGGCTTCGACGGGGTCGCCGGGCATCAAGAAGACGAGCGCATAGATGAGCAGGGTGGCTCCGAAGAACACCGGGATCATCTGGAGCACTCGGCGCCCGATATAGCGCAGCATAGTGTGGTCCTTTACTCGTTGTGGGCAGGTGCTTGTCGACGCCTTCTTAGCAGGCGCCTACGTAGCTCATAAGAATTTTAGTGTGTGATCCAAGCCTGTGAGAAATCTATAGCGCGCTTCGAATCACACTTATGAGTGAAAACGTGGGGCGACCCCCGCTCCACGGTGGCTGCGGGGGTCGTGGGAAGTAGCGGAAGTGGCGTTACTTCTTGGTGATGTTGTAGTACACCGGCTGGGACTTCCAAGAGAACACGACGTTGTCGACGTTCTCGGAGTAGCCGCCGGTGGCGTTGGAGTACCACAGCGGGATGGCCGGCAGATCCTTGAACAGGACTTCCTGGGCCTCGGTGTACTTCTTGTTGGCCTCTTCCTCGGAGGAGGAGGTCAGGGCTTCGTCGAGAAGCTTGTCAAACTCCGGGTTGCTGTAGTCGCCGTCGTTAGAAGAACCGTCGGTCTTGTACAGCGGGGTAAGGAAGTTGGCCTGGCTCGGGTAGTCTGCCTGCCAGCCGGTGCGGAAGGCTGACTTGATGGTGCGGTTGGTCACCTCATCGCGCAGGGACTTGAAGTCCGGGTACGGGGCGCCGACTGCCTCGATGCCGAGGGTGTTCTTGATGGAGTTGGTGGTTGCATCCACCCAGCTCTTGTGGCCGCCGTCGGAGTTGTAGGCAATCTCCAGTGTCGGGTTATCCCACTTGTTGATCTTGTCAGCCTCGGCCCACAGCTTCTTGGCCTTCTCCGGGTCATACTTCAGGACCTCGTTGCCCTTGATGTCCTCGGAGTAGCCCGGCATAACCGGGGAGGTGAAGTCCTTGGCCGGGGTACGGGTGCCCTTGAAGATGGTGTCCGTGATCTCCTCGCGGTTGATGGCGTAGGAGATGGCTTGGCGACGCAGCACGCCTTCCTCGCCGGAGTAGTGCTCGAGGTTCTCGCCCAGGGTGAAGGACTGGAAGACGGCGGTCGGCTGGTTCACGGCACGGTCGCCGAGGTCGGCCTCGTAGACATCGAAAGCGGAGTCCGGGACGGCGTCGAGGACGTCCAGGTTGCCTGCCAGCAGGTCGGCGTAGGCTGCGTCCTGACCGGCGTAGAAGACGAACTTGATGCCGTCATTCTGCGGGGTCTGGCCGCCCTTGTACTCTTCATTCGGAACTACGGTGGCGTCCTGGTTGTGGTTCCACTCGGTCAGCTTGTACGGGCCGTTACCAATCGGGTTCTGGCCGAAGGTGTCCATGTCTTCCAGCGCGGACTCGTGCAGCGGATAGAACGCGGAGTAGCCCAGCTGCGCCGGGAAGTCCTGCTCAGGGCTGTTCAGGGCGATGGTGAAGGTGTGGTCATCGACGACCTTGAGGCCCTCCATCTCCTTGACGCCTTCCTCGAAGCCCTTGATGTTGGCAAAGAAGGAAGCGTTGAGCTGGTCATTGGCCACGGCGTAGTTCCAAGCGTCCACGAAGTTCTTCGCGGTGACCGGGGAGCCGTCGGAGAACTTAGACTCCTTGAGCTTGACGGTGAACTCGGTGTTGTCGTCATTCGGTTCGATGGATTCAGCCAGCTCGTTCTGGGCTTCGCCATCGCCGTCGTAGTAGACCAAGCCAGCGTAGATGGAATCAACGATGCGTCCACCGCCGACCTCGTTGGTGTTGGCCGGGATGAGCGGGTTCTGCGGCTCAGAGCCGTTGACGGTGACGATGCCATCGCCGGAGCCGGAAGCAGAGTCTGAACCGGAGTTGTCGCCACCACAAGCCGCGAGGGTGAGCGGCAGGGTGGCGACAGAGAGAGCAGCGAGCGTCTTCTTGAGCGTCATGTGGGTCTTAGACCTCCGTGGTGCGAAAGATGTAGAAAACCTGTGGTGTTGGTTTGATATGAAGCTACCGCGTGGCGCGCCTCATATACAAGGAATTGAAAAATATGTCCTGTGATAAAAGCTATAGAGCGGTAGGTATTCTTTCTTAACCTGCGGTTTTGTCAACGAATTAAAAAGCCCCATCCCCCTGAGAGGGGTGGGGCACGGAGGTATGGTGAATGTTACCTATCTCGCATCCAGTGAATGATGGTCTGAGTAAAACCATGCGGGTTCTCAAGATAGGGCAGGTTCTTGGACCCGGGGATAGTGGTGGCGGTGAAGTCCCCACGGCAGCGCCGCGCCGCCCGCCGCGCCACTGGCCGCCAGAGCATCTGATCTGCGTGGATAAACAGGGTGGGGCAAGAAACTGTGAGTTCGAGCCAGCTGAGCGGAACGACGGCGGTGCGCAGTCGGTGATTCCAGATGATTCCGCGGCGGACGTTTCCGATGTGCGAGGAAGCCACGCGCAGGCGCAGGGCCTCCTCCCGCTCGGCGCCGCTGAAGGAGCCGAGGGCGTCGAGATCCATCTCCCGGAGGTACGTGGACTCTCTCAGCAGAAGGCTCGGGGCGCCAATCTTTCCCAGGCGGCACAATGCCGCGCGCAGGAGCACCCATCCGAAATCCCAGGGGCGTGCGGCGATGGCGCGGCGGAGATCAGCTGGGTGTGCCGCCGAAACAGATACCAGCCCGCGTACCCGCTCGGGCCGCTCGGTAGCCAGCGCCCACGCCACCGCACCACCGGTATCCGCGCCCACCAGGTAGGCGTCGTCGTGGCCTAATGCGCGGATGGCACCGCTGACATCACCAACCGCCACGCGGATATCCTGGCCGGGTTCGAGCGGTGGTTTATCGGACATGCCAAAACCGCGCATGTCGAGGGCGGCGACGTGGAAGCCTGCGGCGGCAAGCGGGGCAATGACATTCCGGAAGTCGAACCACCCGCCGAAAGAACCATGGAGCAACAGCACCAGCGGGTCATCCGGGTTGCCGGCGGTGGCCGCGTGGAGGCGGATGCCGCGCGTGTGCAGGAACTCGTGCTCAAAGGGGCCGTCAAGCTCCACTACGGAGGGCGGTAGGGGATTCATGGGCGGGCCTTTCGTGAGAAGGGTACACAGACGAAATCCGCCCCGAACGAATGTGCTCGGGGCGGGAGAGTTAAAAGGACCTTAAAGGTTTAGGTGTAGAGGCCACGCTCGATGGACTTTTCAGCCTTACCCGGAACCAGCTTCTTGAGTTCCTTCGTGGACTCGATCGTCTTCTCCGGGGCCTTGACCTGCTTGACCTGCTTGAAACCGATAAAGGCCACGACGGCGGCGATGACCACCATGAGTAGGAAGACAATCAGGAAGGCTGCCCAGCGGTCGAGCCACTTGGACAGCAGCTCCGCCAGGAAGAAGAAAAAGAAGAAGGAGCTATACAGCGCCACGGTACCGGCAACGCCGAACATGCCCGCGCCGATGCCACCCTTCTTTGCGGAAGCGGCGAGCTCGGTCTTAGCCAACTCGACCTCGGAGCGAACCAGCTGGGACATCTGCTCGGTGGCGTTGGATACGAGCTGGCCGATGGATGCTTCGCCGCGGCGGGAGGTATCTGCATCGCTCAAGGGAATGCCGTCTACCTTCGGGGCGAACTTGTTGGACCCGTCAGTGAATAGTCCGTCGTTGCTCACGGTTAAAAACTCCTACTGTTTTGTCGCAATCTATATCGGCCATAGTAATGAACTTTCCAGAGTTCATGTGGTGCGGCCCGCAAAGTGGGTACGGCGTTATTGTAATGGGTATGCCGCATTCTGACCCGCTGACCCCGCTGATGGCCCTATCTGGGGTGGAGGATAAAGCCGGTTCTGCCGCCGCAGCGATTGCCCGCGTGCACCGCCGGCCCGCGGGCTTGCGCAAGTTTGACGTTATCTCTTCCGAATCACTCCTGCGCGGTGCGCGGGCGGCCGCGGCGATCGACGGCGCGCCGCTCGACGCACATAGCATCCCGCCCGCAGTTAGCGCTTATTCCCTCCTTGCCCCCGAAAAACAGGCGGCGACGGTGCGGACCTTCGCACGGGCCCCGCTGCAGGTCTTGGCCAGCATTGATGTTGCGGCGGGCGGCGTGGGTCATCCCGATCAGAACCCAGCGGTGGCACAGGCGCTGGCACAGCTCATCACGCGCGGAGCCGGCGTGGATTTCGACCGTTTGTTGCCGGTGGTGCTGCACGCGGAGATTGCTGCGCGCTCGCTGTTCGGTGCGCGCAGCACCGCCGTGGCGCTCGTCGCCGCGCGCACTGCCGCTATCCATACGGGCTTCGATCCTCGGGGATTCGCCGTGCCCGAGACCTACCTCAACCGTCATCGCGCGGACTACCGCGCGGCGTTGGATACCTATGACAAGGATCCGGCGGTGCTCATTACGCTGCTTCTCGACGCCTGGGAGGCCGGCGCCCGCGAAGCCGACGGCATCGCGCAAGCGGCCTAATCGCGCAGCTGCTGCCGTGCAAATAAAATCCCGCCGACGACTAAGGCTGCGATGCCGGCCACGACCGCCGAGCCGATACCGAATTCGCGTGCGCTGGGTGCGGTGAAGAGCGGAACGGGGTGTTTAAACGTGCGAATTTCCCAGTCATGGGCAAGGGCGTGCTTCTTCAACAGGCGGTCCGGGTTCACGGCAACGGGGTGGCCAACCTGCTCCAGCATCGGGATGTCTGTGGCGGAATCGGAGTAGGCAAAGGATGCGTCGGGGTCGACGTTGAGCTCCTGAGCAATGCGCGCCAGTGCCTCAGCTTTTGCGGCACCTTTGCAATAAAACAGGATCTCCCCGGTGAACCGGCCGTTTTCCTCGGCGAGCTCGGTGGCCACGACGTGTTCGATACCCAACTCCTGCGCGATGGGCTCGACCAGCACGCTTGCCGACGCCGAGATGATCACCACTTCGTGGCCGGCGGCGCGGTGGGCGTCGATAAGCGCGCGTGCCTCCGCATAAATGGCAGGGGTGACCACTGTGTGCATGGTCTCCACCGCGATGTCGTGGACTTCCTTGACGGACCAGCCGGCGGCCATGGCTGCGAGCTGATCGCGGGTGGTGTCCATGTGCTCGCTGCTGTGGCCGGCGAGCATATAGCTGGCCTTGGCTAAAGACAGCTGGAGTGCCTCGGCATGGGTGATGAGACCGTTGTGCATGAATTCGCGGCCGAAGGCATATGCCGAGGACGTGGCGATAATCGTCTTGTCCAAGTCGAAGAATGCGGCTGCGCGAGTGGTGCCGTGAGAAGGGAAAGGGGTACCGGTCATCGAGGGCCTGCCGTTTGTGTGCGAGTTACCCTGCTCATCGTAGCCCCTTAGCAGGCAGAATCGGGAGTGCGCAAAGAGATTGCCAGAAATCTCAAGGAATCTTGTCGCTCGCTGTTGTCATCTCTTCTTTCCCATGTCATAATGTCAGGTGCAAGGCCCCGATATACAGTGCGGCCTGCCCCGGCGCACCCCCCGATGCCGGGTTACCGATGGCCCGCGCACACCCCCCCGAGGCGCGGGCCATCACCTTTTTCAAATACTGGGCTCGTCTGTGGCCATCGAGCTGAGACATATTTGATGTCCTAGCACGGCGATATACTCTCAGCTGTGACAAGCTATCGAGCAAATTCATTTTCTCACCAAAAGGGATCAGGTCCTCCTCAGGTGAGTTTGCCGCTTGCTGCAGAAAGTGCCGTCTACTTTGTAGATGAAGCCGGAAGTAAAGGCACGTTAGGTAAGTATTTCGTTGTTGCGGCTGTGCGCACGAAGGATCCTGATTTCCTTTCGCGGGAGATTAAGGCATGTCGTGAGCGGAATAACTTCACAAAGGCTGACGAGATTAAGTTCTCGAAAGTTACTAAGCACTCTGAGCCGATTTTGCTTGATGTTTTTCGAACAGCGATAAGCTCGGGGTGCACGTTCGGAGCTTTTGTTTTGGACAAGAGGCATTTCGATCCGTGGAGTAGTCGAGAACAGTGGCAGGGGCATTTGTTCGCGACAGATCGGCTGCTTCGGGGTCTGGTTACTCGCCGTGAAGTTGGGGTGGTGATGCTCGACCATATTGATGTCCCAGTAGGGGTTTCCTACGGAGACACTCTAGTGAACTCTCTCAACAATCGATTTGGAAATAAGCGGTTTGCAACGGCCGTTAGTCTGGATTCTCGGACTTGTCCGGCACTACAGGTGGCAGATCTGCTTGCTAGTTCGGTTTTCCATGCGCGAAAAAAGATCGAAGACGTGGGGTTGGAGGCTTTCTTGGAAGATCGTTCGCCAAAGGCTCGGCTTTCGAAGGGTATTGCGGCCGCATTAGGTGAGAGTCATTTCGGTGACTGCCGTACATCACTTTTGAAGATTGAGACAAGCCATGAGAGGTCATTGACAGAATTGAAGCGTCAACGATACTCTTAAGTGAGGCGCTGAACGCCATAGCCGCAGGCTAAAAGCAAGCGCCCCTCGGGCCGAGTCTCAGACTTACTACCCGAGTTTTATGGCTAACCAAGCCATTCTTTACCGCACTTATTGCGATACCCTCGAGCGTGGCTCGGGGGTATTTGCTTTTGACTCTTAATCCTCGGATTCTAAGGATCGTGGAAGCACGGTTTCCTGTGAGTTTTGGTACGTGAGCCCCGGTAATTTTGTTTAAGCGTCAGCAAAATAGGGGCGGAAGACACCATAATGGCGAAGTTATCCACAGGTGGCTAGGAAGCTCTAGCGCGCGGTGGAGGCGCTCGCGCATGCTTCAGGCATGAGCACGTTTCACCTAGTTATCGCCGTCGGGGATTCCACGCTGCGAGCAGAGGCGGCCTCCGCGGCAGCCGCCAGTACTGCGGAAGTGAGCACCGTGGAGGACCCGCGGGACTTCTCCCGGCAGTTGCCCAAGGCAGACGCCGTCTTGGCCGATGCACTGACGGCTCGTCTCGTGGCGGGGCATCCGAGGGTGTATTTCTTGGCGCTGGATCCGGGGCCCATCGATTATGAGGCCGCGCTGTGCTGCCGTGCGACTGCCGCCTTCATCGTGCCAGCGCAATCGAAAGAGCTCCTGGGTGCACTAGCAGCAGACGCCACTCCGGAGACCACCGTGTCCACCGGCTTAACCCTGGCGGTGACTGGTTCCGCCGGAGGTTTGGGTGCTTCGACCGTGGCGGTGGCGCTGGCCCGCGAGGCAGGCGCGGATCTCCTGGTTGATGCGAGCCCTTATTCTGGCGGCCTCGATTTGCTCACCGGAATTGAGAACAAGCCCGGCGCGCGATGGCCGGATCTTGCCGCGGGGACTGGTTCGGTTGACGCAGCAGACCTTGTCCGTGCTTTGCCTACCACCCCGGATGGCATCGCGGTTCTTTCCGCTGCGAGGTCCGCCAGCGCAGAGGTGGTGCAGATGAGTGCTGCCCGGCGCGCGGCCATCATGCAAGCTGCGTGTTTATACCCAGGAACAGTGGTGGTGGATTGCCCGCCGTGGGATATCCCCGATGCGGCGGATCACGTGGTGGTGCTGACTGCCGCAGAGGTGCGGGCGGCCGCCGCCTGCGCGCAGCTGGTGGCAGAGCTTCGTGCCCGGCCGCAGGAGTGCTCCGTCGTCGTGCGCAACCGCCAGTGGGCGGGCCTGGACACCAGCGACATCGGCACGGTGACCCATGCAGACCCCATCGCTGACTTGCCGACGATCCGTGGCCTGACCCGCACGGTAGAAACCAGTGGGCTGCCGCGCCAGCTGCCCCGATCTCTAGCTCGTGTCGCGCGTCAGATTTGGGAGGCCGTGGCATGAACCTGATCGATACGATGCGCACCATCGTGGCCGCCGAGCCACAGCTGGCCCACGACGCCCCTGCTTTGGCGCGGCGCATTCGCCAGGAGGCCGGAGTCATCAGCGATGTCGATGTGCTCGACCTTCTGCAGCGCCTGCGCCACGATTCCGTGGGCTTGGGATTATTGGAACCAGTCCTGTCGCTGCCGGGGCTGACTGATGTCGTTGTCAACGGCCCCGATTCCTGTTTCGTCGATTGCGGGCAGGGCTTGCAGCCGCGCGATATTGGCTTTGCCGACGACGCCGAGGTTCGCCAGCTGGCCACCCGGCTGGCTGCGGTGGCGGGCGTGCGGCTGGATGATGCGCAACCTTTTGCCGATGGGCGCCTGACCCGCCCCGACGGCACGAGAATTCGCCTCCACGCGCTGCTGGCGCCTCCTTCGGCAAGCGGAACCTGCATCAGCCTCCGCGTGCTGCGCCAGGCACAAACTAGCCTGGAGGAACTGATAGCCAATGGCAGCATTGATTCCAGCCTGGAGCATGTCTTGCGGGCCGTCGTTGAGCGGCGGGCATCCTTCCTGGTCACTGGTGGAACCGGCTCCGGCAAGACGACGTTGCTCGCCGCCTTGCTGGGGTGCGTGCCCGCTACCGAACGCTTGCTCATCATCGAGGACACTCCGGAGCTTTCCCCGAATCACCCGCACGTTGTGACCCTGGTATCGCGCCGGGCGAATGCGGAAGGGCGCGGCGAGATATCCATGTCGCTCCTGCTCCGCCAAGCGCTGCGCATGCGCCCGGACCGCATCGTCGTCGGCGAAATCCGCGGCGCGGAGGTCGTGGAACTGCTTGCCGCGCTCAACACCGGGCACGATGGTGGTGCGGGCACCGTGCACGCAAACTCTGTTGATGAAGTGCCCGCCCGCATGGAGGCCCTCGCCGCTCTCGGCGGGCTCGACCGCGTAGCGCTGCATTCGCAGCTGGCGGCCGCCGTGCACGTGGTCCTCGGGATGGAGCGCACGCCGGAGGGGCGTCGGCTAGCGCACCTCGGCGTGCTGGAGGGAAACCCGGTTACACCGCAGCTGGTGTGGACGGCCGAAGACGGTCCGCTTCCCGGGTTTGCGCAGCTGTGTTCGCGGCTAGGGGTGGAACCATGATGTGGCTATTCCTCACGGCGGCGTGTTTGATTTCGCAGCCTGCTTCGGTGACGCGGCTGGAATCGCCGAAGCCTCGCTCGCTGGCACCCGGGGCGCTCTTCCTCGGGGTCGGGTGCTGTGTCTTCTTCGGCAGGCCCACTGTCGTGGTGGCGGTGGGCTGCATTGTGGCCTGTGCGCTGTGGTTTGCCAATGACCTAGCAGCCTCCCGGCGTGAGCGCCGTGGCGCGGAGGCGCTCGCCTCCTACTTCGGTTCTGTTGCCGCCGAGCTGCGGGCGGGATCGACAACGGCGGGAGCGCTTCGCCGGGGCGCCGACGCCCTTCCAGACTCCACCCCGGAGAATCTCCGCGCCGCGTTGAGCACGGCAGCGGGTCTCGCGGCACAAGGAGGTTCGCCTGCGGTTGCTCTCACGGCGCCAGAGGTGGCCCGCTATGCAGCGCTGCTCACGCTCTCGGGACGCCATGGCGTGGCGTTGGCGAACCTCATTGAGCAGGCTCAAAGCCAGCTGGATACCGCGCGCCGCCATGCCGGTGAGACCGCGGCCTCCTTGCAAGGGCCACAGGCCACCGCGGTCATCCTGGCGTGCCTGCCGCTGGCGGGCATCCTCATGGGTGGGACGATGGGCGCGGATTCCCTGGGGTTCTTGCTCGGTGGTGGCCTTGGGGGCGTGCTTCTCGACGTCGGCGTGGCCCTCGTCTGCGCGGGCTTTGCCTGGTCGCGTCTCATTCTGCGAAAGGCGGCGCAGTGATGGTCTTGACGTTTATCTCCGCTGCATTCATCGCTGCGGCATTCGCTGTTACTGCTGCTGCACCGTCTGGACGAATAGCCCAGTCGGGATCGCGCACACCGCGCCCGAAGACGCCGCGCGATGGTCCCGAAACGGACTATAGTCCGCTCGATGCTGCCAGTGACCTGGAGCTCTTCGCCGCGTGCCTAGAGGCCGGTCTCTCCACGCGCAGTGCCGTGCTAGCTGTCGCTGAAGCCTCACCGCAGTGGTCGGAGGCGGCCGCTCTCATCGGGGTGGGGGTTCCCATGAGTACCGCGTGGTCGGCGCTGGCCAGTCAGCCGCATTTGGAAGAACTGGTGCGGCTCACGCAGCTGTCTGGCGAGTCGGGCGCAGCCATGGCTACGGGGTGCCACCGGTTGGTGGCGCAGCTGCGTGCCGAAGCCTCGGCACAAGCTACCGCGCGGGCGGAGCGCGCTGGCGTGTTCATCGCAGCACCGCTGGCAGTGTGTTTCCTTCCCGCATTCCTGGTCCTTGGGTTGATACCTGTCCTCATCAGCTTGGGCCAGCAACTTTTCTAAGTCAGCAGAAGCAACTAACCACTCACTAACTCAGTACATGCAACCAACACAAACACGGGAAAAGAAAGCTAGGTTAATCATGCAGAAAAAGTTAAACTACCAGTCACTATTAGGAAATGATGATGGTATGTCCACGATTGAATATGCCATGGGTTCGCTCGCGGCCGCAGCGCTTGCCGCGGTCCTCTATGCCGTGGTCAATGGTGGCGAAGTCACCAGCGCCATCACGTCCATCATTACCGACGCCCTGTCCAACACCCCAGGCTAATGCGCGCGCTGGATGACGCCGGCTCCGTCACTATCGAGGCGGCATTGTCGCTGTCCGCGCTCGTCATCGTTGCCGCGGGAATCGTGGGTGGCATCGCCACGCTGTCGGCCCACCTCGCTGCCGTTGACGCCGCGGGCGCTGCAGCTCGCTCCGCCGCCATTGGCGTGGACTTTCAGCGCGAGGGAGTAACAGTCAACCTCAGTGAGGGCGCTGGCCTCATGACCGCTGAGGCCGCCGTGCCGGCACCGTTGGGGACCATGCGTGCGCAGGCGGTGTTTCCCGCGGAGATGGCAGCGGGTGGCAACAACGGGGCGCAGCCATGAGGCGTCATCGGCGCAGCTGGGGAAGGATCCTGGCGGGGGAAGAGGGCTATGCCACCGTCGTCACCGCCGGGATCATCGCCGCGGTGGCTTCTCTGTTGCTGGCGGTTGCGGCGGTTACTTCGCTCGTTGTGGCGCGGCACGAAGCGCAGGTGGCGGCGGACCTCGCCGCGGTGGCCGGCGCGTGGGAGGTGGCCAAGGGCAGGGACGCCTGCACGAAGGCCACAGAGATTGCCGCGCTCAACGGCGCGGAACTCGGCTCCTGCGACATCGATGGGCGCGACGTTGAGGTTACTGCCCGGCTGCGCGGGCGCAGCGCCATCGCCCGCGCTGGTCCAGTCTAAGAGGTCATGGTGACCAGTGCGCCGAGCAGGGCCACAGCGCCTGCCTTGTCCAAAGGGTTATTGCCGTTGCCGCATTTGGGGGACTGCACGCACGACGGGCAGCCGGATTCGCAGGGGCAGGAGCGCACGGCCTCAAAGGTGGCCTTGATCCACTCGGGGAAGCGGCGGAAACCTTCCTCGGCGAAGCCGGCGCCGCCGGGGTGGCCGTCGTAGACGAAGACCGTGGGCAAGCCCGTATCGGCGTGCTGCGCGGTGGACACGCCACCAATGTCCCAGCGGTCGCAGGTGGCAATGAGCGGTAGCAACCCAATGGCGGCGTGCTCAGCTGCATGGAGGGTGCCCGGGGTGCGCCCGGCGGTGACTCCCATCGCTGCGAGTGCCAGCGGATCGATGGTGTAGGCCACCGCCCGGGTCACCAGGCGCTGCTCCGGCAAGTCAAGG
Organism: Corynebacterium intestinale; assembly: GCF_023574125.1. NCBI lineage: Bacteria > Bacillati > Actinomycetota > Actinomycetes > Mycobacteriales > Corynebacteriaceae > Corynebacterium > Corynebacterium intestinale. The sequence goes on from NZ_JAMKFF010000002.1 coordinate 189,958, forward strand.
GGGATATCCTCGCCCACGGAGCCATCGGGAAGCCGTACCTGATAGCCGGTGACCTTATCGGTCACCTCAACCTCCAAGCTGGCCACCCATAGGCCGGGGGCGTAGTTCACCAGGTCATCGGCCTCGCTCAGGATGCGGATATCCGTCGTGGACTTCGGCTGCGTGGTGTAGTCCGGGGCCTTTGGCACGGCGAGGGCCACGCCCGGCTCGGCGGACGCCGAACCATCGCCTCCGCCGAGGTGAAGTTCCTCGATGACGAAGCTCTCGCCACGGTGCAGGTACACCGCGCCGGGATGCACCTGGCTTACCGCGCGGGCTGAATCTATGGTGCCCAGCAGGCGGCCATCGGAGGAATCCACGATCATGACCTCCTCGCCCGAGCCGCCGCGCAGCGAGACGGCCGTGTGCGCGGTCTCCGGGGTGAGCTCGCTTGAGCCAGCCGGCAGGGGAGCGGCGAACCAGCCCTGCGGGCGTCGGCGCAGCAAGCCCCGCTGGGCTAGGTCGTGGACCACGGATTCGGCGCGGAAGGCGGCCACGTCGGCGTCGCTTAGCGGCTTCTCCACCGCCGCGCAGTACACGTGCCCGGCCAGGATGTAGGGGTTGGCGGGGTTGAACACGCTGGCCTCCACCGGCCGGCCTAACAGCGCTTCCGGGTGGTGAACCAGGTAGGTATCCATCGGTTCATCGCGGGCCACCAGCACCACCAGCGAGCCCTGGCCGCGGCGGCCCGCGCGCCCAGCCTGTTGCCAAAAGCTGGCGACCGTACCTGGGAACCCAGCGGTGACCACGGCATCCAACCCGCCGACGTCGATGCCCAGCTCCAAAGCCGAGGTGGTGGCCACGCCGAGCAGGGAGCCATCGTCCAGCGCCTGTTCCAGCGCGCGGCGGTCTTCGGCCAAATACCCCGCGCGGTAGGCGGCAATCCGGCGCGCGAAATCCGGCCGGCTCAGCCGCCCGGAGAGCTCTTCTGCTGCCCGCAACGCGGTGGTTTCCGCCGCGCGCCGTGAGCGCACAAAGGTCAACGTCCGAGCACCTTGCGCCACCAGTGCGGCCATCATCCACGCCGCCTCCGTCGTTGCGGCGCGGCGCACAGGAGCACCGTTCTGCCCTTCGATGCCCTCCATAAAGCCCGGCTCCCACAGTGCGACCGTCCGCGCGCCCGTCGGCGCGCCATCCTCGGTTACGGGGAGAAACTCGCGCCCTGCCAGCCGCGCGGCATGCCGGGCTGGATCCCGCATGGTCGCCGAAGCCGCAATCACCACCGGCCGCGAACCATAGTGCGCGCACAGCCGCAGCAAACGCCTCACCACGAGCGCCACGTTCGCCCCGAAAACCCCGCGGTAGGCGTGCGCCTCATCAATCACGATGAACTTCAAGTGCCGCAGCACCCGCGCCCACCGCTGGTGCGCGCCCAGCAGAGAAGAATGAATCATGTCCGGGTTGGAGAAGATAAACCGCGCCTGATCGCGGATACCGGCGCGAGCTTCGGTGGGGGTATCACCGTCGTAGGGGGCGGGGTGGACGTCGTGAAGCGCGGCGATGCTCTGCGTGAGCTCGAGCACCGTGCGCAGCTGGTCCGAGCCCAGCGCCTTCGTCGGCGTGATGTAGAGCGCGCACGCGGTCGGGTCCTGCGTCAGACGGGACAGAATGGGCAAACGGTAACCCAGGGACTTTCCGGAACTCGTGCCGGTGGAGACCACGACGTCGCGCCCCTCCCACGCGGCCTGTGCCACGGCGACCTGGTGGGCATAGAGCTTGGCGACGCCTCGTTCCTCCAACGCCTCCCGCAACTCCGGCAGGACCCACTCGGGCCACTCGGCATAGCGTGCTGGTTGGGCAGGCAGGGTGGTGGAGTGCGTTAGCTCGGACTCGGGGAAACGCTCAACAAGGTGCTCGACGAGCTCCTCACCCAGAGGGTTCTCACTCACGCTTGCCTCCACTAATCTGCTGTAGGTGCCCAAACGTGGCACACTGGTGCACTAGTTTGCACTACTTTATTTCCGCAAAGGACAACTCATCATGGCATACGGTACCGTCAAGTTCTTCAACGCCGAAAAAGGTTACGGCTTCATTGAGCAGGAGGACGGCTCCGGCGACATCTTCGTGCACTACACCGAAATCCAAGGAACCGGCTTCCGCACCCTCGAAGATAACCAGCGCGTCTCCTTTGAGATTGGGGAAGACGCTAAAGGCCAGCAGGCCACCAACGTCGAGGTGGTTTAGGGGGACTCGGCGTAGCCGCGCCGGGTATCCCACCATTCCAGCAGCTTATTCTGCCCCTTTTGCAGGCCGAAGCCGATGATGATGGCGGCGATGATGGAAATGAGCATGGCTATCGCGGGTGAGCCGGAGAAGGCCACGCCGCCGAGGTAGCCAATGGCTAGCGCCTGCGCCACCCACAACAGGACACCGAAGGTGTCGAAGAAGAAAAACAGCGGCCAGGGATAGCGCATGGAGCCCAGCAGAATCGTCATAAACAGGCGGGCCGAGGGGATGAAGCGCGCGATGATGATGGCCGCGCCGCCGCTGCGCCGAATATTACGCTTGACCCACGTCAAAGCGTCGTAGGCCTTCGTTCCCTTTTGGGCTCTATTAATAAGGGCGATGAGCCGCGTTCCCAGGAGGAAGCACAAGTTATCCCCCAAAATTGCGGCAACCATGGCGACGAAAAACATGGTGGGAAGGTGGGGGAAACCTTGGGAGCCAGACCAGGCGCCCACCATGTTGAGGGGAACCTCCGAAGGCAAAACGGGGAAGAAGCAGTCGAGGAAAATCAGTGAACCCACCAGCGGATAAATCCACTGTGTGGCCATGATGACCTCGAACCATGCAGTAATAGACGCAATCACGCTGTCTCCCAGTTGTGTGCTGTGAGGCGAATCCTCGGACGGCCAGTATAGACCCCCGGTTGTGTGGACGTGAACTGGCCTGAATAACTAGAGTAAGCCTCTATCTGTGTACTCTAAGGGCAATTGCCCAGCAGAGGACTAGCCATCGGAAGGGATGAAGTCGAAGTGGCAGAAGCTACCGGCCCGGGGAAGACCCTGGTCATCGTCGAGTCAGCAACCAAGGCGAAGAAGATTCAGCCTTACCTCGGCGATAAGTACATTGTTGAGGCCTCCGTCGGCCACATCCGGGACCTTCCCCGCGGCGCCGCCGACGTCCCCGCCAAATATAAGAAGGAATCCTGGGCGCGCCTCGGTGTTAACCCGGAGGATAACTTCACCCCGCTGTACGTCATCAGCCAGGACAAGAAGAAGAAGGTCGCTGACCTCAAGGCCAAGCTGAAGCAGTGCGACCAGCTCTACCTCGCAACAGACCCCGACCGCGAGGGCGAGGCCATTGCCTGGCACCTGCTGGAAGTACTCAAGCCCAAGGTGCCGGTGCGCCGAATGGTCTTCAACGAGATCACCAAGTCCGCCATCCTGGAGGCCGCGGAAAACACCCGTGAACTCGATGAAAACCTCATCGACGCCCAGGAAACCCGCCGCATCCTGGACCGCCTCTACGGCTACGAGGTCTCCCCGGTGCTGTGGAAGAAGGTCATGCCGCGCCTATCGGCTGGCCGCGTGCAGTCGGTAGCTACCCGCGTCATCGTCGAGCGCGAGCGCGAGCGCATGGCATTCATCCCCGCCGAGTACTGGGATCTCACGGCAACGCTGAAATCCACGCCGGATTTCGATGCGCGCCTGAGTGCCCTCGATGGCAAGCGCGTGGCCGCGGGCCGCGACTTCAACGATAGGGGTCAGCTGAAGAGCGACGAGGTGGTCGTCGTCAAGCAGGCCCAGGCGGAGCAGCTGGCCAGCGCGCTGGAGGGCTCCACCATGACCGTGGCTAGTGTCGAGCACAAGCCTTATTCGCGCAAGCCTTCCGCGCCGTTTATGACGTCGACGCTGCAGCAGGAGGCCGGCCGGCGCCTGCACTACACCTCGGAGCGCACGATGCGCATTGCGCAGCGCCTCTACGAGAACGGTCACATCACCTATATGCGTACCGACTCGACCTCCCTGTCCAAGCAGGGCCTGGATGCTGCGCGTGAGGCTGCCTCCTCCATCTTCGGCGCGGAGTTCGTGGCCGACGGACCGCGTACCTATGACCGCAAGGTGAAGAACTCCCAGGAGGCCCACGAGGCCATCCGCCCCGCCGGCGAGCGTTTTGCCACCCCGGGCCAGCTAGCCGGGCAGCTCGACGCCGAGGAATACAAGCTCTACGAGCTGATTTGGAAGCGCACCGTGGCCTGCCAGATGGCAGATGCCAAGGGAACCTCGATGAAGGTGACCGCAGCTGTCAACGCCGGCGGCCACGACGCTGACTTCTCCGCAACCGGCCGCACGATTACCTTCCCGGGCTTCCTCAAGGCCTACGAGGACGTCGCGGCGAAGGACTCGAAGGGAGAGTCCCGCCTGCCGCACCTCAATGAGGGCGACACGCTGAAGACCGCTGCGGTTACTGCCGACGGCCACTCCACCAACCCGCCGGCGCGCTATACCGAGGCCAGCTTGGTCAAGAAGATGGAAGATTTGGGCATTGGGCGCCCGTCGACGTACGCCTCCATCATCAAGACCATCCAGGACCGCGGCTACGTGCTCTCCCGCGGCAACGCGCTGGTGCCCTCGTGGGTTGCCTTCGCGGTCGTTGGCCTGTTGGAGAATAACTTCACTGAGCTGGTGGATTATGACTTCACCTCCTCCATGGAGGACGAACTCGATGCGATTGCCGCCGGTTCGGAGAACGGCACGGATTGGCTGAATAACTTCTACTTCGGAAACACGGAGGCCGGCGAGCGCAAGGCCGCGTCCATCGCGCGCCACGGCGGCCTGAAGTCCTTGGTGGACATCAACCTGGAGGCCATCGATGCCCGCCAGGTCAACTCCCTGCGCCTGTACACCGACGCGGAAGGCCGCGATGTCTTCGTGCGCGTGGGCCGCTACGGTCCGTATATCGAGCGCGCCGTGGGCACCAACGAGGACGGCACGGTGGAGTACCAGCGCGCCAACCTCTCGGAGACGGTCACCCCGGATGAGCTCAACGAGGCTTTGGCGGAGAAGCTCTTTGCCACCCCGCAGGGCGGGCGCGAGCTGGGACAGAACCCGGAGAACGGACGCACCATCGTGGCCAAGGAGGGTCGCTTCGGCCCGTACGTGACCGAGCAGGTGCGTGACGACGAGCGCGAGAAGGCCGAGGCCGAAGCCGAGGAGATCGTCAAGGAGGAGCGCGCCGCGGAGGACGCCCAGCGCGCGGCCGAGGGCAAGCGCGCCAAGAATTGGGAGACCAAGACCGCGGCGAAGCAGAAGGAAAAGCGCATCGCCGAGTACGTCGAGGAGAAGCTGAAGCCGGGCACTGCCTCGCTCTTTGCTTCGATGGAGCCGTCCAGCGTCACGCTGGAGGAAGCACTCAAGCTGCTGAGCCTGCCGCGTGAGGTGGGCGTGGACCCCTCGGACGGCGAGGTCATCACCGCGCAGAACGGCCGCTACGGCCCGTACCTGAAGAAGGGTAAGGATTCCCGTTCCTTGGCCAAGGAGGAGCAGATCTTCTCCATCACCTTGGATGAGGCGCGCCGCATCTACGCGGAGCCGAAGCGTCGTGGACGTGCGGCCGCACAGCCGCCGATTAAGCAGCTGGGTGATAACGACGTCTCCGGCAAGCCGATGACGGTCAAGGACGGCCGCTTTGGCCCGTACGTCACTGACGGCACGACGAATGCCTCGCTGCGCCGTGGTGACGATCCGGAGCAGCTTACCGACGCCCGCGCGAACGAGCTCCTTTCCGAGCGCCGCGCCAAGGACGCCGCGAACGGTGGGGCGAAGAAGTCGACGAAGAAGAGCACTAAGAAGTCGACCAAGAAATCGACCAAGAAGGCCACGAAGAAGTCGAGCAAGAAGGCGACGAAGAAGCCTTCACCGGGCACGAAGAACGTGGTCAAGGCCGGATCGCGCAGGAAGTAGCAGGACATGAAGACCAGCTTCGCCCGCGACATGCTGGACCGCACCCAAGAGGGCACCGAGGCTCTCCTGCGCGCGGTGGGCCCGGCCTTTGCTGGCCGCGATCACCTCACCCTCGGCGCGCTCGCCGCGGGGGAGACTGCAGTCTGGTCACGCCTGTTTAACTGGCGCATGCTCGGCACGGCCACGACCGCCGCTGTACCCGTGCTGTTGGCCCTGCGCCCAGACTGCGCACCGGAGACCCGCGTGGGGCTTATCGCCGCTTCGCTTGGCCAGGCCGCCAAGCGCGGCGCACCAACGACGTTCGGCGTGACGTGCGTGAGCGTGCAATACGCATCCTTCGCGTGGGCGCTGCGCGGTGCGCGCAATGATGCGCTGGGTTGGGGCCTGCGCGCCGGCGCGTGGGCCGCGGGCAGTGCACTGTCCCGTACTCGCTGCGAGCGCCGCGCCACGGCTATCGCCGGAATCCCGGCGGCTGCGCTCTCCGCGCTAGCTGGTGACCCAGCCCTGCGCGCTGCTGAATCTACGCAGGGGCTGAGCCACGGTGCTAACCTGCTTCTGGCCTCTGAGGCGCTGACGGTCCTGAACCCGGCTGAACAGCGCCAGGATGCGGGCCTGCGTGGCCGGGTTCTGGATGCGGCGCAGTCGGCGGCACAGACGGTAGGCCTGGTGCTGCTGGTGGATGGGCTGGCGCGGAAGGGCCGCGGTTAGGCGCAGCACCTAATTCCGGGCGCATCGTCTTGCCATAGGACAAGCGTCGGTGTACCCATTCGAAGGGCCCGGGCTTGCCCGCGGCCTCGAGCGCGCAGGCGATGAGGAGCGTTGCTAGCCATACGCCGGTGGCTAGCGCTGCCTGGCCCGCGGCGCTGAGCTCCGGGCCAATGTTGAGGGTAAAGGGGTAGACCAGCGCCAGGAAGAACACGGACTGCAGCACGTAGCCGGTCATGGAACGCTTGCCCAGCGCAATCAGCGGCCACAGGAACCAGGGGCGCGCACCACGGCGCTGCAGGGGTTCTAGGGCGAGTGTTGCCCCCGCCACGATGCCCGGCCCGGTGAGCATGCCGATGCAGCTATTCGCCGCGTTGAGGGGTTCCGCTAGAGCTGGGTCCAGCACCCCAATCGTCGACAAGCCCCAGGGCAGGCCGAGGAAAAGGATGATGGCTAGGGCCAAAATGGTCCACGCCCACAGCTCGCGCCGATGGCCCCCGGCCAAGGTTCCGCGGCGCGCCCACACGAAACCTACGAGCATCACCGGAAGGACCAAGGCTCCCGTCAGGGGAACGGAAAAAGCTTGGGCGCCGACCATGATGGCCTGCTCACCCAGCAGCTCCCAGTAGGATTCGGCGGCGGTGAAGCCGCTGAGATCAAACTCCGACGTATCGACAAGCGCGGCCCCAACGCCCATTCCGATACCCGCCACAACCAGCAGCGCACAGAACCCGTAGGCCACGCGCATGAGGAGCTTGTCGGTTAAAGTAAGCAGCAACGCAATGAGCATGCCCATCGCGCCGTAGAGCAGCATGATGTCGCCGGAAAAGAGGAAGAGGCAGTGCAGGGCACCGAATAAAGCAAGAAAGCCATAGCGCTTTGCCAACACGGCCTGCGCGCGCCGCAGTGGGAAGCCGCGTCGCCACAAGCTCATTGCGATAAGCCCCACGCCAAAGCCGAGAAGCGTGGAGAACATCGGCAGGCCGCGCACATGCACGAACATGGCGGAAAAGACCACATAGACTTCGTCAACGAGGGTATCGACGCCGCCGAAATAGGCATCGGGGCCATCGCCGTCGTTCATAATCCACGCGGTGCAGACATTAGCCAGCGCGATGCCCAGCAGGGCCATGCCGCGGGCGACGTCGGGGACGAGAAGACGAGGACTCGAATACTGGCGTGGCGGATGGGGCTGGTGGGGCTGATGAGGCATGGCCCCAAGCTACCAGAAGCACAAAAACTTATTTATCCGAGAGCGCGTTCCGCCAAGGTCGGGCGAATCGGGCGCGCCAGCTGCGTCATGCGGCGGCGCCCGCGCAGCTCAATAGACTTCATCAGCGTCCAGCGCGCTTGCTCCGCCTCGTTGGCGCCGCGCAGCGTGGCGGAGTTGGTGAGCACCTGGCCCGGGGTGTCCTTGGCCAGTTCGGTGAGACGGGCGGCTTCGTTGACGGCATCACCAATGACCGTGTATTCAAAGCGATCCGCACCACCAATGTGTCCGGCCACCACGTGGCCCGCGGCCACGCCGATGCCGGCCTGCAGCCGCAACCCGCGCAGTTCCTGGCGAAGCTCGCGGGCGGCCTGCAAAGCCATGGAGTTCGCGTCGTAGACCGTCAGCGGGGCACCGAAGACGGCCAGGGCGGCATCACCCTGGAATTTGTTGATGATGCCCTTGTTCCGGTGCACCACCTCAACGACGTGCTCAAAGAACTTGTTGAGCTCCTCCACCACTTCTTCCGGGGTGTGGTTGACGGCGAAGGTGGTGGAGCCGATGACGTCGATAAACAGCACCGCCACCTTGCGGTCCTCGCCGCCCAGCTCCGGGCGTTCCTCCAAGGCGCGCTGGGCCACCTCGGCACCGACATAGCGGCCGAAAATATCGCGCACGCGTTGGCGCTCACGCAGGCCGCGCATCATTTCGTTGAATCCGGCCTGAAGCACGCCGAGCTCGGAGCCGTCGTAGATGTCCACCTGGACGTCACTCTCGCCGCGGCGTACGCGGTTGATGGCGTCCTGCAGCTCAATGATGGGATCGACCACGCTCATCATCGCGAACATGGTGCCCATGAGCCCGGTGCCCAGCGCGGTAACGGTCAGCGCGACGATGGCCGGCATGATGTCTGAGGTCTCAGGGCTAAACAGGCCTGCCTGTTGGCCCATGAGGACAAGCACGATGCCAATGAGCGGGATGCCGGAGGTCATCATCCAGGTGGAAAGCAGCCGGTACTTAATCGGCGGCTCCAAGGTGGAATCCTCGAAACGTCGGGCCACGGCCTCCGCAGCCACGGGGCGTACGAGGCGCTCTGCCTGCAAGTACGTCAACAGCACGATGAGGCCGCCGGCCAATGCAGCAGAAACACCGACTACCACGGCCAGCCGCGCCGAGTGCTGGCCTGCCAGCACCACCGCCAAGATGATGCCCAGCAGCCACACGCCCGCGGCCACACCGGCCTGGTAGAGCGGGATGCGCAGGACCAGGTTGCGCACCATATTGGGGTCATGGTCGTCGGGGCTGCGCTGCCAGTCCAACACCGGCCTGAACAGCCGAAGTGTTACCGCTATGCCGATGATGACCGCAAAGGTCACGAACAGCGTGCCGTAGGTCCACAGGTGGGGCGTGTGAGCGATGAAATCGGAGATCTCCGGCATGGGGAGAAAGAAGACCACGAAGGTCATGATCGCAATGGCGCCGATGATGTTGGCTCCAAGGACGAGCGCGGCGTACATCGGCCATTGAGTACCCCATAACCAGCGGGCGCCACGCATCAGTCTGTTCATGGTTACACACTTTAGTTATCCCAGTAGGCTAGGGCGAGTGAACACCTCCAGCGTTGCCGAAAGGCTTGCCGACGCCCCCTCCGTCTCCCACACCATCCTCAGCGCTGCCCGCGCGGCTCGCGGTGAGGGCGACTCGCGAGCGATGAGCCACTCCTGGCTATTTACCGGGCCCCCGGGTGCCGGCCGTTCGCTGGCCGCGCAGTGCTTCGCCGCGGCACTCATGTGCACGTCCGCCGACGAGAACGGCAACCCCGGCTGCGGGCGCTGCCCCTCCTGCCAGAGCGTCCTAGACAATCAAGAGCACACCGACTTGGTCTACGTGGACCCGCAGGAGCAGTTCATCACCGTGGGCGAGGCCCGCGACGTCATCGGGCGCGCAGCCAGCCTGCCGAGCGTGGCGCCGTGGCGCGTGGTCATTTTCAACAAGGCCGACCGTCTGCGCAACGAGGCCGCCAACGCGTTGCTGAAAACCGTGGAGGAGCCCCCGGAGCGCACCGTCATCATCATGGTGGCGCCCTCGGAGGACCCGGAGGACTTCTCGGTCACGCTGCGATCGCGCTGCCGTCACCTTTATATTCCGGCGCCGAGTGTGGAGGGCGTCGTCAAGCAGCTCGTCGCTGAAGGTGCCAGCGAGGATGACGCGCGCCTGGCCGCCGTGACCACCCTGCGCCACGTGGGACGTGCGCGACACCTAGTCAACGAGCCCGCCGCGCAGAAGCGCCGCGCCATGGCCATCAACCTGGCCGAAGACGTCTTCCACGGATCCCAGGCCTTTCAATCCGTTACTGCGCTGCTGAAGTTCATTGAGAAGGAAGCCAAGGACTCCCACGCGGCGGCGGAGGAGGCGGAGCGCTCCAAGATTGAACAATCCTTCGGCGTTGGTGCCAAGGGTAAAGGCGCGGCCAAGGCGCAGCGCGACGCCCGCAGTGCCCTGAAGGATCTGGAGGATCTCCACAAGAAGCGCGCTAAGCGCCGCATCTCCGACGGCCTCGACATCGCCCTCGTGGATCTCGCCGGTATTTACCGCGATGCGCTCATGCTCAAAGTCGGCGCTGAGGTGGAGATGACCCACCCGGACTTCGCGGGCCTAGCGGGCGAACTTGCCCAGCGAGTGAGCGAAGATGGCTTGCTGGCCGCCCAGTCCGCTATCCGCACCTGCCGCGAGCAGCTGCCGCAGAACGTCACCCCGCAGGTGGCTTTCGACGGCATGGTGGGCCGCCTGCGCCTGGCCTGTGGTGCGCGCTAACCTGCAGCAAGTGCTGTGCGTGCCCCACATCAAGTGGCCCGATTTCTTTCTCAGCCCCGGCCTAGGCTAAACTCTCACGCGGTGCATATACACACTGCACCGTGCCGCCTTAGCTCAGTCGGTAGAGCATCTCACTCGTAATGAGAAGGTCGCGAGTTCGATTCTCGCAGGCGGCTCCATATTAAATCCCCCGTGACCAGCATGAATGGTTGCGGGGGATTGTTTCATCCAGTGTAATATCGGCCTCCGTGGCTACATTTTGGCTTCATATGATCCAAATTTGATCCACTGTGTCTAAAACCGGGTGGGACTTGCTCACTCAGCGCTTACTTCTGCTTGCGCCGGTAATAGACCTGGCGGCGCACATGAGCGACGACATCGCCTTCCTCATCGATGATGTCCACGTCGAACCAATGCAAATACTTCTCACCGTTGGCCGTCTTTTCTTCGATGAGCGCGTAGGTCTTCTCGGGGATACGCATATCGGCGGTGACCGTGCCGCGGCCGGGTTTCAGGTACTTAATTTCTCCCGCGGCATCCCAGATGCGGTACTCCTTGCCCAGGTGGTGCATGGAGGCGAGCATGAAGAACGGGTCCGTCATGGCGGACAGCGTGCCACCGAAGGCAACACCCATGGCGTTCTTGGTCAGCATGTTTGGCCTGTGGCTGACAACGACGCGAGTGCCGTCATCAGCAAATTCTTGGATCTTGATGCCAGCGCCCAAGAAGGGCGGCCAGAAGCCCATGAAGCGCTTGAGCTGACGTGCAGAAAAGTGGGCCATGAGGATAGCTCCGTATAAGTGGTGGGGCAGGTGGGCTAAATGGCCACAACTCTACCGTTGTGGGGTGGGGAGTGCTCGCGCTTTGATTCGCCGTATCGTCTTTTTATAGGTGGTGCCAGGTCATGCACTGTGTATAGGAAAAAGTAGTGCTAGCGCTAGTGTCTTTTGATCTTGTGGGAAACACAATGTAGGGCATGAAGAAGCTTGTGGTTGGCATGATTGCCGTGGTGGCCGTGATTGTGGTGGCGTTTGTCGGGTTTGTGGGATTCATGCAGTGGGTGGACGCAGACAGCGTGACCGGTGATGACGGCGTGGCTGCCGGATACAGCGCTGAGACAGGTGGTCCGCTGGAAGCGTCGTTTGCGGGCGAGGGGCCGCACGAGGTCGACGTGCGGCGTGACGGCGACGTGACCATCGCGGCGCCGACAGGTGCGGGACCATTTCCGGCGGTTGTCATGGCTAACGGCACGAACACGCCGTTGAGCAGCTACCTGCCCGTGGCGGAGCACCTGGCTAGTTGGGGCTTCGTGGTCGTCGGCGATGAGACTCCCCACACAGGTACAGGGGAGAATGTCGTGCACTTGATTGAGCGCTTGCCGGAACTGGATTCTCGTGCGGACCGATCACGGGTCGGTGTTTTCGGACACTCACAAGGCGGTGCGGGCGCTATCAACGCAGCGTCCCACACGGAGGTAGCAGCTGTGTATGCGGCGAGCCCGGCCTCCCACAAAGTGGCAAAGTCCAATGACTGGGACTACACCACCGCGGGCGTCGAGGCACCGCTATTCCTGATGACGAGCGATGGCCGTGCAGACCGCTGGCTTGTCAGCCCGTGGTCAGACTTGCAGGAGAGCTTTGAATCAGCTGGTGGTCCGGCAATCATTGCCCGCCGTCTAGGCGCGGACCACAAGGACGTTTTAGAGTTCGGGGACGGCTATGCCACCGCGTGGTTCCGCTACATTCTGGCTGATGATCCTGATGCGCGAGACGTGTTCGTTGGCACCTCACCAGCGGGCGCCGGTGAGCTAGCGAGCAACGCGCTTTGGGACCGAGTGGCCACCCGCGGCTGGTAGCTCACCGGGCCTTTCGACATTCCACGCGGTGCACCTAACGCGCTAAAAGTCACCTGCGCTCACGCACCCCCTTAGGAGGAAGTGTGGTTCACAAAAATTGGTAGCCCTGATAAATTTCAAGTGAATTGTCAACCGGGCTGCGCCACGTCAGCCCGTACAAGCGGGACCGAATGAACCATGCAGACAAAGGAGAAAGGCCACGTCGAGGGCCTCTATATTGATGAAAACTTCGAGCTGCGCGCTGGGGCCGTCACGTTCGGGGAGAGTATTGAGGGCATAGTGCTTGGCGACGTCCCCCAAGCCGAGACCGCCTGGCGCGCCGGGGACCCGGATGCGTTGCTGTGGGTGCCCGGCTTCGTGGACCTGCACAACCACGGTGGCAACGGCGGGGGATTCCCCAACGGCGACTACGAGCAGTGCCTAGCCGCCGCCCGCTTCCACCGCGCGCACGGCACAACGACGCTGCTGGCCAGCTTGGTCTCCGGCACGCAAGAAGAGCTGTGCTCCCGAGCCGAGCTTTTGGCGCAGCTAGCTGAGGAAGACGAAATCGCCGGCATCCACATGGAGGGCCCCTTCATCGCGGCGGCCAAGTGCGGCGCACAGGACCCATCGCGCATCGTGCCCGGTGACCCGGACTTCTTCCGTGCAGTCATCGCCGCGGCCCGCGGCCACCTGCGTTCGATTACCTTCGCGCCGGAAACGGAGAACGTCGACAAGCTGCTCGAAGTCTGCGCGGAGCATGGCATCATCGCCAGCCTGGGCCACACCGAGGCCGATTACGACACCACGCTGAGCGTTATCGCCAAGGCTAAGGAGCTCGGCCTGACCGTGACCGGAACGCACCTCTTTAATGGCATGCCATCTATTCACCACCGCGCGCCGGGCCCGGTAGCGGCCTTGCTCACCGCAGCGAAGGCGGGGGATGTGTCCGTCGAGCTCATCGCAGATGGTGTGCATCTTGTCGACGGCGCCGTGGACATGGCTCACAGTCACCGCGCCTTCGCCATCACTGATGCCATGGCGGCGGCCGGCATGGCCGATGGTGACTATGAGCTGGGTTCGCTGCCTGTCACCGTGAGCGGGGGAGTTGCGCGCGTGCCCAGCGGCGCCATCGCGGGCGGCACCTCTACCTTGTCCCAGCAATTCGCCAGCTTCGCCGCGCGCCACGGCCTCGGGGAAGCAGTTCGTTTTACCTCCACTACAGCCGCGGATGTGCTGGGGGAAGCGAATCTAGGCCGAATCGCGGTTGGCGCGCGCGCCAACCTGGTTGGCCTTAACTCTCACTACCAACCGGTGCGCGTCATCGTCGACGGCGCGGACATCCCACTCTCTTAAACACACAGGAAGGCATCTCATGGAAATCCTCATCCGCTCCACGCCGGCCGAAGTGGCCGTGGAGGCCGCTGACATCTTCGCGCACTACGCCAACGCCGGCGCCACCTTGGGCCTGGCCACAGGATCGACCCCGGTAGCGATGTACAAGGAGCTCATTACGCGCCATGAGCGCGGCGAGGTGAGCTTTGCCCGCAGCCGCGCATTCCTGCTCGATGAATACATCGGGCTGGAGCGTACCCACGAGCAGTCCTACTATTCCACCATCCGCCGCGAATTCACCAGCCACGTGGATTTCGATGATGACCTGGTAAAAAGCCCCGCTGGTGACTCCGATGACCCCGCCACCGCCGCGGCCACCTATGACAAGGCCATCCGTGATGCCGGCGGCGTGGACATCCAGCTGCTGGGCATCGGGGCCAACGGGCACGTCGGCTTCAACGAGCCGTCGAGCTCCCTGCAATCACGCACCCGCATCAAGACGCTGCACCCGCAAACCGTGCAGGACAATGCCCGCTTCTTTGACAACGAAGACGAGGTCCCGCGCCACGTGCTGACCCAAGGATTGGGCACCATCAGTGAGGCCCGCCACCTGCTCTTGTTGGCCACTGGCAGCAACAAGGCCAGCGCGGTCCACGCCATGGTGGAAGGCCCGCTCTCCGCGCACTGCCCCGCGTCGATCCTGCAGTGGCACCAGCGCGCCACGGTGATCCTCGATGAAGCCGCCGCCTCCCAGCTGGAGGACCGCGAGTACTACGTTTTCGCGGACAAGCACCGTCCGCACCGCCCACTCTTCTCCTAAAAACTCCATCTAATTCCTTACTAGTGTGAAAGGACTCCTCGCATGAAAGTCGATGTCATGGGGCCGCTGCAGCGGCTCGGAAAAGCCCTCATGGGCGCTGTGGCGGTGCTGCCCGTCGCGGCGATCCTCAGTGGCGTTGGATACTGGATTTCCAGCGCGGCTGGCCCGGATAACCTCGCCGCCCAGCTGCTGATCAGCTCCGGCGACGCGGTCCTGGCCAACCTGGGCTGGATCTTCGCCATCGCCATTGCCTTCGGCCTGGCCAAGGATTCCAACGGTGCCGCGGCACTCTCTGGCTTCCTGGCCTTCGCCACGTTTATGAAACTGCTCGGCCCCGAGGCCGTGGCCGGCTACCGTGGCATCGAAGACCCCACCGCGCTGACCGGCGATGAAGCCCTGGAATGGGCCTCGGAAGGCTGGAACGCCGTGGGGGGCGGCAACGTCCTCTTCGGCATCCTCGCCGGCGTCATGGCGGCCTGGGTATATAACCGCTTCCACGGCACCAAGCTGCCGGACTTCCTGGCCTTCTTCTCAGGCCGGCGCCTCGTACCGATTCTTACCGCCGTCATCGCCATAGTGATTTCCGGCATCCTCTACTTCGTGTGGCCGTTCATCTACAACGCGCTCTTTAACTTCGGTACCTCCATCCAGGGCCTGGGCGCGGCGGGCGCCGGCATCTACGGTGTGGCCAACCGTCTGCTCATCCCGACCGGCCTGCACCACGCGCTGAACTCCGTCTTCTGGTTCGATGTCATCGGTATCAATGACATCGGTAACTTCCAGGCCGGCCAGAAGACCATCGAGGCAGCCGCGGCCGCCACCTCCGCCGCTGATTGCCCGGGCATTTGGGCCAACGGTCAGTGCACGGTCGAGGGCGTCGTCGGCCGCTACCAGGCCGGCTTCTTCCCGGTCATGATGTTCGGCCTGCCGGGCGCGGCACTTGCCATGTACCTGCGTGCGGATAAGAGCAAGCGCAAGGTCGTCGGCTCCCTCATGGCTGCCGGTGCGCTGGCCTCCTTCTTCACCGGCGTGACTGAGCCGCTAGAGTTCTCCTTCATGTTCGTCGCCCCGCTGCTCTACGTGGTGCACGCGCTGCTGATGGGCCTGTCCGTCTTCATCGCTTCCACTATGGAGTGGACCGCCGGCTTCGGTTTCTCCGCCGGTTTCGTGGACATGTTGCTCTCCTCGCAGAACCCGCTGGCCAACAAGTGGTACATGCTGCTGGTCATGGGCGTGGGCTTCTTCTTCCTTTACTTCGTCATCTTCTACTTCCTCATCGGCTGGCTCAACCTCAAGACCCCGGGCCGCGGTGAGGACGATGCGGTAGCAGACCCCATGGAGGATTCCGCTACCGGCGATGACAAGACTGCTCGTGATGCCGCGCGCATCATCGAGGGCCTCGGCGGCAAGGACAACATTGACTCCCTGGACTACTGCACCACGCGCCTGCGCGTGGGCGTGAAGGAGCGCACGCTTGTCGATGACTCCGTGATCAAACGCGCCGCCGTCTCCGGCGTCATCCACCCCTCCGAGAAGAGCGTCCAGGTCATCGTGGGCCCGGCCGTGCAATTCATGTATGACGAGGTCAGCCACCAGTTGCGCCACGGTTCTCCGGTCCTGGCCACGGCGGGTGCTGCGAGCGCTGCAGGTGCTGGAGCCAGCGCCGCTTCCGCTCAGAGCGTCAGCGGTAATACCGCTGACGGTGATGCCGTTGACGTGGATGTGCGTGCCCCGTTCGCCGGTGACGTCGTCGCGCTCTCCCAGGTCCCGGATGCGTCCTTTGCGCAGGGTATGGTGGGCGAAGGCTTCGCGGTGATGCCTGATGCCGTCGATGCCTTCGACGTCTGCGCCCCGGTCGACGGCACCATCACCATGGTCTTCAAGACCCGCCACGCCTTCGGCATGAAGACCGCGGATGGGCTGGACCTGCTCATTCACATCGGCATCGACACGGTGGAGCTCAAGGGCGAAGGTTTCACGGCCCTGGCCAAGAAGGGCGATACAGTCACCGCCGGCACACCGATCATCGCGGTGGAGGCGCAGAAGCTGCGCGAGCGCGGCGTCAACCTCATCACCCCGGTGGTGTGCCCGACGGCCAAGCAGGTCGCCGGAGTCGACATCGCTCGCGAGGGCCATACCCAGCCAGGCGAGGTTGCTGCAACCGTCAAGCGCAGCAGCTAATCTGCCCCCGGCCCACCTCAGGGGCCGGCGGGACTAAAGCCCAGACACCAAAACTGCCCTAGTTGCCAAAACCTTCGCTCCACGCCGCAGGCGAGTTGACAAGCTTTATCTTTTTGGAAAGCATTACAATGCGTATATTTTTTGCTTTAGATACTTTTTTCGTGGCCGATCAGTGTGTTCTGGAATCGGCATATAAAACGTATTCGCAAGTAGTGGGTAAAGCAGCGCGCCTGCCTGGAGTCGACGTACTTTTTATTTGCTCCGAACCAGTTGAAGTGGATTCCGAAGAGATGAAAAAAGATCTCATTACTCAGTTCAGGGTTGAAAGGCCCAACGAGGATTTTGAGAGTTTACGGTTATACCTTTGCGAGGCAATCGTTTCTGCTGAACAAGAGCTTTTTACAAAGGCTGAGGCCCCTTTAGCGTCATTTTTTCTAATGGATGAGGAATATGCAAAGGCTGATGTTTTTCCCAGTAGTGTTGGAGTAAGGGAGCTTATTTCTTCGCCGGTTTCTACAGGTAAATAGAGTGAGGCGCTCCGCTTACGCGGAGCGCCGGGTAATAAATAAGGAAAGGGTTGGCTAGGGAAATTGCGAGAAATCGTTGATATAGAATCTTTCTCGATAAGTTTCCTTGTCGTCGCCGATGATGTGATTAAAAGCTGACCCCTCTAATTCCTCCTCCCCTCCTGGAAAGTAACCAGAAGGATGTTGGCCGACCCCTCTGCAATGGCGCTTGTAATGCCCGCTGGGAACGTATTTATTAGCATCTTTCTTGGCGTCATTCAAAGTTGGCGCATTGCCATATACGTGACCGACTATATCTCCCCCTAATCCATTTTTGATGACCTGGCATTGGGCTGTGACAGTGGCAGCCGAAGCAGACGGTACTGCAACTGAAACGGCCCCTAGGACAACAAGCGCAGCTGCTGCAGCTCGGCCCCTTTTTTGTAAATGAACTATTCAAGTGATGCATCCACCACTTGAAACCGCCACATGAAACAAGCTTAGTTTTGGCAACTCGGGCAGTTTGGGCTCGGAGGCCCTATTTCAGCCGGGAAATCTGGAGCGAAGGCGCGGGCTAGTCGGTGCCGTGCAGCAGGCGCGGCACCACCTTGCCCGTGGCATTGCGCGGCAGCTTGTCCAGGAAGTGGACATCGCGCGGCACGGAGTGGTCGGCGAGGTTCTCGCGGACCCAGGCGCGGATGGCGTCGGCAGTCACGGCGTTGCCGAGGGCGTCCCGCGTAGTCACCGCCCACACGGCGATGCGCTGGAAGGTGGTTTCATCCTCCACGCCGCCGGCATGCACCTCCGCGATGCCCGGCATGGCCTCGAGCACCTCCGTCACCGACTGCGGGTGCACGTTCTCGCCGCCGACAATGATCATGTCATCCGCGCGGCCCACCACATGCAGGTAGCCCTCGGGGTCGATATAACCCAAGTCCCCGATGGAGATGAGGCCATCGACCTTGTTGAGCGGGATCTTGGGGTTGGTATAGCCAATGAGCGCGGTGGAGTTGGTCAGGTAAATCTCACCGACCTCACCGCGGGGAACCTCGTTGCCTTCCTCATCGAGGATGCGCAGCTTTGTGCCGGAGGCAATCTTGCCGCCGATGGTGGGATCCTTGGCCACCTCTTCCATGCTGGCCGTCGATGCCAGCGCCAGCTCCGTGGAGCCATAGACATTGCAGAGAATCGGGCCGAAGCGCTCGTGGGTTTCCTTGACGATCTCCGGGGTGAGCGCATGCCCGGCGGAGGCAATGAACTTCAGGCTCGAGGTATCGAAGGCCGAATCCGGGTCAACCTCAACCATCTGGCGGAAGAAGACGGGGGAGGAAAGCAGACCATCGAGCTGGTAGCGCTGGATATCATCCAGTGCGGCCGCCGGGTCAAAGACGCGGCGGGTGACGATGGTATTGCGCAGGCCCAACGCGATGTTGAGGCAGGCCCAGCCCCACGTGTGGAAGATGGAGGCGGTCATCTGCACCTTCTGGTCCCCGCGCCACGGCACCGCATCCACGATGGACGCAACCACCACCGGCAGCGTCGGTTCCGGGCGCATGATTCCCTTGGGGATGCCCGTGGTGCCGGAGGACATCAGCACGATATGCCCGTGCTTGGGCCAAGTGGGAAGCTTGTGCTTCTCGACGTCCCGCGGATTCTCCACGATCTTGCGCAGCGTTGCCGCTTGCGCCAGCTCGGTAGGGATCTCTTTACCGGACTCGTGGCCAATCACCACGTGCAGGCCAGCAATGGTGCTAGAGCTGTCGAGGCGGTCGATGAATTCATCATCGATAACGAGCACGTTGATGCGGTTTTCCTCAATGCACCCGGCAAGCTGCTCGGGGGAGGAACCGACGTTGAGCAAAAAGATGTGTGCCCCCGCATAGCCCTTGGCAGCCAGCGGGGTGATGATGCCGCGGCCATTGCGGGCCATCACGCCGAGGCGAATCTCCTCCAGCCCCAAAGACAGCAGCCAGCGCGCGAAGGTTTGGGATTCTTCGCGCAGCTGGCGGTAGGTGAGGGCCCCGTCGTCGTCGATAAGCGCCAGGCGTTCCGGGCAGGTCATGTATGCCTGCTCTACTTCGCGGGCGGTGGTGAAGCGGTAACGCGCGAGGACCGGCGCAGTCAGGGCCACCGCCCGTGGCCCGCCGGCGGGGCTAATGAGGCCGGCGCGGAAGAGCGAAGGGATAAAGCGCGCGAGGGCGGCGGCGTGGAAGGTTACATCAGAAAGCTTCATAAGGTTCTCATCGAGGGGAGGGGAGAAGAGGTTACGGAGACGGCGGACTCGCCACAATTAAAACTACAAACTGTTAAAGGTGTTGCTATTGTTACATAAGCTTAGACCGTCAACGTAGTCTATTATGGTTTCGGTCTAGAACATACTCTTTCGGAAGGACATTAGTCACGTGAAGTCTACTCAGCGCATCGCTGCTCTCTGCGCCTCCCTCCTCGTGGCGGTAGGCCTGTCCCAAGCTCCGCAGGCAGTTGCCGGCGAGCGAAACCTCGTCGCTTTTGGTGATTCCGTGCTGGCGGATCCGCAACTTGATACCTACCTTGCCTCGCGGGTGGGCTCTTCTCAGCGCAATCCGAGCCTGAACTGCCCGTCTGGCAATAACTACGCCAAGCGCACCGCTGCCAAGCTGGGTATGCCGGTGGCGGATTTCTCCTGCTCTGGTGCTGTGTCCATGTCCCAGGGGCCGCAGGTGAACGCGCAGATCGACGATGCTATTCGCCGCGGCGCGCTCAGCGGGGATACGCAGCGCGTGCTCTTCTCTAGCGGTTTCAACGACACGTACAACAACGCCGGGCTTTCCGACGGTGACCTGCGCGCCCGCTGGGTCGGTGCCAACGCGCCGCTGATCCACAAGATCCGCGCGGCGGCCCCCAACGCCCGCATTCAGATTGTGGGCTACCCGACCATCGGCTCGGGCGACCGCTACTGCCTCCTCCACTTTGGCCCGAAGCCGGCCGACGCCACGGCCCTGCCGATGGTGCAGCGCTATGAAAACGTCGCGCAGTGGATGCAGGTGGACCTGGCGCGTGCTACCGGAGTTGAGTTTGTGGACATGAAGCCGATGACCTGGGATCGCGGTATGTGTGCCGACGCCGACAAGCGCCTGTGGGCGGGTCTGGTGGACTTCTCCGCGGGGCCGGGCAACCTGCCGCTGCACATTAATGCTCGCGGTCACGAGTTTGTGGCCAACCACCTCGCTAGCTTCTAGAGGGATTTGAATCTTGTTGGGCCCGGGCGACGCCGCCCGGGCCTTTCGCGTACCCTCGCGAGCATGACTGTTAATGAAAACGTAAATGAAAACGACTCCCAGCAAGGTGCGGAGGTTGTCCGCGGTGTGATTGCGCGCGCGAAGGGCGAGCCCGTCGAGACCGTCAACATCGTCGTGCCCGCCCCGGGCGAGCACGATGTCGTGGTCAAGATTCAGGCCTGCGGTGTCTGCCACACCGACCTGGCTTACCGCGATGGCGATATCGAGGATGCCTTCCCCTTCCTGCTCGGGCACGAGGCGGCGGGCGTCGTCGAGCGCGTGGGCGATGCCGTTACCCACGTCGAGGTCGGGGACTTCGTGGTCCTGAATTGGCGCGCGGTGTGCGGCGAGTGCCGCGCCTGCAAGAAGGGCGAGCCGAAGTACTGCTTCAACACCCACAACGCCTCCGCGAAGATGACGCTCGCGGACGGGGATAAGGATGCCGGCACTGAGCTCACTCCGGCGCTCGGCATCGGCTCCTTCGCCGAGAAGACCCTGGTCCACGAAGGCCAGTGCACCAAGGTCAACCCGGAGGCGGATCCGGCCGCTGCGGGCCTGCTGGGCTGTGGCGTGATGGCCGGTTTGGGCGCTGCGGTGAATACCGCGGACGTCAAGCGCGGCGAGTCCGTCGCGGTCTTCGGCTGCGGTGGCGTGGGCATGGCGGCCATCGCCGGTGCGGCGTTGGCTGGTGCTTCCAAGGTCATCGCCGTGGACCTGGACCCGGACAAGCTGGAGCTGGCTAAGAAATTCGGCGCTACCCACACCGTTGCGGCGAAGGACAAGTCTGAAGAAGAGGTCATTGAGGCCGTCCGCGAGCTCACCGAGGGCTTCGGCACCGACGTGGCCATTGACGCTGTGGGCATTCCCGTTACCACCCGCCAGGCCTTTTACTCCCGCGACCTGGCCGGCCGCATGGTCATGGTGGGCGTGCCGAACCTCACCAGCCGCTTCGACGTCCCGGCCATCGACTTCTTCGGCCGCGGCGGTTCACTCAAGTCCTCCTGGTATGGCGACTGCCTGCCGGAGCGTGACTTCCCCATGTACGTCGACCTCTCCTTGCAGGGCCGCTTCCCGCTCAAGGATTTCGTGACCGAGCGCATTGGTCTCGACGACGTGGAAGAGGCCTTCGCTACCATGAAGGCCGGCAAGGTACTTCGATCCGTAGTGGAGCTGTAAATGATCATTGAACAGTTTGTAACTTCAGGAAAGTTCCGCCTCGACGGCGGCGAGTGGGACGTGGACAATAACGTCTACATCCTGGCCGCAGGTAGCGCGACTAGCGACGCCGAGTGCTACATCATCGATCCTTCCCACGACGCGGAGCGCGTCATCGAAGAGGTGGGCCAGCGCACGGTCAAGGGAGTTATTCTCACCCACGCGCACAACGACCACTGCGAGCTCGCTCCCCAGGTGGCTGAGCACTTCGATGTGTCCATCTACTTGCACCCGGATGACCGCCCCCTGTGGGAGGAAACGCACGAGGACGCCACCTTTGTGCCGCTGGAGGATAACCAGCTCTTTACCGTGGGCGATAGCGACTTCGTGGTCTTCCACACGCCGGGCCACTCGCCGGGATGCGTGGTGCTCTACATCGCGGATGAGGCCACGCTTCTTTCGGGCGATACTCTCTTCAACGGCGGGCCCGGCGCCACCGGCCGCAAGTACTCCGACTTCGATGTCATCATCGAGTCCCTGCGCAATCGCGTGCTGAACCTCCCGCCGGAGACCCGCGTCCTGCCGGGCCACGGCGATGAGACCACTATTGGTGCTGAGGCAGCGCGCATCGATGAGTACGTCGCGCGCGGCTACTAACTCTTAAACCTTGGCCTAGAGCTTAGCTCTAGGCCGGCGTGCGGGCGGCCTTTACTCCTGCCACCACCGTGGCGGCGAGTGAAAGTCCGAACCAGACCCACGCATCCGCCACGCCCGCGCTGAAGGCGCGGGCTTTTTCTTGCACCGCGAACTGCGCATCCGTGCTTAAGACTGCGGGTAGTGCTGCACTGCCGTAGCTCAAGATAAACAGCACGCCGATGAGCACGAAGAATGCGCCCGATACGAGGGAGAGGGTATTAGTGCGCACGGGGCCCAGAGTGACTTCGCGTCCGCGAAGCCACGACCACGAACCCACATCGAGGCGCTCCCACAGCGCGGCCAGCACAAAGAGCGGTGCGGCCATGCCCGCGGCATAGGCCACCATGATGAGCCCGCCGTAGAGCGCGCTTCCCGACGCAGCGGCCGTGGTGAGGACAGCGCCCAAAAGCGGGCCCGCGCAAAAGCCGGCGAAGCCATAAACCGCGCCGAGCAGAAACACCTTGCCCCGTGCTTTGCCGGACAGGGCATCCATGCCGGGGATGCGGAAACCACCACCTAGGGCGGTAAAGATTCCCAGCGCAATGATGATCCAGCCTGCCACCGTGATGACTTGGCTACGATACTGCGCCAGCACCGCGGCCAAGCCCATGCCGATGGGCACGAGCGTGGTACACAGACCCAAAAAGAAGACCAAAGTCTTGAACAGCAGCTGGCGCTGCGAATCGAAGGCATAGGCAAAGAAGGCTGGCACCAACAGCGCTGAACAGGGGCTGATCAAGGTCAGCACGCCGGCGATGACGGCGCCAAAGATTCCGATGCTCACAGGCTCACCCCCACTGCATAACCGCCCAATAAGGCGGTCAAGATAACCAGCGCGATGAAGACCCACACGATCAACGGTGGTTTAGGCATTGGCCGCCTTTCCCAGCTGCTCTTGGATGATCTGTTCAAAAGCCTCGGGCGGCTGCGCGCCACCAACGAACTGATCTCCCACCACGAAGGCCGGGGTGCCCGTGATACCGATCTGGGAGGCATAGCGGGTGGCCGTTTCAACGACCTCAGTGTAGGTATCATCCGTGGCTTGCTTCCGGAACTTATCCAGGTCCGCAACGCCCGCTTTCTTGGCAAACTTCATGAAGTCCTCGATGCCGAATTCCGGGTGGCCGTCGATATCCTTGCTGGCGGCATAGAGCTCGTGCTTGAACTCCTGGAACTTACCCTGCGCCGCGGCCGCGCGCCCAGCCTTGGCGGCCTCAATGGCGGCGGGGCCGTTCACGGGGTAGTCATTCCACTCGATGCGCACCAGGCCCTTTTCCACGTACTTCTTAAGGATATCCGGCTCGGTGACATTGGCGTGGCGGGAGCAGAACGGGCACTCGAAATCGGAGAACTCCGAAATCACTACGGGCGCATCCACCGCACCCACGGCGAAAGGATCGTTCTCCTTTTTGCGGTGCACCACCGTGATATCGCCGCTCTTGGTATCACCGCCGGGCCCGAACATCATCGGGTCACCCTTCCCATCGGAGAACTTCGTGCCGGGCGTGGCCTTGGCGGCATCTTTCGCCAGGTCTTCGGCTGTCGCCGTGCTCGTTGCGGTCTCCTGCGCTGCGGGAGTGCTTTCATCGCCGGAAGAAGTGCGCTCTGCAAGCAGGAAGCCAATGATGACGGCCAAAATAACAACGATCACCAACAATCCCCACGCCACGGGGCTGATGGTGGATAGCGCTGATTTCTTCGAATCACTGGTGGGGCGAGAGGATGAACTAGGCATGCGATTACCTTAACGCGTTTAGGCCCGTTTGGGTGAGGCGGCTCCTGATACAGGGCGGGGATGCTTAAGGACGTCCTGAAACTAGGCGGGGAGGCTTAAGCACGTACGGATCGATCAAATAAGGCCTCAGATTCCGTTGGTTTTCGGCCCTTATTTGATCGATATGTACCTCGGTCTCAGCCCTCTTGGGCAGCGGCGAGAAGATAACGGCCATAGCCGGACTTCAGGAGGGGCTCTGCCAGCTCCGTGAGTGCCGCGGCATCGATGAAGCCTTCCGCAAAGGCTGCGACCTCCGGCGAACCAATGACGGTGCCGGTACGCTTCTGCATCACCTCGACGTAGGCCGAAGCCTCACTCATGGAGTCCACCGTGCCGGTATCCAGCCAGACATCACCGCGCTGCATGCGCTTGACGCGTAGCCGCCCGCGGCGCAGGTACTCCTCGTTGACAGCGGTGATCTCTAGTTCCCCGCGCGCGCTGGGCGTGATGGACTTGGCAATCTCCACCACGGAATTGTCATAGAAGTACAAGCCGACCACAGCGTGGTTGGACTTGGGCGCGGCGGGCTTTTCCTCGATGGATAGAGCCTGGCCTGCGGAGTCAAAGTCCACAACGCCATAGCGCTGCGGATCGGAGACCTCGTAGGCAAAGATGATGCCGCCGTCTGGGCGGTGGCATTCGTTCAGCGCGGTGGAGAAGCCGTGGCCGTCAAAGATGTTGTCACCCAGGACAAGGGCCACGTCATCCTCGGCGATGAAGTCTTCGGCGATGAGGAAGGCCTGGGCCAAGCCTTCGGGGCGCGGCTGCACCGCATAGTGCAGCATGAGGCCGAGCTGGGAGCCATCGCCAAGCAGGCGTTGGAAGGCGGCCTGGTCTTCTGGGGTGGTGATGATGAGGATCTCGCGTATGCCGGCCTGGATCAGGGTGGTCAGGGGATAGTAGACCATCGGCTTGTCATAGATGGGCATGAGCTGCTTCGAGATGCCCTTGGTGATGGGGTAGAGGCGGGTCCCAGAACCTCCTGCGAGAATGATGCCCTTCATAGGCTTTAAGCTTATCGGAGGGGTCTCGCGCTGGGGTGCGGCGGCGCGGGCTGGCGAGCATAACACTTAACTTCCCACATAACATAACATGTGGGAAGTTAAGTGTTATGTTGAGTGTTATGCTCTATTTGCGCAGCCTGTAGCGCTGCTTAGGGCTGCGTCCGGGTTCAGTCTTTTCGGCGATGTTATCGCGGATGAGCTCATTCAGTGCTTTCTGGACCGCTGTCCGGCTGAGCTTTGTAGCCTCAACTAATTCGGTTGTCGATACGGACGGGCTGCCGTGGAGCAGGTGTTCCACATGGTCACGTGCGGTGCCATAGCGTTCCTGGGTGGCTACCCTGCGGCGGTGGAAGATGATGGTAAAGCTGTCGAGCCGGTTGATAATTTCCGGTTTGGGCATGAGTGCATCAGCTAAGGCCTGATGAATGGTGGCGATGCCCGTGCCGCGGTTCTCTGCGGCGACGCCGCCTTCCGGTAGGGGAATGTCCTCTAGGAACGTGGCAAGGCGTTGATTGCGGGTAGAGCTGACGCCAGCTTCTCCAAGATTTCGGAGCGTAACCCCGCCATATAGGCCTCCCGGATTGGTGATTTCCAAGCGATCGACGAACATGTTGATTTGCACCTGACTGCCGCGAGCAGTCGGGGAGTAGTCACGGTGCATGAGCGCATTGACTAGTGCTTCACGAACAGCGACCAGTGGATAATCCGGAAGTGCGGTCCGGGATTTATCGCCGATAAAGCCGGCGGTGCGCATGTTCTTCTTTACGATGTCGATGCCTTCGCTCACGAGCTCTGGAATCGTGCCGTGAAGGGTAGCGCTGTCGAGGAGGCGAACGCCCGTGGTGACATCACCTTTCGACGTTCCGGGGAACAGGGCGAAGGTGACCGTTAATCGAGGGAAGAATTCCTGTGGGTAGTCTCCCATGACAAGGAGTGAGGCCAGCGTAGGGTGGCCGTCCTTGAGGACTCGCAGGCGCTTGAGGGCTGTGTCCTGTCCATTCGCAAAGGTCTTGGGGCGGCGCTCTTTCTGCACTTGGAGGAAGCCGTCAAGAGCGGCACCCTCGATGTCCTCCAGCGTGGCATCTGGGATGGCATCTTCATCCCAGGTCGGTTGCGTGTGCTCTTCGACGAGTCGATTTACTTCGTACTGGGACAGGCGCGTATCACCATCGCCGGTGCGAATATAGCTCCCTTTGTGCAGCCCCCTTTCGGCCACATAGCAGGGCTTATCGCGCGCGGGAAGCTCGTCGATCTCTGCGACGAGTATGTTGCTGCTTTCAAATTCGATGATGTCGATTTGCGGGCGGACCGGCGGGATGAGCTGTTGGCAGCGAGTCTCCAATTGGTCTTGGGCGGTGGAGGCAGAGAACTTCTTAACTGGGGTGAAGCCGTCCTGCTCTGAAAGGCCGATGATGAGCGTCCCGCCGTCCCCATTTGCAAACGCGCTGAGTGTGGAGAGCACTTCCTTGCTGACGGATGATTTTACCTCTACGGATTGCTTATCGCTGCCGATAACTCGCAGCTGTGCAATTAACTCATCAAGCTCAGAAGGGGTCATGAGCAGGCCTTTCTCTCTACATACCGCTCAACATAACACATAACATAACACGTGGGAAGTTAAGTGTTATGTTGAGTGTTATGCTGGGTAAAGCCCCAGGTAGAGTGCCAAAGCGGCCCGCCAATTCATAGGTTTAAAGCCGGTGGCTTCAATCTTGGACAGATCGAAGGTGGACTCCTTCGGGCGGGGAGCCTCGGGCCCGGCGATCTCGCGGTACTGCTCGGTGCTCACCGGCGTGACATCCGCAGGGTCCTGGCCCACGCCGGTGAAGACGGCCATGGCAATCTCATCGCGGCCCACCACATCACCGGAGTTGGAGATGTTGTAGACGCCGTACTCAGCTTCGGTCTTGAGCAGGTGGATGATGCCCTTGGCCAGGTCCTCGGCAAAGGTGGGGCGCCCGCGCTGATCATGGATGACGGAGGGCTTGACCCCCTTATTCGCCAGCGAGCGCATCGTGGACATGAAGTTGGTGCCATCGCCAAAGACCCACGAGGTGCGGATGACATAGTGGTGCGGGGCGGTCTGCGCGGCGGTATCGCCCGCGGCTTTCGACGCCCCGTAGGCCGACAGCGGGGAAGGCATCTCCTGCTCGGAGTGGACCTCGTTAGAACCGTCGAAGATGTAGTCGCTGGACACGTGCACCAAGGTCAGGTTATTCTCCGCCGCAATACGCGCGAGCTTCGCCGGGGCGGAAGCGTTGACCGCCCAGGCCGCGGCGCGATCGTCCTCCGCACCGTTGACATCGTTGTATGCCGCGCAGTTGATGATGGCGGAGTACTGCTTCCACGGGCGGGCAGGAGGGTTGGTGATATCGAAATCCTCGTGCCCACAGAACTCCACCGCGCCCAAGCTAGCAGAAGGCAGGAATTTCTGTAGGGCGCGGCCCAGCTGCCCGTTGGCGCCGGTGACCAGGATGCGGCGAGGGGGCATGGGGGAGACGTCGGCAAGCGCGGGGTGCCCCTTGTCCTTGTCGGAGATCTCCGTCGGCTCCAGCGGCCAGTCCACCATGTCCAGGTTGACGCAGGTGTATTCCGCATCCGGGGACCAGTGGTCATTGACCAGGTAGGAGTAGGCGCAGGCCTCCAGCGCCTGGAAACCGTTCGCCACGCCGCGCGGCACGAAGACCGCCACGTCCTCGCGTAGCTCGTGAGTCACCAGCTGCCCGAAGGTGGCAGAGCCCTCACGCAGATCGCACCACGCGCCGAAGGCCCGGCCGGAGGCCACGGAGACCAGCTTGTCCCAGGGCTCCGCGTGCAGCCCACGCGTGACACCCTTCTCCGCATTGAAGGAAACGTTGTTTTGCACCGGTTGGAAGTCTGGCAAGCCGGCCGCCACCATCTTCTCGCGCTGCCAGTTCTCCTTGAACCAGCCGCGGTTATCCCCGTGGACGTCGAGCTCCACAATGAGCAGGCCTTCGATGGCCGTTGACTGCACCTTCATGGCTATTTATTGTCCTTGCTTCGCATAGTTGGCTTCGACTTCTTCCTTGCCCGCGCGCCACCACTCCTCGTGGGTGCGGTACCACTCAATGGTGGCGGCCAGGCCCTCCCGCAGATCCGTGTAGCGCGGGGCCCAGCCCAGCTCGCGGCGCAGCTTGCTGGCATCCATGGCGTAGCGCTGGTCATGGCCCGGGCGGTCCGCCACGTGCTCGAAACGCGCCCGACCATTATCCGTCGCCCCCATGAGCTCACAGATCATCTCGATGACCTGGCGGTTATTCGTATCCTCCTGGTCGGCGCCGATGTTATAGGTCTCCCCAAGGCGCCCGCGGTCCAGGATGGCGAGCACCGCCTCATTGTGGTCATCCACGTGAATCCAATCCCGCACTTGCTCGCCCGTGCCATAAAGCTTCGCAGGCTGGCCTAGAAGCAGGTTGGTGATCTGCCGCGGAATGAACTTCTCAATGTGCTGGTAGGGGCCGTAATTATTGGAGCAATTCGAAATGGTTGCCCGCAGCCCAAAACTGCGCACCCACGCGCGCACCAGGTGATCCGAACCGGCCTTCGAGGCCGAATAGGGCGAAGACGGGTTATAGGGAGTCTCCTCGGTGAAGTAGGTATCGGCGCCAATCTCCAGGTCCCCGAAAACCTCATCGGTGGAGATATGATGGAGGCGCACATCGTGGCGGCGGCAGGCCTCCAGCAGCACGAAGGTACCCATGATGTTGGTGTGGAGGAAGGGTGAAGGATCCCGCAGGGAGTTGTCATTGTGGGATTCCGCCGCGAAGTGCACCACGGTATCGGCGTGCGCTACGAGCTTGTCGACGACCCCCTCATCCGCTACGTCTCCCACCACGAGCTCGGCGTCCACGCCGTCGAGGTTGGCGCGGTTGCCCGCGTAGGTGAGCTTATCCAGGACGGTGATTTCCACCTCCGGGCGCTGCTGGGCCACGAGCCGCACGAAGTTTGCACCAATAAAGCCGGCGCCGCCGGTAACAAGCAGTCTGCGCATGGTCTCCCAGTTTAGAGCATGCCCTGTTTAGGCGACTGTGGGGAAATGAGGCAGCGCCGGTTGATCCAGCCACTGTGCCACGAGCTTGTCGACGTCACCCGGGTTCTCAGCAACCTTGCGCATGCGGCTGATGAGGTCCTCCGGGGTCACGACCGAGTGCTGCGCTGCGGTGAGGTAGTCCCGCACCGTGGCAAAGAAGGCCTCATCGCCTACGAGGCAGCGCAGCGCGTGGACGGTCAGAGCGCCGCGCTTGTAGACGCGGTCATCAAACATATCGCGCGTACCAGGATCACTGAGCACGATGTCCTGCTTCTTGCGGGCCAGCACCTGATAGTGCGAGCGCGCCGATTCATGTGCTGGGCGGCCATGCGCATGCTCGAACCACAGCCACTCGCAGTAGCAGGCGAAACCTTCGTTGAGCCAGATATCCTTCCACTCCGAAAGACCCACGGAGTTGCCGAACCACTGGTGGGAGAGCTCGTGCGCGATGAGCCGCTCGAAGACGTGATCGCCCTTGACGTGGTTGGAACCGAAGATAGACAGGCCCTGGGCTTCGAGGGGGATTTCCAGCTCATCGTCGGTGATGACTACCTGGTAGTCGGCGAAGGGGTAGTGGCCAAAGAGCTCAGAGTAAAAATCCACCATCTCCTGCTGCTGGGCAAATTCCTCGAGCACCACCTGCTTGAGGCGGGCCGGTGCCCACGCGCGGACATTGGGGCCGAGGGGAATGTCGATGTATTCGCCGACCTGGACCGTGGCCAGATAGGTGGCCATGGGGTGCTTGACGCGGTAGTGCCAGCGCGTCATGGATCCGCCCGCGCGGCGGCGGGAGACCAGCTTGCCGTTGGAGATGACAACGAAAGGATCGTCCGCGGTGATGCGAATATCGTAGGTGGCCTTCGCGGACGGGGTGTCATCACAGGGGAACCAGCTGGGCGCGCCGTTGGGCTGGCTGGCCACTAGCGAGCCTGACTCTGTTTCTTCCCACCCGATGTCACCCCACGGCGTGCGCAGCGGGCGGGGTGCTCCGCCATACCGAATGCAAAGCTCAAACTCTTGGCCTTCCGCGATTACGTCGGCAAAGTTTAGGCGCAGCTTTCCGCCGGATAGGCGGAATTTGGCCACGCGCGGCGCGTGCTTCGCCGTGATGCGGCGAGCCACCATGGCGCCGCCGAGGTCGAGGGTGAGCTTGTCTAGGTCCTCCAGCGCACGAATATGGAGCACGGCTTCACCCTGGAGCAGGTTGGGCTCCACGCGGTAGGTCAGATCCAAGTCATAGTGGGTGGCCTCGAAGCCGAGGTTGAAATCCACCCCCGTGTAGCTATCTCGAGTGAGTGCGGCGCGGTCGCGAGCGGCTGAGATATGCGAAAGGGCGGTGGAAAGCAGCTTCATAATGCCGCTATCCTACCGCCCTTGTCCGGCTTGTCCGAAGCCAGGGGAGCGCGCACGGTGTGACGTGCGCGGCTTGCTGTTTAGGAGTTGAAGGCTTCCTCAAAGGTAGGCCAGGACTTCACCAAGTCCTCGCGCCAGCCCGGCCAGGAGTGCGTACCCACATTGCGGAAGTTGTAGGTTGCCGGAATGTTCTGCTGATCCAGCTTTGCCTTGAGCATGTGGGTGCAGTGGTTCACGGCCGCCTCGATGACGCCGCCTTCTACCTGCAGCTGCGCCGAGCCCAGATAAGCAGCCGCCGGGTTGTATCCCTTGTTGATGTAATAAGACGGCGTATCCTGCTCACCCGCGAAGCCCGATGCAGAGGAGATGTACAGCTTGGTGCCGCGCAGCTTCTCGGAGTTCATCAGGGCGTCGTTGTAGCGGTTGTAGGCAGAGCCCATCGGGCCCCACATCTGCTCCGGCTGGCCGCCACCGCGGTTGACGGTGAGGCGCAGGAACTCATACTCGGTGGGGTAGGCGGTTGCGGCACAACCGGCGAAGGAACCGACCGCGTCATAGAAGCCCTGATTGTGCTGGGCAAGCAGCAGCGAGGACGTCGCGGACATGGACATGCCGGCGATGGCGCGCTTATTGCTTGCGTTCAGACGCTCCTCCAGCGGGCCAGGAAGCTCCTTGGTCAGGAAGGTCTCCCACTTCTGCGGGCCCTTGAGGTACTTGCCGTTGGGCTCTTCCAGCCAGTCGGTGTAGTAGGAGAAGGCACCTGCCTGTGGAACCACGACGTTGACGTCCTTGTCCGCGTAGAAATCCACGACATCGGACATGTACAGCCAGTCGGAATCCTGCTCGGCGGAACCAGCGCCGTTGAGCAGGTAGACCGTCGGGCGGTCCGGGTTCTTGGCCGGGATGACAGCCAGCGGAATGGCGCGGCCGTTCATCGCCGGCGACGTAGCTTCCAGCTTCAGAACGCGGGCGTCATCCTTGTAGTGGTCATACCACTTCTGGCTCTCCACCTCCGGGGTGACCTGCAGGTCCGAGATGGTGGATAGGGCAGTGTCACCCGCAACCTGCTGCGGGGTGGTGGCAGCACCTGCGACGGGGCTGACCAGCGCGGCTGCGCTGAGCGCGCCGGCGGCGAGGAGAGAGCTAAGACGCTTCATTACGTTCCTTATTCAACAATTGGTACGGCGAAAAGAGCTTACTGCTCGGTTACCGCAGGATCTTCTGGCAGGGAATCAGCGAGGCCTTCGGTGTCTGCTTCCGCCTCCGCCTTTTTCGCATCCTGACTATCGGCATCGGCGGCCTTTTCGTTAGCGTCCGAATCCGCATCTGCTGAATACGCAGTCGCTACCGGCTCGGCTGGATCAACGGGAAGGCCAAAGGCGCGTGCGTAGGTAGGCCAGGAGGAGTTGACGTCATCCAACCAGCCCGGCCAGGAGTGGGTACCGGTGTTGCGCAGGTTAAAGACCGCGTCGACGCCCTCGCGCTCCATCTTTGCCTTCAGGTCATGGGTGCAGGCGTTCATGGCTGCTTCGATGACGCCACCCTCAACCACGAGGGTGGAGGAGGACTTGAAGGCCTGGGACGAGCCCAAGGCATCAATCTTGGACGAGCCCAAGTCAGTTGCCCCAGCCAAACCGGAGTTGGCGGAAACGTAGACCTTGGAGTTGCCCATGTTGTTCTTCGTGGCGTTGATGAGGCCATCGTTGTAGCGGTTGTAGTCACCGCCCATCGGGCCCCACATCTGTTCGGTGCTTCCGCCACCGCGGTTCACCGTGAGCTGCGTGTAGAAGTTCGGCAGTGGCGTCGAGGTAGCAGCGCAACCGGAGTAGGAGCCGATGGCATCGTAGAAGTTCGGGTTGTGCTGGGCCAGCACCAGCGAGGAGGTGGCGGACATGGACATGCCGGCGATGCCGCGCTTGCCGTTGCCGTTAATGTGCTTCTCCAGCGGGCCAGGAAGCTCCTTGGTTAGGAAGGTCTCCCACTTCTGCGGGCCCTTGAGGTAGCTGCGGTCCGGGGTGGTCAGCCAGTCGGTGTAATAGGAGAAAGCGCCCGCCTGCGGAATGACAACGTTGACGTTGCGGTTGGCGTAGTAGTGAACGAGGTCCTGAACCTTCGGCGTCTTCGGATCAAGATCCTTAGCCACGGTGGAGACAATCCAGTCCATGCCCTGCTCGGCGCCGCCGGCACCGTTGAGCAAGTAGAGGGTAGGGCGGGAAGCATCAAAGGTGCCGTCCGGGGTGATCACTGCGAGGGGGACGTCGCGGTTATCCATTGCAGGAGCGGTGGCCTTGATGGTCTTGACCTTGTGGCGGTAATCCCAGTACTTGAAGACGTAGCCCATCCATTTTTTGTTGTCCGGGATTTTCTTGATGTCGACGTTCTTAAAGGTGACCTGCTTGTCGAAGGAAGCCTCATACTGTTCGCGGGACGGCGATGGGTTGCCGGCCTCATCCTTGGGCAGGTACTCCTCGAGTTCGGTGTAAAGGTCGAGCTCGGAAATATCGGACGGTGTAGCCTCACCGCTGATTTGATCCGGTTTAACGTCGGATGCGCTGGCGATAGGGGAAACGACGGCGCCGAGGGCTAAGGCGGAGGCCGCCGCAAGCGTCGTGAGAGAGCGCGCAATCTTCATGGAATCTCGCTTTCTTGATGATGAGCGGAAGTGTAGGGGCAAGTTTAAAAGATGCTCCGGACAAACCACCCTTGACATGGGTAAAAGCGCTGATAGATGGGTAATTCAGCACCCCCGAAGATAAGGGCAGTCAGACTAAACATACCAAGTTATAAAAGTGAATGGTGGTATTGAAGTGAAAACCGTGTCATAATCTTTCCGCGCCTATTCGTGGGCTATGTAACGCAACGGCCGTCTCCTTCGTTAGTGGGGCTAGGTACCGTGACCGCTTTTGGCGGCGACCGTCCTGCATCGCCGTGGCCTCGCTGGAGGGCGCCGCATGAAGCCGTACGCGCCGCTAGAACAACAGAAAGAAGAAGAATGAACTTTTTTGACACCATCCTCGTCTCCATCAACCAGGTGCTGGGCCAGATCGCTCACTCCGGCTCCTCCACCTCCTCGAAGGCTGCCTTGGACTGGGGCCTGTTCTAAATAATTTGTTGAGGGCTGTGCCCTCGTTTTCTTTCCCTTAATCCCCTTCTTGGGGGTTAAGGGTTTATTTTTGCCCGAAGGTGTTGAAAGCATCCTGACTGCTATGCGCTGTCCAGCGGGTGCAGGGCGGGGGTGGTGGGACAGCGAGCCTAAAGTTACGTATCCTGTAGAACGTGACTAATGAACATTTTGACGTTGTAGTACTCGGCGCGGGCCCCGGCGGCTACGTGTCCGCCATCCGCGCTGCCCAGCTGGGCAAGAAGGTTGCCGTTATTGAGAAGCAGTACTGGGGCGGTGTCTGCCTCAACGTGGGCTGCATCCCCTCCAAGGCTCTTCTTAAGAATGCTGAGGTTGCACATACCTTCAACCATGAGGCTAAGGCCTTCGGTATTTCCGGCGATGTTTCCTTCGACTTCGGAGTTGCACACAAGCGCTCCCGCAAGGTGTCGGAGGGCATTGTCAAGGGTGTGCACTACCTGATGAAGAAGAACAAGATTACGGAGATCAATGGCTTGGGCTCCTTCAAGGACGCCAAGACCATCGAGATTACTGAGGGTGATGACAAGGGTAAGACCGTTACCTTTGATAACTGCATTATCGCCACCGGCTCCGTCGTTCGTTCCCTTCCGGGCGTGGAAATCGGCGGCAACATCGTGTCCTTCGAGGAGCAGATCCTCAACGATGAGGCTCCGGATTCCATGGTGATCGTTGGCGCAGGCGCCATCGGCATGGAGTTTGCTTACGTTCTGGCCAACTACGGCGTGGACGTGACCATCGTGGAGTTCATGGACCGCGTCCTGCCGAACGAGGATAAGGATGTCTCCAAGGCCATCGCCAAGGAATACAAGAAGCTCGGCGTGAAGCTCCTGACCGGCTACAAGACCACCGCCATCAAGGACAACGGCGACAATGTCACCGTTGAGGTTGAGTCCAAGGACGGCTCCAAGACCGATACGCTGACCGTGGATCGCTGCATGGTCTCCATTGGCTTCGCCCCGCGTACCGAGGGCTTCGGCCTGGAGAACACCGGCGTTGAGCTCACCGAGCGCGGCGCCATCGCCATCGATGACTACATGCGCACCAACGTTGAGGGCATCTACGCCATTGGCGACGTCACCGCGAAGCTGCAGCTCGCACACGTGGCTGAGGCACAGGGTGTCGTGGCCGCTGAGGTCATCGCTGGCGCTGAGACCCAGCTGCTGGGTGACTACATGAATATGCCACGCGCCACCTTCTGCAACCCGCAGGTTGCCTCCTTCGGCTACACCGAGGAGCAGGCTCGTGAGAAGTTCGCTGACCGCGACATTAAGGTCGCTACCTTCCCATTCTCCGCTAACGGCAAGGCGGCCGGCCTGAATGAGACCGCGGGCTTCGTCAAGCTTATTGCTGACGGCGAATTCGGTGAGCTCATCGGCGGCCACATGGTGGGCTCCAACGTTTCCGAGCTGCTGCCGGAGCTGACCCTGGCGCAGCGCTTCGACCTCACCGCTGAGGAAATCGGACGCAACATTCATACTCACCCGACGCTGTCTGAGGCTATGAAGGAAGCTGCCGAGGGTATCGGCGGCCACATGATTAACCTCTAAGGCCAAGACGAGAAGCCAAAACAAGAACGCTCCCCCTCAATCCCGGCAAAGGGATTGAGGGGGAGCGTTGGTTTAGTGCCGTGGCGCTACTTCCTTTAGCTGAAGAGCTTGGAGGACAGAACGAACGGTGCGTTGACGATGGATACAAGAAGGCCCTGAATCTGGCCCAGGAAGTTTCCAGCGAAGCTGCTCATGATGGTAATCCTTTCGATAGGGGATATCGTTCAATTTCCACCATAAGCAAGCAAACCCTGGAAAATCCATGAATTTTTCTAGCCAAAACCATGACAATGCTTTTTATTGGCAATATATAAAGGGTGGTATAGGGGTAAACGTAGGGGCCAGAGCGGAAAACTGCCTGGTTATTGCTCCCGATTAATACGGTGCGACGGCGGAACGGTGGGCGTCGACCACCAGCTCTTCATTAATGGCCGGGAAGGCGCGTTGAGCGCAATTCTGGCGAGGGCAAGTGCGGCAGCCGGCGCCGATGGGGGTTGCGGCAGACAGGGCGTCGAGGTTGAGACCTTGGGCATAGACCGTGCGGCTGGCGTGGCGCGCTTCGCAGCCTAGGCCGATGGAGAAGAGCTTATTGGTATCGCCGAAGCGGCCCTGGGGGTAGCTCACCGTCCGTGAAATCCAGAGGTAGTTGCGGCCGTCCGGCATCTGCGCCAGCTGACGCGAGATGGTGTTGGGGCGGGCGAAGGACTCATATACGTTCCATAGCGGGCACGTTCCGCCGGAATTGGAAAAGTGTACGCCCGTGGCCGATTGGCGCTTGGACATGTTGCCGGCGCGATCAACCCTCACGAAAGTAAAGGGGATTCCGCGCTTGTTGGGGCGCTGCAGCGTGGAGAGGCGCGAGGCAATTGTCTCGTAGCCCACACCAAAGACGTTGCAGAGGTACTCCACGTCATACCCGGATTGCTCGGCCTCACTATGGATGAGGCTGTAGGGGAGCAGTGTGGCGGCGGCGTAGTAGTTGGCAATTCCACGCTTGGCCAGGTTGATGGAGGCGTCCGAGGTGAAGGGTTCTTCGTCCACGAGGGCGTCGATTAGCGCGCCCGCCTCGAGGAAACCCAACTCTGCCGCCATACGGAAGGCGCGCTGGCCCACGCTCAGGCGGCTGGCAAGGCGAAGGGTGCCGCTCTCCTTGTCGAAGCGATGCAGGGTGCCATCCATGCGATCGGTCGTGAGAATATCTACGCCGTGTTTGGAGGTGAGCCGCTCATTAAGCGCCTGTTCAATGTCGCGAATGTGGAAAGGGATAACGTTGAGCTCCGCGGCAGTTTCCTCTGCGTGGATATCCAACTCGTCGAGATAGTTCTGCCGGGCATAAAAGAAGTCCCGCACCTCGTCGTGAGGCATGGACAGCGCCTGGTTCCCGTCCGAGCGGCGGGTATCGGTGGCGAGCGAGAGCTTGTCACGAATATTGCGGTAGCGGCGGTGGATATCCACGAGCGTGCGGGCAACGGTGGGGTGGTTGTAGACCAATTCGGACAATTCCTGAAGCTCCACGGGGGAGGGGCAGATTTCCTGGTCTTGGACGACATCCTGGATTTCCGCAAGCAGGCGTGAATCATCATCACGGGAGAAGAACGTGGCATCCACACCAAAGGCTTCAGTGATTTTCAGCAAGACCGGGACGGTAAGGGGGCGCACGTCGTGCTCAATCTGATTGACGTAGCTAGCTGAAAGCCCCAGCGTAGCGGCGAGAGTAGCTTGGCTGAGATCACGTTCGCGGCGCAGCTGGCGCAGGCGCGAACCCACGTATGTCTTGCTCATGTGAGCTAGGTTACCTAGTGCCTTTCGGTCATAACAATTGTTTTGCAAGGAATGTGTGAAGTATTTTAACTCCGCTGCGAAGTGGGGGTGCTGGCGGGGTGCCGAGCGGGCGATAGGGGTGTATACCAAGCGAAAGTTTGACACCTAAAGGGGTAGGGTCGTCACTCGGGCCACACCCTGTGACAAAAGTCTCATCCGTGAAATGTTTTCGCAAGCTCAATATTGCGTAAAAGGAAGTGATCAAGGTAGAGCGGTCAAAGAGGTGTGGCGCCTAAGGTGATCCTTGCCTTAACTCGTTTAAATACGGGGACCATAGGAGGGGGAGGGGGTATGCAAAGCAAAGATATAACTAGTGGTCAGCGCAAAGGTCTGCGTAAGGTAAGGGCGACAATGGAGGTGTCATGTCTGTAAAAAATCCTGACCGTGAAGCCCTCGCTCACGGCCGTATTACTAATGAAACGATTCGTCCTAAGCCAGGAATTCCGTCCTGGGCTTTGAAACTGACGATGGCAATTACCGGTCTGTTCTTCGCGCTCTTCGTTGTGGGACACATGGCCGGCAACCTGAAGCTTTACTTGCCGGCTCACGACGGCCAGGAAGCTCTCGATGCCTACGGCGCTTACCTGCGTAATCTTGGTGAGCCACTGATCCCGAGCGGTCACGCACTGTGGATCATTCGCATCGTCCTGCTGGCCTGCGTAATCGCTCACATTTACGGCGCTTTTGCTTTGACTGCTCGCTCGAAGGCATCCCGCGGCAAGTTCAAGCGCACGAACCTGATGGGCGGCATGGATTCCTTTGCCACCAAGAGCATGCTGGTTACTGGCGTCGTGCTTCTCCTGTTCATCATCTTCCACCTTCTGGACCTGACGATTGGTGTCCAGCCGGTTGCAGCAGAAGCTTTTGCTCACGGTGCCGTTAAGGCCAACATGATCGCAACCTTCTCGCGCTGGCCGGTGACCATCGTCTACATCGTCGCCATGCTCTGCCTCTTCCTGCACCTGACCCACGGTATCCGCCTTGCGGCTTCTGACCTGGGCATCACCGGTGCAAAGTGGCGCGAGGTTTTTGTTGTCCTGGCGTACATCGTCCCGGCCGTCGTGTGCCTGGCAAACATTGTTATGCCGTTGTCCGTCGCCCTGGGCTGGGTCAGCTAAAGGAGTTTTGAACCCATGACTAACGCGAACACTGAACTCAAGCGCGAGCACCCTGACTTCTCGCACCCGCAGTCCATCGTCCCGGGCGTTAAGCCGGGCCGCATCCTGGAGTCCCACGAGCCGCACGGCGTCCCGATGAAGGACATGTGGAGCTACCAGAAGGACCACATGGAGCTCGTCTCCCCGCTGAACCGCCGCAAGTTCGAGATCATCGTTGTCGGTACCGGCCTGTCTGCTGGTTCCGCCGCCGCTGCCCTCGGTGAGCTGGGCTACAAGGTCAAGGTCTTCACCTACCACGATTCTCCGCGCCGTGCGCACTCCATTGCTGCGCAGGGTGGTGTGAACTCCTCCCGCCACAAGAAGGTGGATAACGACTCCGCTTACCGCCACACCAAGGACACCGTTAAGGGTGGTGACTACCGCTGCCGCGAGTCCGATTGCTGGCGCTTGGCCTATGAGTCCATCCGCGTCATCGACCACATGAACGCCATCGGCGCTCCGTTCGCTCGCGAGTACGGCGGCACCTTGGCTACCCGTTCCTTCGGTGGCGTGCAGGTCTCCCGTACCTACTACACCCGTGGCCAAACAGGTCAGCAGCTGCAGCTGTCCACCACGTCTGCGCTCTACCGCCAGATTGGCCTGGGCAACGTGGAGCTCTTCGCTCACCACGACCTGCAGGACATCATCACCTACACCGACGGTGGCAAGAAGCGCGCCGGCGGCATCGTGACCCGCAACCTCATCACCGGCGAGCTCAAGGCCTTCACCGGCCACGCAGTCATCCTCGGTACCGGCGGTTACGGCAACGTTTACCACATGTCCACGCTGGCCAAGAACTCGAACGCCGGCGCCATGATGCGTGCGTACGAGAACGGTGCTTACCTGGCTTCCCCGGCATTCATCCAGTTCCACCCGACTGGCCTGCCGGTGAACTCCGAGTGGCAGTCCAAGACCATCCTCATGTCCGAGTCGCTGCGTAACGATGGTCGCATCTGGTCTCCGATCAAGGAGAAGGATGACCGTCCTGCCAACGAGATTCCGGAAGAGGAGCGCGACTACTTCCTGGAGCGCCGCTACCCGGCCTTCGGTAACCTCGTCCCGCGTGACGTGGCTTCCCGCGCCATCTCCCAGCAGATCAACAAGGGTCTGGGCGTTGGTCCGCTGCACAACTCCGTGTACCTGGACTTCCGCGACGCCATCGAGCGCCTGGGCAAGGCCAAGATCCGCGAGCGCTACTCCAACCTCATCGAAATGTACGAAGAGGCTATTGGTGAGTCCGCTTATGAGACCCCGATGCGTATCGCTCCGACCTGCCACTTCACCATGGGTGGCCTGTGGACGGACTTCAATGAGATGACCACCATCGACGGCCTCTTCGCCGCCGGTGAGTGCTCCTGGACCTACCACGGTGCGAACCGCCTGGGTGCTAACTCCCTGCTGTCCGCTTCCGTTGATGGCTGGTTCACCCTGCCGTTCACCATCCCGAACTACCTGGCCCACCACCTGGGTGAGGCCAAGCTGGCTGAGGACTCGGCAGAGGCCAACGAGACTGTTGCTCGCGCACAGGCTCGCATCGACCGCCTTATGTCCATCCAGGGTCAGGATCCGCACGGCCCGGCGTACTACCACCGCCAGCTGGGTGACATCCTCTACTGGGGTTGTGGCGTGTCCCGTAACGTCGAGGACCTCAAGGTTGCCATCGAGAAGGTTCGCGCACTGCGCAAGGAATTCTGGGCTAACGTCCGCATCACTGGCGACGCCAACGACATGAACCAGGTTCTCGAGTACGGTCTGCGTGTTGCTGACTACATCGACCTGGGCGAGCTCATGTGCATTGACGCTCTCGACCGCGACGAGTCCTGTGGTGCTCACTTCCGTGATGACCACCTCTCCGAGGATGGCGAGGCCGAGCGTGATGACGAGAACTGGTGCTTCGTTTCCGCATGGGAGCCGGGCGCTACTGAGGGCGAGTTCATCCGCCACGCCGAGCCGCTGTACTTTGATTCGATCCCGCTGATGACAAGGAACTACAAGTAATGAAACTGACACTTGAGATCTGGCGTCAAGCCGGACCGACGCAAGAAGGCAAGTTCGAAACCGTGCAGGTTGACGACGCCGCCGAGCAGATGTCCATCTTGGAGTTGCTCGACCACGTCAACGACGGCCTCATCGAGGCCGGCAAGGAGCCGTTCGCATTCGCTTCCGACTGCCGTGAGGGCATCTGTGGTACCTGTGGCCTTCTGGTCAACGGCCGCCCGCACGGCCCGGGCCAGAACACCCCGGCCTGCCAGCAGCGCCTGTTCCAGTTCAAGGACGGCGACACCATCAAGCTGGAGCCTTTCCGCTCCGCTGCCTACCCGGTCATCAAGGACATGATCGTGGACCGCTCCAAGCTGGACCACGTCATGGAGCAGGGCGGCTACGTATCCATGGACGCGGGTACCGCTCCGGATGCTGACACCCTGCACATCAACCACGAGACCTCCGAGTACGCACTGGATCACGCTGCCTGCATCGGCTGCGGTGCCTGCGTGGCATCCTGCCCGAACGGCGCTGCTCACCTGTTCACCGGCGCCAAGCTGGTTCACCTCTCCCTCATGCCGCTGGGCAAGGAAGAGCGTGGCCGCCGCGCACGCAACATGGTGGACGATCTGGAGCAGAACTTCGGCCACTGCTCGCTCTACGGCGAGTGCGCTGATGTGTGCCCGGCTGGTGTGCCGCTGACCGCTGTTTCTGCGGTTACCCGCGAACGTGCACGTGCTGCTTTCCGCGGCAAGGACGACTAAGCTATAGTCATTCACAGGATTAACAGGAACGAGAGAAAGTTTCAGCCATGAGCGACCTCAACCCGGCAGTAGCTGATCACCACAGCGAGACCTACCCGGAGTTCTCCGGCAAGATCCAGGACTCCTACATCGAGGGCTACGAGCCCGTATCCTACGGTGCACCGCACTCTTCGTTGCTGCGTACCTCCACCTGGGTGGGCATGGGCCTGATTCTCTCGCTCCTGCCGGCAGCCGGCATCCTCATCTGGGGCCTCGGTACGTGGCTCTACCCGGATGGCACCGCTGGTGCTGACTATCAGCCGAACATCATCGTGGGTGCTATCTCCCTCGTTGTCATTGCTGTTCTGGCCGTCGGCTCCGTCCACTTCGGCCGCCGCTACTACCGCCAGTACCGCAAGGAAACCGGCCGCATCAACTAGGCACCTCCTAGGACGTTGAACGCCTAAGTTTCTGTACTGACACCACAACCCCCACCTCCAAACACATGGGAGACCATGTGAGGAGGTGGGGGTTGTTGGCGTGTGGGTGCTGGGCGGGAGGAGAGGGGGAGTGGGCGCTTGGCGACGCCCCCTAGCGGCGGTATCGAGACCAGATTAGGTGCTCTGCCGAGCGCGGCCTTAGTGCCATACCCCCTGGCTCTAAGAGAACATTCCCTCACCGATGAAGCCGTTTTCACTTACACCGGGCGGAATGAGGTAGGTGCCGGTTTTGGTGGTCTTGAGGTACTCAAGAAGCATCTCGTCGCGCGACATGGACTGGTGCACGGTGGCGAACCGGTCCACGGTGCGGGTGAACGCCATGAAGAACAGGCCAGCGTCAAGGCGACCTTGTTCGTTGGAACCATCGACGAAGTTGAATGCACGGCGCAGCATACGGATGCCACCGTTTTGATCAGGGTGCACGTTGAATACGTGGGAACCGTGGTCGATGACGGGACGGCCTCGCTCGTTGGTGGCGGCGAAATCTGGTTCGTCGAATTCGTTGGCGCCCGTCAGTGGAGCACCCTCGAATTTATCACGGCCGGTGACACGCTCCTGCTCCTTGAGCTGCAGGGTATCCCACACCTCGATGTTCATGGCGATGCGTCGGGCCGTAAGGTAGCTTCCCCCAGCTGCCCAGGGTTGGGAAGAACTCGCTGGAATCCACACGTGCTCATCCAACGCATCAGCATCTTCGGCACGGATGTTTGCGGTGCCGTCTTTCTGCCCGAAGAGGTTGCGTGGGGTGCTTTCTTCACGAGTGGTCACGGCGGCTTTGCCGAAACCGATCTGGGACCAGCGCAGCGCAGCATCGGGTACAGCTAAGCGAGTCAGGTTGCGTATAGCGTGAGTAGCTACCTGTGGGTCGTTAGCGCATGCTTGGATGCAGATGTCGCCGTTGGACTGCTCACGGTTGAGAAAGTCGTTGGTCATCGGCGGCATTGCGGTGAACTCGGTTGGCAGTTTGTCAGCCAGGCCGAACTGGTCGCGGAACAAGCTGCGACCGAAGCCGATGGTGATGGTCAGGGCGGAGGGGCCTAGGTCGAAGGCTTCACCGGAATCGTCGGGCGGGAAGTCCGCACCACCGCCGAACGCACCCTTAGCACTGACTTCGCCGCCGAGCGTCAACCGTCGAGCAGCATCGGTCCAACGCTGCAGGAGATCAACGAGGTCATCGCGGGAGGCCTTCTCGTCCATGTCGAAAGCTGCGAAGTGGAGGCTGTTTTGCATCGGGGTGATAATCCCGGCTTGGTGTTCGCCGGCGAAGTCAATGATCAGCTCGTCATTCGCAGCACCGTCGATGTCGCCAGATGCCCCACGGGATTCTTCCCGCGAGCAGGCGGCAGCGGCGGCCCCGACGGCGCTGATACCGCCAAGCGCCAAGAAGGTGCGTCGGTTGAACCCGCTCATTTTAGGATTCCGCCCCCGAATCCGCTTCAGCATCAGCCTCAGTATCAATGTTGAGGCCCAGTACGGTGCCGGTCAGGTTGGACAGCGGCTCGCGCAGTGCGTCGATGGCACGGGTGAGTTTTGCTTGCTGGCCGGCATCGACTTCGTCGTAGTCGACGTAACCGGTTTCCAGGCTGCCGTATTTGTCCAGGAGGGCTTGGATGTCGTCGAAACGCTGCTCGATCTCGCTGACCAACTTCGAGCCTTCGTCGCCGCGCTCTGCGGCGATGCCTTTGACCATGTCAAAGGCGATGCGCGAGCCTTGGATGTTGGCTTGGAAGTCATAGAGGTCCTTGTGCGACCACCAGTTTTCTTCGCCGGTGACCTTGGTGGTGGCTACCTCTTCGAGCAGCCCCATCGCACCGTTAGAGACGGTGTCGACGGTGATGTCGTTCTCCGCGGCGAAGTCGTCGGCCTGCACGGTGTCATTGAGGGTTTCGACGTCGGCGACGAGTGCGTCGGCGATCTCGCGACGCTTTTGCGGCGACGACGGCTCCCATCCCTCGCGGGCGGGTGCACCGTCGGCGTTCTTGGCGTCGGCAGCCGGCGGCCACAGGTCTTTTTCTATGCGGTGGAATCCGAGCCATTCGGTGAAGGTCGGGTCATCTTCCTTGAGCTGGTCTGCTTCGGCGATGTAGTCCACTTCGCGGTAGTCGATGCGCGGGTCGAGGGCGCCGAGGGCCTCAGCGATCGGTTCAATGCGCTCGTAGTGCACGCGGGTGGTGGCGTAGAGCTCCTTGGCCTTGTCGTCGTCACCTGCAGCGTAGGCTGCGGCGAATTCCTCGACCTTTGGCAGCAGTTCTGCGACCTCGTTCTTGACAAAGGCGACGTAGTTGTCGCGGGCTTCGTTGAAGCGCTTCTCGTCGGATTCGTCGTACTTGATCGCTTCGCCGGTCACTGTGAACTCGGCTTGGCCAATGTTCGGTCCGCGCAGGCCTGGTTTGCAGGCGGTGAAGTAGGAGCCAGGCTCGAGCTGGACGGTGAGGTCCGCGGTGCTGCCGGGGGTGATGTTCTCGCGTTCGGCGATGACGCGCAGGCCGTCTTCGGCCAGGAGGTAGAATTCGGTGACGCGCTCACCGGAGTTGGTGATGGAAAAGGTGTTGGTGCCGGATTCCGCTGAGTTTGTGGCGACCGTGCAGGAGTCTTCTTTGGCTTGGACGTCGATGGCATCGCCGGTGCTGTTTTCCACGCACGCAGTCAGCGGGAGGGTGAGTGCGAGTGCGGCAACGATAGCGGGAGAGTGCTTCATGATGAGACCTTTCGTGGGTTTTCGTTGTGTGCGGAGGAAGTTTTGTTGCTTGGCTTACCGGCGACACCACGTCGCCCACCGCGCACATGCCCCACAAAGATTGGGACAATGACAGCGAGGTATACGCCCCAACCAATGACTTGCAACCAGGACATTTGCGGCATAAACCCGGTGAACGCTTGGAGCAGTGTGGCGGTGATTCCGGCAGGGTCGATGAACTCGTCGAGGTTGAACGCCCAGCCGAACGGGAATGACGCCATCCAGAACGGGTACGTGGCAAAACCGGTCAGGACCTCAC
Organism: Corynebacterium intestinale; assembly: GCF_023574125.1. Taxonomy (NCBI): domain Bacteria; kingdom Bacillati; phylum Actinomycetota; class Actinomycetes; order Mycobacteriales; family Corynebacteriaceae; genus Corynebacterium; species Corynebacterium intestinale. The sequence goes on from NZ_JAMKFF010000002.1 coordinate 234,487, forward strand.
CGGTGCGCGGGTGCGTGGGGGCAATCGGTGCGCCGGAGAACGGCCCGGGGAGGAACTGCGCCTCCTGGAGATCGTGGATGGCGTAGGCGAGGATGCCTGCCGCAACGACGATGAGCAAAGCACTCGACCAGGTGAAGAAGGTGCCGAGATCCAGGCGGAGAGCGCCCCGGTAGATCAGCCAGCCCATTATGATGGCAACGCCAATGCCGGCGAACGCGCCAATGACCGCACTAGGGGTGGTCATCCAACCCCACAGCAGGAGGGTCAGTTCGATGCCTTCGCGGGCAACGGCGACGAACGCGAGCCAGAACATGGCTTGCGTGCCCTTGGTCAGCGCAACGCCTGTTTTGTCCTCGAGCATGGTGCGCAGTTTGCCGCCCTTGTTGCTTAAGGAGAGGACCATGCCAGTGATCATGGCCACGGCGATCAGTGACATGATGCCGCCGATTGCTTCCTGGGCACGGAAGGACAATCCGTAGCGACCAAAGGTGAATAGTGCGCTGAGCGCCGTGCAGATTGCTGCTGCCAAGACCACACCCACCCACACAGTGCGGGCTGCGGTGTTCAGGTGACCCTCGTCGGTGGCAGTGCTGCTCCGGCGCTGGATGGCGGCGAGCACCATGCCGACGATAAGGGATGCTTCCAAGCCCTCGCGGAGGCCGACCAGGAAAGCGGCAATGAACATTTTTAGAACTTTCTCGTGTGTAACCTGGCTCGTCGAAGGGTAGCGATAGATAAAGATAAGGCTGCCTTTGATTAGCCGAGCCTAACCTTAGTCTTGATGTGGTGAGAAAGTAAATTCCTTTCCTCACCCGTACGGTGAATCGAAGGTGAGGAAACTCAGTTCAGGGATCATGGCTGCGGGGTGCAGTCCGCACAATAATCGGCATGAGGCCATGTAGAAGCGGGGGCACGTGGCATTGAAAACTGGAATCTATCGAGCGCACCTCTGAGTAGGCGTTCTACGCACACCCTGAATTCGTGCGGGGACAAATCAGTGTGCGGGCGTCTGTGGAGTATGTAGCGCGAAGTTAGAACGGATTGCTTTGTGCTGTTGGCGCAGCGTGTGCTGTTTCTGCAATTGTCTAAAAACGGTAGATATCGATGACTAGATTTGAGACATGGATTCTGGTTTCTACGCTTATGCAATGGAATAGCCATCCGGCTATTCCACCGCCGCAAACGTCCAAAAAGCCACTAGACATCCCGTCCAAAAACATCCTGGACTCCGTGTCCAAAAAGTCGCTAGACATCACATGGGAGTACTGGAAGTGGGTCCTACAGCGGTGTCACGACCGGGCGCAAGTGGGGGCGGCTGGAGACCTACGGCGGGAAACTCGTCGAGAACATCGTCCAAGCAGTCGCTCGTGACCTCCTCGTCCATGCCTTGACACTCGTCGCTCAGGCTGGGCACAAGATTGTCATGCACATCCACGACGAAATCGTCATCGACGAACCCGAGGACTCCGGCTTCACCATCGCCGATGCCTGCCAGCTCATGACGCCCCACCCGACTGGGCAGCAGGACTGCCACTCGACGCAGACGGGTACGAATGCGACTACTGCCGCAAGGATTAGACGCGCCAGAGAGGCAACTCGCGCCAGTTGTCAGGTGCTCCTGTGCGAGAAAACGGCACGATGGGATTGTGCGGGTAGGTGTAGAACAGCTTCGGTAGCCGGTCGGCTGGAGACAAGTCCAGTTGGCGGTGCAAGTATTGGATAAGGGAGAGCTGCCCGAACACGCGATTCATTCCTTCAGCTACCGGAGCCAGCCTGACGTCATTGTTCAGTTTCGGTTTGATGTCGTAAACACGGTTGAACATCCTTGCATGATGAGCTGCGTAATTACGCAGAATATTCAAGGATTTCAGCCATGATTCAAGCTGAGGACCAGTTAGGCCGCAGGGCTCGGCAATCCGTTTGCGCACGATATTGGGCGACATGCCGTACAGGTACGACAGCATCCCCCAATCCATGATTTCGGCAGCCGCCCAGATGGGTAGAGTCCCGCCATATTTGGATTTGTGGTGGGCGACGAAGTCCTCCTTCGACGCTTTCAATGCTGACTGGTACTTTCTCAGCCACACCTCATGCACGCTACGCCCGTCTTTGTTTCGCTGCTGTGCCCGGGCGCTCAAACGCTGGGGATCCAAATAGATCAGCGGGTCAAGGCGACCCAGTTCGTGACCGAGCTTGGTTCGAATAGCCAACTCCACGCGATCAAGCTCGATGAACACGCTGTGGCGCAATTGTTCGTCAAACCCATAGAGGGCTACCACCAGGTCAAACGATGCTCCCTCAACGAATTCATCTTGGGCAGTGCCGTCGCCTTGGGAGAAACGGCGCATCGGGTACCAGTATCCGGACAAGCGGTAGTAGTTCAATCGAGCCAGCAGCGTCTCAGCATGTTGGGGATCGTTCACTCGCATCCCACGCTGACGAAGCAATTCGACCTGTTCACCGTAGGTCTTGAACTGCTTCACCTGCTCCACGCGCACCCCTGTTTGATACGAAAACGAAGACCGGCCCTGGACTCCCACCGAGGCGGGCAGCGGAACCGGTCATGTTGACTACAAGGCTACTTTGTTAATGACGCCGAAGCAAGAGCACGGGGCGCGGAGCCATCGGTACGTTCACACACCAGTGTGCCCTCTGACCCGTCCAAATTGTCGGTCCGCGGGGGCGTATGGGCGAGAGCCTTCCTCCCGCCGTGTCCGGTTTCGGCGGCTGCCGTGCCTGACAGGTGAGAGCCTGGCGCACCCCGCGCCCGCGATTGTCTACCCGGCTTTCAGAAGAGGAACCGGTCATGGCTACCGGACTACAAGTGTTCACCAACCACGAGTTCGGCACGCTCCGAATCATCACCTCGGGCAGGCAGGTCCTGTTCTGCGGCCGGGACGTGGCGACCGCCCTCGGCTACGCCAACACGAAAGATGCCCTGGCGCGTCGCTGTAAGGGGGTCGTGAATCACGGAACCACAAACGGGCCCTCGGCAGGCTGGCGTTCATAAAGCTAGAAGCCAATCTTAGTGTTGGTGGCTATCGAGTGTGTCCGTTACGCACACTAATGTTGATTGATGGATTCGCTATCCATCACGAAGCCTCGTTTACTCTAAGGAGAACCAACCCATGACGCACCGCGCAGACGCAGGGCTTAAGCCGGCTCAGGAAACGGCGGCGGCGCAGACGTCGTTTGTGCCGCAGCCAGGAAACCAGGAGGCGCGCCGGGCGGACCTGCGCCGCTGGAAGGCGATTGCGCTGTCCTTCCTGATTGGTGCGGCGGTGATCTTTTTGGGGTGCTCGTGGTGGCAGGCGTCGGCAAGCGGCGCTCCTGTCTGGGTGGGCTACGTGCGCGCGGCGGCCGAGGCAGGAATGGTCGGTGGATTGGCGGACTGGTTCGCCGTGACCGCGCTGTTCCGCCGGCCGATGGGGCTGCCCATCCCGCACACCGCGCTCATCCCCAACAACAAGGACCGCGTGGGTGATGCGCTCAAGGACTTCGTGGAGGAGAACTTCCTCACCGCGGATGCACTCAGCGCCAAGGTGCGGGAGGCGGAGCTACCGCTGTGGCTGGCGCGCCAGGGCGTAGAGCCTGGGCGGGCGGAGGAGGTCTCCGCGTGGATTGGTGAGCGCACCGCCAGCGTGGTCGCAGACCTAGACCCGGCGGAGGCAGAGCAATTCATCCGCACCCAAGTCATGGACCGTCTGGCAGAACCCGAGTGGGGCCCGCCGCTGGGCCGCCTGTTGGAGGGCTATATCGCGGAAGGCAAGGCGCGGCCGCTGGAGGATGACCTCATTGACTGGGCGCACGGAAAGATCCTCGGGATGGAATCCACGGTGGTCACCGCCATCGATGAGCGCATGCCTGGCTGGGCGCCGCGCTTTGCCCGCGAGATGGTGGGGGAGAAGGTCTACGCCGAGCTCGTGGAGTTCGCCGATGAGGTCCGCCGCAACGGCAACCACGAGGCCCGCCTGGCCATTCGCCGCAACCTGTCCAAGCTGGCCTCGGACCTGCAGTGGGATGAAGATATGCGCGAGCGCATCGAGGGAATCAAGCAGGAAATGCTGGCTTCCGATCAGGCGCAGAAGGCCCCGGCGGCAATGTGGGCGACGGTCTCCTCCACGCTCATTGAACAGCTCACCGACCCGGAGTCCTTCCTGCGCCAGAAGATGACCGCCAAGGTGAAAGAATTGGCGCACCGCCTGCTGGAAGATTCGGAGTTCCTGGCCCAGGCCAATGCGTTCGTGGACAAGGCCGCGCGCTACGCGGTGGAGAAGTTCGCACCGGAGATCATCGCGATTATCCCGGAGACCATTAAGCGCTGGGATGCCCAGGAGGCCTCCGAGAACATCGAGCTCATGGTGGGCAAGGACCTGCAGTTCATTCGCCTCAACGGCACGGTCGTGGGTGCACTGGCTGGGTTGGTTATCTACACTGTTAATCATCTGCTTTTTGGCGTCTAACAAGGAGTGACGACCATGTCCGTATTTGACTCAATCAAGAATGCCGGTTCCTCTGCTTTTGATGTGGCCAAGGATTTTGGTGGCCGTTTCAAGGAAGAGCGCCAGAACCAGGCCCAGAACGCGCAGGCGGAACGCATTGCCCGCGCCGCTGATGCGGCGGGCATGGGTGATGGCACCGCGAAGGAAGAGTCCTTCTTTGACCGCGTAACCTCCACGGCTAAGAACATCGGGGAGTCTGTGTCCTCCGCTGCACGTGAGACCCGCAACTCGGAGTCCTTCGTGAAGGCTCGTGAGGATTTCAACACCGCCTTCAACGAGACCCGTGAGGGGGTTCAGGGCGCTATCAACAACGCCAAGGAGCAGCGCGCGGCGGGCCAGCAGCCGCAGGAGCCGCAGAGCCCGCGCAACCCCTATGCAGCAAAGCCGAACGACGATGTCATCGACGGCGAAGTCGTTGACGAGAACTAATTAATGCACACTTTTCTAGATATTATTTCGTCGATACCGCAGTACATTTTTATGGCGGTATCCCTCTTTGCCCTCATCGGTGCCGTCCTAGCGGCGATGACGCGGGAGGATGCCTTCCGCGCCGGTGACCGTCAAAACAAATGGGTATGGGTCGGGCTACTCGTCGGTTCCGCCCTGGTGATGAACCTGCCGCTGCCTTTCGTTAGCTGGATTGGCGCCATCATCACCGGCGTGTACTGGTTTGATGTGCGCCCGCAGCTCAAGGCCATCATCAACGGCGATTATTCCTACTAATGCTGAACCTGCTTGAGGCCTCCCTGGAGGAGGTGCGGACCCAATCCGCGGGGCAGCAGCGAGTGCTTGTCTCCCCGCACCATGTGCTTGCCGCCGAGGGCGCCGAGCACGTCATTGCCGTTGCCGGCTATCCCACTGGGCGCCATCACTCTTTGGTGAAGGCGGCGGAGGCACGGCTGGCCGTGCAATCAGGCGCCGCAGAGGTGTGGGTTGCGGTGGATGCACTGCTTGGCGACGCCACCTCGCTCCTCTCAGAGCTCGTCACCCTCCGCGAGGCCTGCCCGCTGCCCGTGCGTTTGGGGCTCATTCTTCCCGAAGACTCGCGCTTGCCGCTTAAAGAAATAGTCCGCCTGGCGGAGCAGGCGGGCTATCAATGCCTTGTTGATCCCGGTTCCGTCGTTTCAGACGACGAAGACCTGGACACGCAGCTCACCGTAGAGAGCCTGCGCTCTCGTCCTTAAGTATTAGTTGGCCGGTGACGATTCCGGTGCTGGCGCCGTGGCGGAATCGAGTTCGCTCATCGGGACGTCGTGGCCAATGAGGGTCAGCGTGAGCTCGCCAGCGCCGACGTCCACGGATTCAAAGGTGAGCTTTTGGCCCGCGAGCTGTTCCTCCATGCCTTCGGCCAAGGCATTCGAAATCGCGGAGGTTGCCTGCTCCGGCAGGTCGAAGCCGAAGAGCGATGCTTCCTTCGCATCGATGGCGAGCTTGCCGTCGCGAGCCTCCGGCTTGAGCGAGAGCGTGGCCAGGCCGCCGGCGAATTCCACCTCGAGGTCATCCTCGGCATCGTTGGCGGTAATCGCGGTGACCACGAGGTTGCCCAAGGCATCATAGCCAGACTGCTCAGCAATGGCTTTCTGGAAGCTCGCGAGCAGGAACTGATCCGGGACCGTCGTCGAGGCCCGCAGAGTGCCCGCGACCGGCTCCTGGGACAGCGTCATGTCTTCGACGTGGACATCAGCGGCCGGTTGGCCAGCGATGTTGGTGCCATCAATCTTCAGCGTGGACGGGGTCTTCATATCCATCTGCGGAATCTTGCCGTTGAGCATGCCAAAGACCATGGGGCTAGCACCGAAGCTCACCTCCGGTTCCTCGGAGGTCTCCACGCCCTGTTCCTTGGCGGACTGGGTGAATTGGCTCTTCATCTGTGAACCTAAGAACCAGCGCAGGCCGAGCTCAGCTACCAAGATGATGAGCAGGAGTACCACGAGTACGCCAATGAAGATTTTCCAGGCCGTCGAGGCGGAAGATTTAGAAGAAGCCATGACTACTAGTGTGGCGCACCGGCTTAAAGATGGCCAACTACCAGGTTCCAATCCACTGTGAGCACGTTGTCCCGCAGGCGGCGGTGTACCGGATGGATGGGAACTGTCTGCCGGAGTTCTTCGCGCGCCATGCGCCAGCGCACCCGCGGGCCATAAGGAGACCATCCGGCGGCGCGGTCCCAGGCGGCGTCGGCCGCCTGCAAGAGCTCGTGGATCGGCTCACCCGGCACGTTGCGGTGGATGAGGATTTTGGGCAGGCGCTCCGCGATATCGCTGGGGCGCGCAACGTCGAAGGGATCCCAGGCGAGGGTTAGGGTGCGTGGGCCGGAGGCGTCGAGAAGCACCCAGGCCGCCCTGCGCCCCAGCTCGTCGCAGGTTCCCTCCACGAAGAACCCACCGGGGGCCAAGCGCGAGTTCACGGTGTTCCAGGCTTTCTCCACCTGGTCCACGTCATACTGGCGCAGCACGTTGAAGGCCCGCACCAGCTGTGGGCGGTAGCCTGCTAGCTCGAAGCCGCCGAGCTCAAAGGTCACGCCATCGCGCGGCGGCAGCACGCGCTCGGGGGAAATCTCCAAACCCGTCACCCGGGTATGAGGATTAACGCTGCGCAGCCAGCCGGCCCACTCCACCGTGGTGGTGTGGGAGGCGCCGTAGCCGACGTCGAGAGCCAGCGGCTCATCCGTGGAACGCAGCAGCGAGGAGATTTCCGGGTGCGCCACCATCCAGCGATCGCAGCGGCGCAGGCGGTTGGGATTAGTGGTGCCGCGGGTAACAACGCCAAAAGGCCGACCAGCGCTTTCCTGAGCCTTCAGGTTATGCGCGTGATCGGCCATGGCAACAACTGTGGTGTAGAGAGCTGTTTAGAGGTTGTTGGAGATCCACTCTTCGGTGAGCTTGCCCTCGTTGGTGTAGAGCTCCTGCAGAGCCTCAGCGACCTTCGGCTCGATGGCAGCGCCCATCATCGGGATGTTGACGGAAACCTCGGTGACGTAATCCAGAGCGGTGGACTCGCCCTGGCCCTTGTAGGTGATGTCGCCCTTGAAGTCGACCGGGGTGCCCTTGACGTCAGCGGTGAAGGAGACGGACATCTGATCATCGACAACCTCGCCGATGGTCACGGTGCGCTTTTCCTTGAGGTCCTGGGAGACCATGGCGCGGACGGCCTCCGGGAGGAGGGAGGTCGGAAGAATCTCGTAGAGCACGGCGGTGTTGCCGGTGAACTCGTGCACGGTGCCCGGTTCCGGGGAGAGCTTGGCCACGATGAAGTCCCAGTACTCCTGGGTGGACAGTGCCTTGTGCACCTTATCGATGGGCTGGTTGATGATCACGGTGTTTTCGCTACGGGTTGACATGAGTTACAGACTACCTTGGTAGACGTGCTAGATAAATTCCTGACCCTCGCTGATATTGACGGAGTCACGCTTGATTCCGAGACCACCTTCGCCGATCTCACGACGCTGCGCATCGGCGGTGCCCCGCTGGTGACGGTGCGCTGCGCCAGCGCTGGGGCCGCCATCGCTGCGCTGGCAGCGCTTGACGACGCCTCCCAGGACTACCTCGTCGTCGGTGGCGGCTCCAACCTCGTGGTGGCGGAAGGTCAGCTGGATGTCGTGGTGGTCATCCTCGACTTTGAGGACATCGACGTCTCCGTGGCCAGTGGCCTCGTGCGTGCTGATGCGGGCGCGGTGTGGGATGACGTCGTGGCTTTGTCCGTGGACTGCGGTCTGGGCGGCATCGAGTGCCTTTCCGGGATCCCGGGCAATGCGGGTGCCGTGCCGGTGCAGAACGTGGGTGCATACGGCGCTGAAACATCCGACGTCCTCACGCAGGTCTATCTCTACGAGCGCGCTACCCGGACCGCGACGTGGGTGCCGGCCGCGGACCTGGAGCTGGCCTATCGCTACTCCAACCTGAAGTTCACCGGGCGCGGCGTGGTGCTGGCCGTCGAGCTGCAGCTGACTACCGACGGCCTGTCGAGGCCCCTGCGCTTTGGCCAGCTCACCCAGAACCCTGGTGAGCGCCGCCCCGTGGCCGAGGTCCGCGAGGACGTACTGAAGCTGCGCCGCGGCAAGGGCATGGTGCTTGACCCAGAGGACCACGACACATGGTCGGCCGGTTCCTTCTTCACCAACCCCATCGTCGAGCCCGAGCTTGCCGATTCCATCCAGGAAGCAGTCCGCGCCGCCCGCGGTGACGAGGATGCTGACCGCATGCCCCGCCATGCGGTGCCGTCCACCGCATCTGGAGAAGAAAAGGAAAAGCTCTCCGCCGCCTGGCTCATCGAGCGCGCCGGCTTTGCCAAGGGCTACCCGGGTGAAGAATCGGGTGCGAAGGCAACCTTGTCCACCAAGCACACCCTGGCGCTGACCAACCGCGGTGAGGCCACTGCGGACGATATCGTTGCGCTGGCCCGCGACATCCGCGCCGGGGTTCAGAAGGCCTTCGGCGTGACGCTGGAGCCGGAGCCCATCTGGCTAGGGGTAGAAATATAAGTGCGAAATATTTAAAATAGCGTTGAATTACTAGTTCGCCGCAGGCAGTCACTAGCCGCCTGGAAAGGACCTCGCATGTACATCCCCAAAGACGTACTCTTTGCCATCCTCCTCTTTGCTTCGAGCCTTCTCTGCGTGGCGGCGATCCTATTGATCCCTGGACTGTTCGCGGAGTTCAGCGCAGCACGTTGCACCTTGATGGCGAGTGTTTTGGGGCTTGGCGTCGCCGGGCTGTTCGTCGCCCGTACCCAGATCCGACGCCTCGAGTCCTAGGACGGATAGGCCCCGCCCCGATGTCATGGCCATTTAGGCCATGACGTTGAGCCACTCTTCCTTGGCCGCGAGGAAGTTGCGTGCGGCCTCCTGCGCGCCCTCAAGTGAGTGGTGGGCGCCCCAGCCGCACTGCACCTCGTTGGCGGCGGGAACCTCAGTGGCATTGAGGATGTCATTGAGCGCGCCCTCGACAGCGCGGAGCAGCTCATCCTGCTCCATGCCGTTGGTGATGGCGTAGAAGCCGGTACGGCAGCCCATCGGGGCAAAACCAATGAGCTTGTCGGTGTAGTTGCGCATGAAGTTGGCCATCATGTGCTCAACCGAGTGCAGTGCCTCGGTACCGAGGTGCTCTTTGTTGGGCTGGCAGAAGCGCAGGTCATACTTGATAATCTCGACCCCGCCACCCAGGTCGGTGCGGTCGGCGACGCGGATATAGGGGGCGTCGACAAGCCGGTGGTCAAGCTCGAAGGACTTTACGTTGATCTTGTTCTCGGAGTTCTTCTCAGTCATGCCTCCCCAGTGTAACCACGGCCTAGCCTGTGGCCCGAGTGTCCTTCCCCTGAATGCGGGCTGTGCCGCATACGCTGGTCAGATATGAGCGAAGAGGAGATTGACGGCAACGCTATGTCGGCCGAGGAGCCAGAAACAATCGTGCCGTTTAAGGGCCCGACCATCCTGGAGGTTCAAGGCCATGATGACGAGCACAATCCCCTCGCCAAAGGTAATCGCCTGCGCAAGGAGAGCTGGGGGCTGGTCATCCGCCGCACGTGGAATGACTTCTTCCACGATGCCTTCATGGACCGCGCCGCCGGGATGACCTACTTCACGCTCATGGCTTTTGCACCAACGGTGCTGGCCGCCTACTCCATTGTCACGCTCATCTTCTCCTCCCGCCAAGCGGAAGTGGAGCAGCTGACTTCTGAGTTCATTGAGCAGTACGTCCCCGGTTCGCTTTCTGAGCAAGCCCACATGATTGTCGGCACGATTATCGGCTCCAGCGCGCAGGGCACGTTGGCGCTGATCATCTCCCTGGCCATTTCGCTGTTTTCTGCCTCGGCGTATGTGCGGGCCTTCTCGCGGACAGCCAATACCGTGTACGGCCGGGTGGAGGGCCGCGGCATCATCCGCACGTGGGCGCTGATGTGGGGGTTGACAGCAGTCATCGTGGTCGGCGCGGTCATCGTGCTTTTTGCCAACTTGCTGCGTGATGCAGTTCTTAATGAGGGGCTGATTCCGCTTGCTCGCAACGTAGGACTAGAAGATGCCGCCACGTACCTGGTGCGAATCTTCCTCCCGGTGTGGAACTGGCTGCGCTTCCCAGTTACCGTGGTTGTGGTTCTCACGCTTATCGCGGTGCTCTATCACTTCAGCCCCAACGTGCGGCCCGGGCGTTTTAGGTGGATTACCTATGGCTCCGTGGTGGCGCTCGTGGGCACGGTCGTGTCCTGGGGATTGGTAGGCCTCTACCTGAAGTATCTTGCTGCGGCCAGCGCTTATGGTGCACTGAGTACCGTCATGGCGGTCTTCGTGGCCACGTGGTTGATGAACACTGTGTTGATCGTCGGCATCAAGATTGATGCGGAGGTACTGCGCGCCAAGGAGCTGCAGCTGGGATTGCACTCCGAGCGTTTCATCCAAGCCCCGCCGCGCGCCGAGAACTCATCCCAAGCCCAGGCCCGCGCCCAGGAGAGCTTGGAGCAGAGGGCGCGTGAGATTTCAGAGAATGCGCGGCAGGTACAGGATGAGGCAGCAGAAGAGCCAGAGGAAGAACGCGCCTAGTTGCCAAAACCTTGCCCCCGCGTTGCATGGATCGGCGATAAGTTTGGCAGATAGGGCAGTTGTGAAGCCGGGTGGTTACTGCACAGACTCTTCTGGAACCCGGCGTTGGCCCGCGGCCTTTTCTTGCCTGTGCTTGTTAATCAGTGCCGAGATAAGGAACCCAAACCCCATAACCGTTGTGGCCCTGGTTGACCACTCGTAATCAGCGGAGAGCCAACCGGCAAGGGAAATCACGCTGAGCACGCCGACCGCTGTCATGAGGAATTTTTCAATATCCATGCTTCGTCCTCTGGTTCGTGGAAGTCTCGCAATTAAGTAAACGGTGCCTTATGCGAAAACTACCACGAGGCGAGGAGCGCAGGCAGAAAAGAAGCCGAGGATGCCCGCTTCTTTGCGGACGTCCTCGGCTTGTTCTTAGCGCTTGTTGTTAGAGGCTAGCGCCTTAGGCGGAGGGGTAGGTGCCGTCTTCGGTGAGGCGCGCGGAGTCGTCGAGAAGCATGGCAATCTCGGCGGCCTTGGCGTCGCGTGCCGGGAGGCGGCGGCCCTCGATGACCTCGAAGAGCGGGGCGCGGCCCAGCATGCCGGCCTCGAAGTGGGCGCGGCCGGCGCGCAGGCGCTGCTTGGCGCGCTCACGCCACTGGGCGGCGGCATCCGCCCCGCGCTGCTGGGACACGGCCTGCTCGAACACGCCTGGGTGGGCGTAGACGATGAGCGCGCTGACGTGGCCGAAGCCGAGCGAGGTCAGCGCCGCGGCCTTCACGCTGTGGCCCGCCGCGGCGAGGTCCAGCGGGGAGCGCAGCCACACCAGGTTCGGCGCCTTTGGGGCGATGAGCGGGTCGACGCAGTCCAGGGACACATTCGCCGGGATGCGGTGCGTGCGGAAGACATCGATGATGCCGCCGGTCTGGAAGAGCGCGGCACCCGCCTTGGAGTGGCCGGTGAGCGTCTTCTGGGAGATGACGAACATCGGCTGATCCTCATCGCGGCCAATCGCCGGCCACAGCAGGGAGTGCAGCTCCGACTCGTTGGGGTCGTTGGCGTTGGTGGAGGTGTCGTGCTTGGACAGGACGCTGACGTCGTTGGGCGTCAGGCCCAGACCGCGCAGCGAGCGCGCCAGGCGGGAGTTCTCTCGGCCGCGGCCAGCGCCCAGCGCACCCAGTCCAGGGGCCGGGATGGAGGTGTGGGCGCCGTCTCCATAGGAGGCAGCGTGCGCGACCACCGCGAGTACTGGCAGTCCTAAGTCGGCTGCTAGTGAGGCGCGAACTAGCAGGACCGTGCCGCCGCCCTCGCCTTCGAGGAAGCCGCCGCGGCGGCGGTCGTTGGCGCGGGAGATGAAGCGATCATCGATGCCCTTGGCGGTCATTTTCGCGGTCTCCGCGGTGGCGTTCATGTCACCGAAGCCCTGGAGGGATTCCACTTGGACATCGTCGATACCGCCGGCCACGACCACATCGGCCTTGCCCAGGGCCATCTTGTCCACGGCCTCCTCAATCGACACCGCTGCGGTAGCGCAGGCGCCGATGGGGTGAATCATGGAACCGTAGCCGCCCACGAGCGACTGCATGGTGTGCGCCGCGATGACGTTGGGCAGGGCCTCCTGCAGGATGTCGGACGGGCGCTCCTCGCCGAGGAAGCGAGTGACGAAGACCTTGTGCAGGGATTCCATGCCGCCGATACCGGTGCCCTGCGTGGTGGCCACCTGGCCCGGGTGGATGGAGCGCAGCAGCTCCGCCGGGGAGAAGCCGGCCTGGGTGAAGGCATCCACCGCCGTGACCAGGTTCCACACCGCCATGCGGTCGAGGGAGTCGAGCATGTGCTCCGGGATTCCCCACTTGGCGGCGTCGAAGTCATCCGGCATCTGCGCGGCGACGGTGCGGGTCAGCGTGGCCTTGCGCGGCACCTTGACGGTGGCACCCTGGCGGCGGGTGACCTGCCATTCGCCGTCCACTTCGGCGATGCTGACGAACTCCGGGTCCGCCGCCTGGATATCGCGGGCGGTGGCCTCCGAATCCACGGTGAAGGTGACGTCGCGGTCCAGGAAGACGGTGGTCAGGTCGATGGAACCGCGGTCGGTGAGGTGGTACTTATCGGTCAGCGTGCGCACGCCGGAGCGTGCGACGACCTCATCGCGGAAGCGCTCGAAGATGTCCTCCTCGGCGATCTCTTCATCGCTCTCCACCACGAACCAGCCCGGGTGTGGATCCTCGCGCCATTCCACCAGCCCGGTCATCCACGCCAGCTCCAGCACACCGGCGGCGGTCAGCTCCGCGGAACCATCACGCTGCAGACCAAACTCGGCCTCGAAGCGCGTGCGGCCGGAACCCCATGAGGAGACCTCGCCGATACCAGCGATGACCACCATATCCTCCAGGTCCGTGGTGACCTGGCCAACTTCTTCCTCCAAGCCAGGCTGAACCGCCTGCACCTGGTTGGGCAGCGCGGTGATGGTCGCGGGGGCTTCCATATCTTCGTGCGGAACTGCGTTAGCGGTTTCCGCACCGGCAGCAAGCACGGTGAGGGAGAAGCCTTCCAGACCGCCGGTGAGGTCCTTCTCCACCGGGGCATGCGCTGCTTGCGCGCGCGAGTCGGCGCTGGCCAGGTCCATGAGCTCGGTGGAAATCTCCTCTGGGCTCCACACCTTGATGCCGGCCTTCTCGGCGGCGGGCACCAGCCCATCGTTGCCGCCCATGAGGTGCGTGCCAGCCACCCAGCCGATCTTCGCCTGCGCCAGGGTGACACCCTGCGGCCAGCCGGCCTCGACCTTCCACTTGTTGAGGATGGCATCGAGTGCTGCCTTGACCTCGCCGTAGGCGCCGTCGCCGCCGAAGGTGCCGCGGTTGGGCGAGCCCGGCAGGACGACATGGCAGCGCTTGTCGACGTCCCCCTGGCTCAACCTCGCCAGCCCCGCAATGGTGCGCTCGACGGACCACAGCAACAGGCGGGCCTGCGTCTCGGTCGTTCCGGAGGCATCCGCCAGCGAGCCGGAGACGCTCGGCGCGGCGAAGGGGAAGGCCAGCGTCGGGGTCAGCGCAGGCTTGAGAATCTTGACCTCGTTGCCCACGGACTCGCGCTGCTCAGTGCCGATCCAGTCGATGAGGGCGTCAATATCGCGGAAGCTCGACAGGTTCGCCGGGACCAGCCACAGGGCGGAACCGGCAGCGCCGTGCTCAGCGTAGAGCGTGCGCGCGAATTCCTTGCGGGCCTGGCTCACGCGGGATGCGGTCATGATGACCGTCGCGCCGCCCTCCAGCAGGCGCTCCACCAGCGCGGTGGCGATCGAACCCGGCGCAGCGCCCGTGACCAGGGCAACCTCACCGGCGAACGCGCCGGGGGTGGTGTCCACGGCGGCCTGCGCGATGTCTTCGCGCTTCCACCAGTGGGCCTGGCGAGCTAGATCCTCGCCGGCACCGCGGAAGCTGTCCACCGGGTACTCGGCCTGACCCAGCGCCACGCGGGCGAGGCGCTCGCGGGCGATGGCCCAGGAGTCGTCGAAAAGCACGGCCTTGTTGGCGTCGAAGGACGGCGTGACGGACTTGAGCCAGCCGGAGCCGAGCTCTGCCTCAACGGCATCGATGACGGTCGTATCAGGTGCCTCGATGAGCTCCGGTTCGGAGTCCAAACCCAGCTGGGAGAGCACCTGGCGGGCGGCCGTGGCCAGCACGCCGTTCTCACCGGTGACGGTCTCGGCGAAGGCATCCAAAGCAGCGGAGTCGACCACGGCACCGCCACCTGCACCACCTGCGGCAGCGCCCTTGGATACGGACGCACCGTGGGTAGCGGCGACGGCCTGGACGGCGGCGTCGATCAGCTCGTGTGCTGCGGACTTCGAGGTGGCGCTCGCCGGCACGGTGTTCAGCGAGCCTCCGCGCACGGAGTCCTCCTCGCGGGAGCCCAGCAGGATCTCTGCCTCGACGTGGGCAACCCAGGATTCGGGCAGGCCCCAGGTGCCGGTGACGTAGTCCGCCACGGCGGTGGGCTTGAGACCCGCAGCGCCGAAGAGCTGGCGCAGGCGCGCGCCGACGGCCTCACCCAGCACTGGGCCGAAAGCGGAGTAGCCCGGGGCGGCGGTGGCGACCTTCTCGCACAGCGTGGCCACGTCGGCATCGGCGGCGCCATCGATGGCCGGCACGCCGATTTCTGCGGACATGTCCATGAGCAGCTGGTTGCGGCGCGAGGACACTCCGTTGGTCAGCTCCTCCACGGTGTCGGAGTCCGTGATCTGGTCCACGCGGATCTTGTTCTGGAAGGCGAAGAGCACCATGATGGCCTCGGCGGCACCAAAGCGCAGTTCGGGGGCGTCGCTCGCAGCTGCCGCGGTAGGTGCAGGAGCTGGTGCGGCGGCCGGAGCCTCGGCAGTTTCGACTGGTGCTTCGCTCGCCTGCGGTGCCTCTTCGGCGTCGGATTCCGCAGCCGGTGCGGCGGCGGGGGCTTCGGAGACGTCGGCAAGCATGACCTGCTCTTGGTCGCGCTCCACGTTGAGCACGCGGATGGTGCCTTCCGGGATTCCGGCGACGGCTAGCGAGCGGGTGGCCAGGTTGGTCAGCGTCGGGGAAGAAGCCAGGCCGACCTCGATGATCTGCTCGACCTTGCCAAAGAGGAGTTCCTGGGTTTCGATCCAGCGCACAGGGGAGGCGAACTGCCAGGACAACAGCTCGACGAGCAGCAGGCGGGCGAGCTCGTGCTCGGAGAGGCTCTCCACCTGCAGGCCGTCCAGCTTGCCGGAGGGGGCAAGCGGTGCCACGGCGTCGACGAAGTCCTGGGTCAGCTCGAAGGGGCGGGCCACCAGGTTCGGAATGTAGCGGCCTACCAGGGCATCCAGATCCAGCTCCTGCGGCAGGAGCTCATCGAGCTTCTCTGCGAAGGCCGGAACGCCCTCGTGCAGCACGCGGGAGTGGAAAGGAACATCGATGCCCGGGACCATGACCGCCGCGCGCGGGGCGATGGCATTGGCCTTGTCCACCAGGGCCTTCAGCCCCTTCTTGGTGCCGGCGACGGAGTACTGTTGGCCGCGGATGTTGTAGTTAACAATCTCCAGGAACTCTCCGGTGGCCTCGGCGACCTCAGCCACCCAGGCGTCAACGTTGTCTGCGTCAATGCCGGCCATGTTCGGGCGCAGTGCCGCCATGGCGTACTCGGAGTTGCCCTCCGCATCGCGCGGGACCAGGTTGCCCATGGCGGAGCCGCGGGAGTAGACGATGTCGATGACACCTTCGAGGTCAAAGATATTCGCCAGCGAGGCCAGCGCGGTGTACTCGCCCAGGGAGTGGCCGGCGAAGTAGGAGGTCGGGGCCAGGGCATCCTCGGCGCGCAGGCGCTCGGTCTGGGCATAGGCCACCACGGCCAGGGCCACCTGCGTGAACTGGGTCAGGTGCAGCACGCCCTGCGGGTGGCGGAAGGTGGTGCCGCGAACGGTGAGTTCCGTCGGGTTCTCATCGATGATCTTCTGGATGCTAAAGCCCAGGTTCTCGCGGGTATGCGCATCAGCACGGCGCCACGCTTCGCGCGCTGCCGGGGAGGCCTGGCGGTCGCCCTTGCCCATGCCTTCGGCCTGGATGCCCTGGCCGGGGTAGACATACGCCGTGGTCGGCGCGGCGAGCAGCGCCTGGCCGCGGGAGACCACCTCGCCCTCGATGCGGCAGGTGACCTCGAGGGCCTGGTGGATGCCCTTGCGGCCGACGCGTTCGACGGTGACCTCGATGTCATCACCCAGTTGCACCATGCCGTACATGGAATAGGTCCAGCCCACCACGCGGCCGTGGCGTCCGGCCACTTGCTGCGCGGCGGCCGAGAGCCACATGCCATGCACCAGCGGTGCCTGCAGGTTCACCAGCTGGGCCGCGTTATAAGAGGTGTGGATCGGGTTATAGTCGCCGGAGACCAGCGCGAAGGGCGTCATGTCCTGCGGGGCGGTGACGGTGGCGCGGTCGACGAAGGAACGCGGGGTCGGCACCACCTTGGTGGCGGACTTGCCGCCGCCCCACTCCGGTGCCTGGCTCGGTGCGGCGGTGCCGGTGGCGCGGCCGCGGATGGCAAAGCGGTGCAGCTGCGTGGCCACGATGCCACCGGAAGCGTGATCCTTGAGCTCGAGCTCGACCGTGACGATGCGCCCGGAGACGGATTCCTCGATGGCGGTGCAGGAGGAGGTGACGTCGATCTGGCGGCCGTCGGCAAGCTGCTCCAGCGGTACGCGCACGTCGATGACGTGGTCCAGGTGCACCGCGTTGAGCAGGCCCTCGATGACCGGGTAACCATCCTCCAGGCGTCCGGAGCCGAGCGCGGCATAGATGGCCGGCCAGCAGGGGCCGACCAGAACATCCGGGGTGCCGGCCTTCTCGGCTGCGGCATCGCCGCAGGTCACCGCGCTGTGTGCGGAGAGCAGCGAAGCAGGGAAGTGGAAGGAGTAGCCGGACTCGACGGTGGGCATCTCCGTAATCTCATCGCCCTGCTCCGCGGTGGAGCCGACACCGGCCAGCCCCTCCAAGAGGGTGAAGACGGAGTTGGGTAGGCGCTCCTCGGAGACCACCGGGGAGCCACCCGTGGCTACATCCTCCGGCAGGTCCACTGGGACGGTGACCTCGCGAACGTAGAAGGGGCGCTGCTCCTCCGGCAGGTCATCCCAGTAGGAGTCCGCGGTGATGACGATCTCCCAGTTGCCCTCGGCATCCTGACGCAGGTCGAAGGCGTTCTCATCCATCTCATAAGCCGGGTTGGCCATGAGGTGGCCGTGCCACAGCAGGGTAGGAGAAGTACGCAGGAACTCGGCCTCATCGGCGGCGGAATTCAGGCGGGAGAAGGCCTTCTGCGGGGTCGAGCCCTGCTCCAGCAGCGCATCCGTGGTGGCCTGCTCGAAGCGGGCGAGCAACTCTGCCACCGGCTCGTTCTTCTTGGTAATGCCGGCCACGGCTACGGGGCCCGGGATGATGCGCACCTGGTCGGCGGAATAGCGCTCATCCTGGGCCTGCCAGAGGGTGTCCTTGCCGAACCAGGACTTCAGGTCACCGTCCAGGGCCGGTACCCACGGCATGGGCTTGACGTGCTTATAGTGCAGCGAAATCCACCAGGCGGCATCGCGCGCGGAGACCTCGGTGGTACGTGCGGCGGGGTATTCGGCCAACAGCTTGGCCACGGCCTGCGGGGCATCGTGGACATCCTCAACGCTGGTGAAGAGTGTTTCAATCTGGCCGTGGTCGGCCGGGTTCAGGCGGGCCTCAACGCGGTGGAGGAGATCGAGGAAGCGGTCATCCCAGCTGGGATCCACGAACGGGTGGGCCAGCTCCACGAAGCGCTCCAGCCACTCCGCGTAGGTCATGGATTCCACGTCGCCGAAGTAGGGCTTGCAGGTCTTGGCCAGGGCGTCGATGATCTCCTGGCGGTGCGCCGGGTACTCCTCGATGCTCAGGGACGTAATCAGGCGCGAGGCCGCTGCGAAGGAATTATCCAGGTCGTGGATGTCCGCCAGCAGGTGGGACTGGGAGGACGCCACGCCGTGTGCGCCGGTTCCGCGGCCGACCCATCCGCCGTTCTTGGAAGGCGAAATGCCTTCCGTGTTGACCAACAGGTCTTTGACGGAATCGGTGGCCTTGGCCTCCCTGGTGGCCATGGCGACGGTGCCGATGAAGACGGCGTCGACAGGCATGGCGGGCAGACCGTGCTTTATCGCCCACTCACCGGTGAGGTAAGAGGTGGCGCGGTCCGGGGAGGCGATGCCGCCGCCCACTGCCAGGTAGACGTTGGGGTGCTGGCGGATTTCGGCGTAGGTATCCAGCAGCATGTCATCCAGGTTGACCCAGGAGTGGTGGCCGCCGGCGTGGCCGTCCTCGACCTGCATGATGATGCGGTCCTCCGGGTAAGCCGTGGCGATGGCCAGGACATCCCGGATCTGCTTTGCGGTGCCGGGCTTGAAGGAGATGAAGGGGAAGCCATCGGCGTGGAGACGGTCCAGCAGCTCGCCGGCTTCCTCTACCTCCGGAATGCCGGCGGAGATGCACACGCCGTTGAAAGCCGCACCGGCCGCGCGGGCCTTGGGCACGATGCGCGCCTGGCCAAAGTGCAGGTTCCACAGGAAACGGTCGAAGAACATGGTGTTGAACTGTGCCGTGCGGCCGGGGCGCAGGTGCTTTTCCATGGTGGCCAGGTGGGCGCGGAAGACCTCATCGGAGTACATGCCGCCGCCGGCCATCTCCGTCCAGTGCCCGGCGTTGGCCGCCGCGGCGACGATCTCACCGTCAGCAGACGTCGGCGTCATGCCGCCCAGCATGATGGGGGACAGGCCCGTGAGATCGGAGAAGCGGGTCTGGGTGTAGGTGCGACCATTGGGAAGCTCGATGGTGCGCGGGGCGAAGTCGGCGTAGTTGAGGGCCCTGGGCAGTTCAGCGCCCGGGGTGGCCAGCGCATTGAGCTCCTGCGGGGTGGCGGCCGAGACCACCGTGACACCCGTTCCCTCCACCACGCGGCGGGTGAGGGTGGTCAGCGCGCGGTCCAGAACGATGAGGTGTTCGGACCTGAGCGCGGCCAGCGTGGCCGGCCAATCGTGTTCGTTGACCAGGATGGCCTCGGCCTGCGCGCGGGCCTCATCGACGTCGAGGCCGCACTTCTGAGCCAGCGCCACGGTGCGCTCGGCCGCCATGGCCAGCACCGGATTGTGGAAGGGAAGGGCCACGGGCAGCTCATCGAAACGCGGGCTGAGCTCATCGCCGCCGATGGTGCGCTTCTCCAGCTCGGCGTTGAAGCCCTTGACGGCCTCTTCGATGACGGTGCGGGTGGCGGCCAGGTCCTCCGGGCTGCCGGAAAGCGCAAAGTGGCGGCGGCCGTTGACCACGGCGATGGCGGCGGTGCCGTGCAGATGCTCAGTGACGAAGCCGCGCTCCAGGCCACGGACAGACAGCATCTGGGAGCGCGGATCGGAGCCATTGACCGCACTGGCAGCGGTCCCCATCAGGATGGCCAGGGCGAGGGCGTGCGCCGGCTTGTCGACGGCCAACGCGCCCAAGCTTCCCTGCGAATGCCCAGCGCGCTCATCGATGTCGACGCCTAGGTCACGCAGCTGCTCGATGGCGGCAATCTGGCCCAGGACGATGCCCGGGATGGATACCGCAGGCAGCGAGTCGAGGGTAGTGGACTCGGTGGAACCAGCGATGAGCTGCTCGAGGCGCTCCAGCGCGCCGGGGCAGGTGGAGGCGATGGTGCGTGCGGCGGGGCCGGTGAGGCTGCGGGCTTGGGCGAGGGCTTCACGTAGGGATTCGGCAGTGGCGGCAGTCTGCGCGGCGGTGGCGATGAAACCTTGCCAATCGGAGCCTTGTCCGGCGAAAAGCACGGCCGGGCGGGGCATGGAATGCAGCATAGTTACAGGCATCTTTCCTCTTTTGAGCTGATGGGGAACGGTGTGATGAAGAGCTGCGGGCAGACTTAGTTAGCCCTACAGAACAATCATGATGAGCCACCGTAGTCGAAGCCCTTGCGTATAGGTGTCTCCCGCGCGGAAAATGTGAGGTTTTTCTCACGTTTGGGCGCGGGTGCACTCTTTAGGGGCCCGCCGCGCGAAATTGCGCAACCTTTTGTATTCTTGGCCTCACTGCGGCGGCTCGGGGAGGAGCGGGGTGGCTCAGCAACGGTTCGCGCAGCATAGAGAAAAGAAAATCAAGGGGGGACAATGTCTCAATCAGCAACTGAGAAAACAATCAAGACACCGGCTCGGATTGGCAAGAGCCGAGTTATCAAAACCATGACCAAGCTGGCAGGCAAGCTTGAGGAGGATTCCTCAACCGGCTTGCCCACCATCAAGATTGCCGGCGGATTCTTAAGCATCGACGTCAACGAGGAGATGGGCGGCCTCTGCGTGCTCGGGTATTGGGGTGGCGCCGTGTGCTTCGATCCGGACCGGCAGCCTTTGCGCATGGAGGTCAACGATCTCAACGGCGGTGGAATCTCCGGCAACCTCGTGGCCGAGCCCTGTGGAAGCTCCGACATGCACACCCACTTGCGGATCTTTGCACCGCCTTATCTGCCGTCGACGGCCACGAATGCTCAGCTAAAGAGCATCATCGCGGGCTATGCAGTCGAAATGTCAGCGGTCTTCGCGCGCCTGGATGAGCAGTTTCCGGAGCATCCCTCGAAGCCGCGCAAAGGGGCCGGGATCAAGCCGGTGTCGCCCCACTATTTCAGCGAGGCTTATGGTGTTTCAGTAGTGGGGATGTGGCGGGTCCACGAGCGAGCTACGCGCCTGGCGATGATGGGTACGCCCGTCCACGTGGTGGATCACCGGAATGGGGCGGTGAGCATCCTTATCAATGAACACGCGATCACTATTGAATCCGCGCGTGATGGCTCCGGAGATATTGAACTCAGCCTCGTCACACCCTCCGGACGCTGTGCTTGCGACCTTGATGCGCTCGTGCGCTGGGCCGAGTTTATGAATGATGATCAATACGTCTACTCCGCGCGCATCGAGGTAGTGAACCTCGATGGCGGCGAAGAACAGGACCTGGTTCTGGTGACAACGGCCCGTATTCCCACGAAGTGGGGCTACACCGACGAGCAGCTAAATTGCCAGCTCAGCACGTTGGTGAGCCAGCTTGTCGGAGCAGGTGAGGCCTTCTACCGAACCTTCAATCCCACGCGCGTGATGCGCTATATCGACCGGGCTGCCTAGGCCGGTGCTTGTTCTCCGAGCAGCTTCAAAAGGTCCTTCTGCACCTCGCGGCGGCGGACCTTCCCCAGTTGGTCGGAGGCCAGGTGCTCGAAGTGGTAGAAGGTGCGCGGCACCTTGTATCGGGTCAGGCGCTCGCGGCAGTAGTCCTTGAGTCCCTCCGGGTCGAGCACCGCGCCGTCCTCCAGGATGATGCAGGCCACGACGTCCTCGGATCCATCCGCACGCGGACGGCCAACGACAGCTACGTTGGTGACGTCTGGGTGCTGGCGGATCACGTCTTCCACCTCGGCTGGGTAAATGTTAAAGCCGCCGGTAATGATCATTTCCTTGATGCGGGAGACGATCTTGATGAAGCCATCGGACTCCATAACTGCCATGTCGCCCGTGCGGTACCAGCCGTCGTGGAAAGCCTGCTCGGTGGCTTCCGGCATGTTGAAATAGCCCTTGAATACCTGCGGTCCGCGCACGAGGAGCTCGCCCGCGGTGCCATCCGGCTGGGTTTCATCGAGGTTGTCCGGGTTGCCGATGCGCACCTCGGTATCCGGGAAGGGGATGCCGATGTAGCCGGGGCGGCGGTTCTTGTTGAGCGGGTTCGCGGCCACGATCGGCGAGGTTTCCGTGAGCCCGTATCCCTCCACGAGCAGGCCGCCGGTGACCGTTTCCCATTCCTCAACGATCTCCGCCGGTAGCGCCGCCGCGCCCGACAGGCTGTGCTCGATACCGTGCAGATCGATGCCCTGTTCCTGAGCCGCCTCCATGACCTTGGCGTAGATCGTGGGTACGCCCGGCATCCAGGTAGGGCGGCGCTTCTTCATGATCTCGAGAAGGAGCGGCACCTTGGGAGCTGGGGTGAGGACGAGCTCACCGCCGATGTGCACGCCGAGAGCGGCGATGAGGGTGAGACCGTAGACATGGAAGAGGGGGAGGGCGGCGAGCATGCGCTCGGCCTTGTTGCCCAATTCGGGCACCCATGCTTCCGCCATCTTCATGTTGCAATACAGGTTGGAGTGGGTCAGCTCCGCGCCTTTGGGCCTGCCGGTGGTTCCGGATGTATAGAGAATGAGTGCGGTGTCATTGAGATCGACCTTCGCATCCTCTAGCTTGTGGCCCTGCCCGCCGATGGCGCGCCCCGTGAGCACGTTCCACGGCACGGTATTGGGAGCGGCAACTGAGAGCTCCGCGCGCTTGTCCTTGATGATGGGAAGCGGCAAGCGCAACAGCAGCTGCTTGCGGCGCGGCATGGCCTCGATCATGTTGACCGTAACAATCGTTTCGAGCGGCGTGGAATCACGCAGTTTCTCAAAGGTGGGGCTCGCCTTATCCCAGACCACGGCCACGCGGGCGGCGTGATCCTGGAAGAGGGGCTCGAGCTCAGCCGCGGTATAGAGCGGGTTGTGCTCCACGACGGTCGCCCCCAGTTTCAGGATGGCGTAGAACACCGCCACGTGTTGGGGGCAGTTGGGCAGTGCCACAGCGACGCGATCACCGGGACGGATGCCAAAGGCCTTGAGACCCGCCGCGGCGGCGCGCACGTGGGTATCGAGTTCGCGGTAGGTCATCTGGTGACCGAAGAACCACGTCGCCGGCCTGTCGCCGAATTCCTCCACGGTCTCTCGGTAGGAGTCCAAAAGCGTTTCGGTGCCGTAGTCCAGATTAGGTTTAGTCCACTCAGGGTAGTACTGGAGCCAGGCTTTCGTCTGAAAGGCGGAAGAGGCCTGAGCAGGGGCTTCGGTCATGTTCGCGAACTCCTTAGGTGGTCAAACTTGTTATGTGTGAAACAGTATAACTAATTTGTGACGGGAGTCTCGCAAATCTTTGCAAAGTTGCTTGCAGTAACGAAATCTTTTCGGGATAAATCAATAGCCCCGGTGATGTGCGTTT
Source organism: Corynebacterium intestinale (assembly GCF_023574125.1). Classification (NCBI taxonomy): domain Bacteria; kingdom Bacillati; phylum Actinomycetota; class Actinomycetes; order Mycobacteriales; family Corynebacteriaceae; genus Corynebacterium; species Corynebacterium intestinale. The sequence goes on from NZ_JAMKFF010000002.1 coordinate 258,050, forward strand.
ATCACGCAGGGATCGGTTCCGGGGCTATGGAGTGCTACTTCTCCGCTTTGAGGCGCTCGAGCAGATCCGCCTGAACCTCGCGGCGGCGAATCTTGCCCAGCTGGTCGGTGGCCAGCTTTTCGAAGTGGTAGAAGGTGCGCGGCACCTTGTAGCGGGTCAGACGCTCGCGGCAGTAGTCCTTGAGGCCCTCGGGGTCGAGCGCGGCGCCGTCGTTAAGCACGATGCAGGCCACGACGTCCTCCGAACCGTCCGAACGCGGGCGGCCCACCACGGCTGCCTCCGCCACGTCTGGGTGATCCAGCAGTGTTTCCTCAACCTCACCGGGGTAGACGTTGAATCCGCCGGTGATGATGATTTCCTTGATGCGGCTGACCAGGCGGATAAAGCCGTCTTCCTCCATCACGCCCATATCGCCGGTGCGGAACCAGCCATTGTGGAAGGCTTTCTCTGTGGCTTCCTCATCGCCGAAGTAGCCCTTAAAGATCTGCGGGCCGCGGGCCAGCACTTCACCTTCCTGGCCATCCGGCATGGTCTCATCCAGGTTGTCCGGGTTGGCAATGCGAATCTCGGTATCCGGGAAGGGGATGCCCACGTAGCCGGGGCGGCGGGCGTCACTCATCGGGTTGCCCACGATGATGGGCGAACACTCCGTCAGGCCATAGCCCTCCACGAGCATGCCGCCGGTGTACTTCTCCCACTTCTCTACGGTATTGACCGGCAGGGTCGACGCTCCGGAGAAAGCCGCGCGCACGCCGTCCAGGGAGACGTCATCTTCTTCCGCCTTCGCCACGATGCGCTCGTACAGGGTTGGCACGCCCGGCACCCAGGTTGGGGTGTGCTTCTTCATCAGGTCCATGATGAGCGGCATCTGCGGGCTCGGCAGCAGAACCAATTCGCTGGCGATGAGTGGCGCCAAGGTGGCGTTCATGGTCAGGCCGTAGGCGTGGAAGAACGGCAAGGCTGCGAGCATGCGCTCCGGGGAATCGCCCAGGCCCGGGACCCAGTGCTTGCCCATGAGCAGGTTGGAGAAAAGGTTGCCGTGGGTCAGCTCCGCGCCCTTGGGGCTGCCGGTGGTGCCGGAGGTATAGAGGATGAGCGCGGTGGTGTCCTTGGTGACGTCCTCCGGGGTGAGGACGTCAGAACCATCGCCGCCAATGGCGTTGCCAACGAGGGACTCCCACGGCACCGTGTTCGGTGCCGGGGCGGTGAGCTGATCGCGCTTGGACTTCAGCGGCGGGATAGGCAGGCGCAGGGCCAAGCGCTGCGGAGTCGGCATCGCGTTGATCATATTGATGGAGACGACGGTTTCCAGGGAGGTCGTTGGGCGCAGCTTCTCCAGGGTGGAGGCCGTCTTATCCCAGGAAATGGCGATGCGCGCGCCGTGGTTCTGAAACAAGCCCTCCAGCTCGTGGGCAGTGTAGAGGGGGTTGTGCAAAACCGCGATGGCGCCCAGCTTGAGCACGGCCCAGAAGGAGGCGATGAACTGCGGGCAGTTGGGGGCGACGATGGCTACGCGGTCCCCCGGACGCACTCCGAAGGCGCGCAGGCCGGCGGCGGCGCGGCGGACCTGCTTATCCAGCTCGGCGTAGGTCTGCGTGCGGCCGAAGAAGTAGGTTGCCGGCTTGTCGGGGTGGAGCGCGAGGTTGTTGTCGTAAACGTCGAGAAGCGTGGTGCCCCCGTATTCCAGGCTGTGTGGTGTCCACTCTGGGTAGTGCTGGAGCCACGCCTTGGACTCGTATGCCGACATCGATTCACCTTTCGGTCGCGTAGGTTAAGGTACGGGCCAGTATAACGCGGGTCGTTTCGGGATACACTGGGAAATTATGCGCATCGCGATGATTTCCATGCATACCTCGCCCCTCGAGCAGCCCGGTTCCGGGGATGCGGGCGGCATGAACGTCTACGTTCTCAACACTGCTCGCCAGCTCGCACGCCGCGGCGTGGAGGTCGATATTTTCACTCGTGCCACGCGCCCCAGTCAGGGGGAAGTGGTGGACGTCGAGGAGCGCCTGCGCGTCATCAACATTGTGGCGGGGCCCTATGAGGGTTTGAGCAAGGAAGAGCTGCCCACCCAGTTGGCTGCGTTTACGGGCGGGATCTACAACTTCGCGCGCTGCTTTGAGGTGGACTATGACGTCATCCACTCTCACTACTGGCTTTCCGGTCAGGTGGGCTGGTTGTTGCGCGATCTGTGGGACATCCCCCTCGTCCACACCGCGCACACGCTGGCCGCGGTGAAGAACGTGCACCGCACGCTCGATGACACCCCAGAGACTGAGGCACGCCGCATCTGTGAACAGCAGCTGGTGGATAACGCTGACATCCTGGTGGTCAACACCGCCCAGGAGACCCGCGATCTGATCGAGCACTACGATGCGTCGCCGGACAATATCGTTGTGGTCTCCCCGGGTGCAGACACGGAACTCTATACCCCGGGCACCGACCGCATGACGGAGCGTGCGCGCCGCCAGCTGGGCATCCCGCTGCACACCAAGGTGGTGGCGTTTGTGGGCCGCCTGCAAAAATTCAAGGGCCCTGACGTGCTCATTCGCGCTACGGCGGAGCTGATGGAGCGCGATCCGGATCGCCGCCTGCGCGTGGTTATTTGTGGTGGCGCCTCGGGGGCGAATTCCTCGCCTGATACCTACCACAACCTCGCCCGTGAACTGGGGGTGGAGCGCGTCGTGCGCTTCCTGAGCCCGCGCCCGCCGCAGGAGCTCGTAGCTATCTATCAGGCGGCGGATATTGTCGCGGTCCCCAGCTATAACGAGTCCTTTGGGCTGGTGGCCATGGAGGCCCAGGCCTCCGGAACACCCGTTGTGGCGGCGGCAGTCGGAGGCTTGCCCATCGCCGTTGCGGATGGTGACACGGGCTTGCTCGTCCACACGCATTCGGCGCAGGACTGGGCGGACGCCTTGGAGCAGTTGCTTGGCGACGACCCCCGCCGCATCGCCATGGGCGAAGCCGCCGTCGATCATGCCCAGCAGTTTAGCTGGGCGGCGGCTGCCGCCCAGCTGGAGAACATCTACGCCGATGCGATGAGTATTGAGATCCCGGACTGTCACGCGCGCCGGGCAATCGGATATTAAAACCACCTGACGCGCTGCCGAAAAACGTGGCATGCTGGTGTTTATGAGTAACGGAAAGCTGATTCTACTTCGACACGGACAGTCCGAATGGAACGAGTCCAACCAGTTCACCGGTTGGGTTGATGTCAACCTCACCGCCAAGGGTGAGGGTGAGGCCAAGCGTGGCGGCGAGCTGCTCAAGGAACAGGGCATCTTGCCGAATGTTGTTTACACCTCCCTCCTGCGCCGCGCCATCCGCACGGCCAACATTGCGCTTAATGCCGCAGACCGCCACTGGATTCCGGTCGTGCGCGATTGGCGCCTGAACGAGCGCCACTACGGCGCACTGCAGGGCCTCAACAAGGCCGAGACCAAGGATAAGTACGGCGAGGAACAGTTCATGGCATGGCGCCGCTCCTACGGCACCCCGCCGCCGGAGCTGGAGGACGGCGCCGAGTACTCCCAGGCCGGTGACCCGCGCTACGCCAACCTGGATCAGGTTCCGCGTACGGAGTGCCTGAAGGACGTCGTCGAGCGCTTCGTTCCTTACTTCGAGGAGGAGATCCTCCCGCGTGCCAAGAAGGGTGAGACCGTTCTCATCGCCGCACACGGCAACTCCCTGCGCGCGCTGGTCAAGCACCTGGATCAGATCTCCGATGAGGAGATCGCTGGCCTCAATATTCCGACGGGCATCCCGCTGGTCTACGAGATCGCCGAAGACGGTTCCGTGGTGAACCCGGGTGGCACCTACCTGGATCCGGAGGCTGCCGCTGCCGGTGCCGCCGCCGTGGCCGCGCAGGGTGGTAAGAAGTAGCCGAAAACCGCTACATGCTGCGCACGATCCCCAAGGAGCCTATACTCCTTGGGGATTCTTTGTAGGGGCGTGAATGATTGTGGAACTGGTACTAGCTTTCTTAGCCGGTGTGGTGGCCTGTGGCCTGGCCATACCGGTGATCACCCGGGTCCGCGAGCGCCTGGTGCGCCGTCGCGTCCGTGATGCGGATGCGAATCAGGTCACCAGCGTAAGCCAGGTCTTGCACCTCGCCGTGGCTGGCTCTCCAGCCGGGATGACCGTGCTCTCGCGTTCCAAAGAGATCATCTTTTCTAACCCTGCCTCCCATGAGATGTCGATGGTGCACGACCGTGCGGTGAACCCCGATCTGTGGAAGGTAGCGCAGGAGGTTTTCGAGGATAAGGAGGCCCGAACGCTGGACCTTTCTATCCCGAAGCGGCGCACCGGAAATCGCGTGATTCAGGTGCGTGCGGTGGTCCAGCCGCTGACGCTCAACGACGATCGCTTCGTCATCGTCTACGGCACCGACGAGTCCGAGTCGGTGCGCATGGAATCCGCTCGCCGTGACTTCGTAGCCAACGTGTCCCACGAGTTGAAAACCCCGGTGGGCGGCATCGCGCTGCTGGCTGAGGCCCTCCTTGAGGACACCGGGAATCCCGAGCATGTCGAGTATTTCGGCAGCAAGGTGCAGAAGGAAGCAGCGCGCATGGCCGACATGGTCAGCGAGCTCATTTCCCTGTCTAAACTGCAGGGTGCTGAGGCGCTCCCGGAAATGGAGCCGCTCGACCTCGATGAGATCATCGATGAGGCCATTATCCGCAACCAGCTTGCCGCCGATTCCCACCACAATCAGCTCACCCGCGGTGATTCCGAGGGGGTCCAGGTGATGGGGGATAAGTCTCTCTTGGTCACGGCGATCTCCAACCTCATCTCAAATGCCATCCACTATTCGCCGGATGAGATGCCGGTGTCGGTCACGCAGAAGGTCGTCGGCGGAAAGGTTGTCCACATCCGGGTCACCGACCGCGGAATCGGCATTGCCCCAGAAGACCAGAAGCGGGTCTTTGAGCGCTTCTTCCGCGTGGATAAGGCGCGGTCCCGGCAGACCGGTGGAACCGGCCTTGGTCTGGCCATAGTGAAGCATGTCGTGGCTAATCACGGTGGCAATATCAAACTGTGGTCACGCCCCGGAACTGGCTCGACGTTCACAATCGAGCTCCCTATCTACGCAGAAGAAAAGCCAGCAGATAATCTTATTCATCGGGATAATATAGAAGATGGGGCCGTCAGCTCCGCCGCCCCTGGTTTGCAGCGCGCCGTGGCGCGCGTAGCCGCTCGTCGAAAGGATAAAGCGCAATGACCACCATCCTCATCGTTGAAGATGAAGAGTCGCTGGCCGATCCCCTCGCCTTCCTCCTCCGAAAGGAGGGATTCGACGTTCTCCTCGCCCCGGACGGGCCCAGCGCGCTAGAACAGTTCGCAGCGAACCACGTGGACATCGTCTTGCTGGACCTCATGCTGCCGGGCATGTCCGGAACGGACGTGTGCAAGCAATTGCGTGCCACGTCCTCCGTGCCGGTGATCATGGTGACCGCGCGCGACTCTGAAATTGACAAGGTCGTGGGGCTAGAGCTGGGCGCGGATGATTATGTGACCAAGCCCTATTCCTCCCGTGAACTCATCGCCCGCATCCGCGCGGTGCTGCGCCGTGGCAATGATGCCTCTTCCGAGCACGGTGGGGAGGAGCCTGACGAGCAGATTCTGGAAGGCGGCCGCGTGCGCATGGACGTGGAGCGCCACACCGTGCTTGTCGCCGGCGAGCCGGTACCCATGCCGCTTAAGGAGTTTGATCTCCTCGAGTACCTGCTGCGCAACTCTGGGCGCGTGCTGACCCGCGGTCAGCTCATCGACCGTATTTGGGGCGCGGACTACGTGGGTGACACAAAGACTCTCGACGTCCACGTCAAGCGCCTCCGCTCCAAGATCGAGGCCGAGCCTTCCCACCCGCAGCAGCTCGTGACGGTACGCGGCCTGGGCTACAAATTCGAGGCTTAAGCGCGAGGGTCCGCTGGGTGCCGCGGGAACTCGACTCCGGAGCGCGCCCGGGCCTCGCAGTGCGTGGCCAGAATCTCGTAGCACTCCTCGCCGAGTAGTGCGATGAGCTCGGTTTTCTGCGATTTCCACAGCGGTTCTTCCGCGATGTGGCAGGAGGGATCAGCCGAGCAATACCAGTCGAAGTCCTCGCCGCCGTTGCCCCACCCACGGCGGTCGTACTCACCGATGGTGGTGCGCAGGATTTCCTCCCCGTCGGGCCGCTCCTCATAGTCTTCGTGCCGGCGAATCGGCAGTTGCCAGCACACCTCGGGCTTGACCACGGTGAGCTCTTCCCCCGCGTCGAGCGCCCACTGATGGATAGCGCAGCCCGCGCCCGTGGGCCAGCCGGCACGGTTGGCGAAGACACAGGCGCCGTCGACAAGCGGCGTCTTCAGCGCCGGTTCCGGTTCGCCATCATCGCCGTCAAGCTCATCCCACTCCAGCCAGGGCTCCAGCTCCTCAGGTTCACCGTGCTTCAGGAACTCATCTACCCCCTCTGGGCGGTGCTGCCAGAAGCGCGCGGGCATGCGGGCGACGGCGTCGCGAAGCTGCTCCCGATCCGTCTCATCGGCCATGTACGCGCCGTGCACGCAGCAGCCGACGTCGGGCTGTTGCTTATCGATGCCGTGGCACCTCTCCGTCCCAAACTGGCAGGCATAGTGCGATTCGAGCCAGGTCAGGTCGATAGAAAAGACGTGGAGTGGATCGTGCGGATCCGTAAATTCGAACCACTCTCTGGGGAAGTCGGGGGCCTTTTCGCGGCCGGCCACAATGGAAGCCGCCGCGGGGGAGGAGGCCGGAAAACCCAGGTAAACTTCTGTTGATTTCGGGCGATTCACACCTACCCACGGTAGACCTACTACTGTAGAGGCGTGCGATTAGGTGTATTAGACGTCGGAAGTAATACCGTCCACCTCGTTGCGGTCGACGCCGCAACCGGTGGGCGGCCTTCGCCGATGAGCGATTGGAAGACCCCGCTGCGTCTGGTGGAACAGCTAGATAAAGACGGCAACATCCACGAGAAGGGCATGAAGAAGCTCATCTCCGCCGTGGGTGAAGCCGCTGAGTTGGGCAACAAGCTGGGCTGTGACGAGTTCATTGCCTTTGCTACTTCTGCCGTGCGCTCGGCCACTAATTCGGCCAAGGTTCTCGACGAAGTTGAGAAACAAACCGGCGTCCGCCTCGAGATCTTGTCAGGCGAGGAGGAAGCTCGGTTGACCTTCCTGGCCGCTCGCCGTTGGTATGGCTGGTCCGCTGGCCGCATTACCAACCTCGACATCGGTGGTGGCTCGCTGGAGCTGTCCACCGGTACCGACGAGCATCCGGAAATGGCTTTCTCCCTCGATTTGGGAGCGGGCCGTCTGACTCACAACTGGTTCGATACCGACCCGCCAGAAAAATCCAAGGTGAACCTGCTGCGGGATTACATCGATGCGGAACTGGCCGGCGTCGCCGATAAAATGCGCGCGCTGGGCCCTGCCGGGTTGGCCGTGGGTACCTCGAAAACCTTCCGCACGCTGGCTCGATTGACCGGTGCTGCACCGTCTTCGGCGGGCCCCTATGTGAAACGCACGCTCACTGCGCCGGGCCTGCGTCAGCTGATTTCCTTCATTTCCCGTATGACTGCAGCTGACAGGGCGGACCTTGAGGGTGTAAGTTCTACCCGATCGCATCAGATCGTCGCCGGCGCTTTAGTGGCGGAGGCGAGCATGCGTGCCCTGGGAATCGAAAAGCTGGAGATCTGCCCCTGGGCTCTCCGAGAAGGTGTCATTTTGCGCCGTACCGATAAGGGACTGGAATAGGAAAGAAACGTGGCTGACAAGAAACAGTTGACAGTTGCGGAGCTGCTGGCCCGTAACGCGAAGGACCGATCCGGCGAGGAGAAGAGCTCGCGCCGCCATCGCCGGAGCCTTGACGAAGGCGGCATCTCGGTTGCGGAGCTGACCGGCAATCTTGAAAAGGTCAAGGCAACTCCGGCAGAGGCTAAGCACTCGAGTGTCTCCATCGATGAGCCGGCCCCGGTTATCCCTGCACCGAAGAAGGAGAAGTCTCAGCAAGAGGCCTCGAAGGAAGAAGCTCCGAATCAGGAGGTTGCCAAGCAGGAGGCCCCGCAGAAGGACGCTGATAGGTCTCACGGTGCTGCCATCCCTGTGGAGAAGCCAACCGAATCTGAGTCCAAGCCTTCCCAGCCCTCTGACGAGGACACGCGCGTAATCCAGAAGGTCAAGGACGAGCCCAAGAAGGCTGAAGACAAGGCCCAGTCAAAGGTCGAGCCAAAGGCCAACGATAAAGTTGATGACAAGGCCGAGGATGACACCTTTACCACGGGTGAGCTCGAGGCAGTCGACCAAGATGTTGAAGAGTACGACGAAGACTATGACGAGGAGGACGAGGGCAAGCTCAACCCCTTCGCCGTCGTCCTGCTGGCCCTCGTGGGCATCGTGCTCGGAGCCATCGTGTTCAAGGGCTTTGAGATTCTCTGGGACCGCTTTGACCGCTTGGTCGTCGTGGTACTCGGTGTTGTTGTCACCGGCGTCATCGTCGGAATCGTCCACGCACTCCGCACGAGCCGCGACGGTTTGTCCATGTTCCTCGCAGCCGTGGCCGGTCTCGTGCTGACCTTTGGCCCGCTGCTCGTGGTGATGTAAGCACCAGCCCAAAGGGCATCTTCTCAAAGGCATCTGCCAGAAGGTATCTTTGCCCCTGAAAACGCCATCTATTTTGCTGTAAATGGCATCTTCAGGGCAGAAAACGCCTTCTGGAAGATGCCTTTTGCATGTGTGAGGTTAGCGTGCGAGCAGCCCTGTTGATTGGTGGCCGCGTCCTAGCCTTTCTGGCACCCTGGAAAGCATGACAAAAATTGCAGTACTTGGTGGAGGACAAATCGGCGAAGCCCTCGTTTCTGGGCTGGTGCATGCGGGCTATGATGCCGCGGACATCGTGGTGACCAACCGCCGCGCCGAGCGCGGCGAGGAGTTGAAGAGCGCCTACGGCGTCAGCGTCACAAGTGATAACGCCGCGGCTATCGACGGCGCCGACTACATCTTCGCCTGCGTGAAGCCTTATGCCATCGTGGAGCTTCTTGAGGGGCTCGACATCCCACAGACGGCCGTGGTTGTGTCCATGGCAGCCGGCTTAACTCTCGAGACCCTGGAGAAGGCCGCTGGGGAGGGCGTGCCGGTCGTCCGCGTCATGCCGAACACCCCCATGTTGGTGGGCAAGGGCATGTGCACCTGCGCGGGCGGCACCCACGTGACGGAGGAACAGCTCGAAGGCGTGGTCAAGCTCCTGGAGGCTGTCGGCGAGGTTGCCGTCATCGAGGAAAAACACATCGATGCTGCTACCGCTCTGGCCGGCTCCGCGCCCGCCTACTACTTCCTAGTCACGGAGGCGCTGATCGACGCCGGCGTGCAGCTCGGCCTCACCCGCGATGTTGCTGAGAAGCTGGCCACCCGCACCGCACAAGGCGCCGGAACGATGCTGGCTGAATCCGGCAAGGATCCGGTTGCTTTGCGCGCAGGGGTGACCTCCCCGGGGGGAACCACTGCCGCCGCTCTTCGCGAGCTCGAGGAGTCTGGCCTGCGAGGCGCGTTCTTCCGAGCCGCTGAAGCCTGCACCCAGCGTGCGCAGGAACTTGCCTAAAACGTCCCGTCGCCCTGGGAGCCCTGTGGCACGTGTTGCCACACGGGCTTGAAGGGCAGCAGCGGTGCGAAAGAGGAAAAAATTAGCTCTTGGGTCGCATTAGTCACAGGTTTCACGCTAAGCTGGCAGGAGCGCGTGCGTGATAGTCCTGTGGGAGGGGAAGCCTACAGCGCGTCACGTGCTGAAGGGTTAAATAAACTATGACGAATGAAGATAAGGGAACTTTCCTGACCATCGCCGAAGTTGCGGAGATCATGCGTGTCTCCAAGATGACGGTCTACAGGTTGGTTCATGCAGGTGACATGCCGGCCGTGCGCGTGGGACGCTCGTTCCGCGTTCACGAATCCGCCGTCAAGGAATACCTTGAGGCTTCCGTATACGGAGCCTAGCGTTCACCTCTTTCTGGCAGCGCCCACCACTGCGGACCCCTCGCGGTCCACGGCGGTGGGCGCTGCCCTTAGTTTTGGTGCTGGGCAGGCCGCTAGGTAAGATAGTGAACATTCGTTTCGGCACTGGCATGCCTGCGTCTCCCTGTTTCGCGGGGACCGCCTCGAGTGCACCGTGGGTGGTTTTGTTCCAGGCGTTGCCGGCCGGGTTACGTACGTACTGATACCGAAAGTGAGGAAACCTGCTATGGGTTCTGTCATCAAGAAGCGCCGCAAGCGCATGTCCAAGAAGAAGCACCGCAAGATGCTGCGCCGCACCCGCGTTCAGCGTCGTAAGCTGGGCAAGTAAAGCTTCGCCTGCAACTCCCCGCATGGTCCTTTTTAGGATCGTGGCGGGGAGTTTCTGCTATCTATTCTCCTTTCTATCCGTCATTTCAGACGACCTCTCCGTCGTTTCACACGACGTCGTTTTAGACGACGGAGCCGCTTAGAACGGAATGTCTTCCTGCGGTGCGCTTGGAGTGTGGGGTTCCTTGGCAGCGGCCTGCGCTTCCTTAGCTTCCTGCTGGACAGCTTCCTCTTGGGCGCGCTCGCGGGTGGCCGTGATTTTCTGGGCTACCGTCTGTGCCCAACGCTTCGCTTTCTTTGCCAGCGGGCCGGTCGGCTCCGTCGTTGCCCACGTCCCATCCTCGTAGAGCCACACCATATCCCCGGTGTGTGGGTCCATGATGTAGTGCGCGCGCCCATCAGTCTTCATATTGTGATGGTGTTGGCACAGGCTGGCCAGGTTGCGCGGGTGCGTGGCGCCGCCGTCGGCATAGTTGATGCGGTGGTCCATCTGGCATAGGTAGGCGGGCCGGTTGCAGCCCGGTGCGCGGCAGGTGCCATCGCGGCCTTCCACATATTTGCGGATGAGCTCTGAAGCTATGTAGCTGGCTGATTCCGGCGGCTGGGAGGACAGGTCGCGCGTGCGTGTGGCGGGCATGTCCTGCGATGTCCATCCGTACCCTTGGATGAAGGTGGGAGCGTTGTCGATATCACTGGCTTGGTAGGTGTGCAGAATGATGGTCGCGGGCGGAGAGATGCTGCCGGCGATGAGCTTCTTTAGGGCATCAGCCTGCGAGAGCCCGTTCTCCTTCGCTGCCTGTTTGATGTAGCCATCCAGAATCATCCCCGTGGCACTGTCCGTATTGAGCTCAAGGATGCCGCGCTTGCCAGTATCGGTAAAAGTATAAGAGTCCTTCTTCGGCGAATCGCGGAAGGTAAAAGCTTTATTGATGCTCTTGCAAATATCGCGCACCTTGCGCCCAATCTGCGCCGGTGTAGGGAAGACCTGATTCGGGGAGGTGGGGGTGAAGTAATCGACCAGGGCATCGTCGATAAGCGCGAGCGTTTCCGGAGGTAGCTTGCCGAGCTTCGTCAGGGTGCGGTCGATGGTGATGAGTGCCTTCATGTCCAACAGAAACTGACTGTCCTGCAGGGCCTTGACCTGCGGTAGCTCCGTGAGGCGGTGCACGGCCAGGCAGCATTCACTCACGGTGTAGTCACCGACGCCAAGCTTGGCGACGAGCCTCTGGCACGCAACATCAAAATCCTCATCGAGCTCTGGCATGGCAGCTACCCAAGAGCGATAGTCCGCGCGGCGGGCGGCGCTGCGCTCCACGGCGAGGGCGCAGTCAGGGTTCATATGGGAAAAGTAGGCGGTTTGAGTGGCGGTGTTCACGGTGTCCCCCAGGTTTATGGTGTCGCTTGTATGTTCTACGCGCACTATAAAACACGCCCCGGACATCTACTATGACCTGGGGAATGTAGGTATTTCCTCGAGGTATTTGAGACATACAAGCGCCCTCTTTGCATCAGTGGGGAGTATTGTCTTCCGGCCCCACAGGCGTCCGCTGCGTACGTATGATGGCGAACTATGTTGCCTAGACTCTTGACCCTTGACAACCTGGTTATCTCACAGACAAAGTCCTTCATGCAGGATCAGTTCCTGATCGCCGATGAACAAGGCGTGCCCGTGGGCACCATCGTGCAGTCGTCGAGCATGAAGGACATGTTCTTCAATGCCTCCCGCAGCCTCGAGGTTGCCTTCACGGATGAGCAGGGCAATCCGCAGCAACCGCTCATGGTGATCAAGGATCCGCCGAACTTCGTGCGGGATACATATGAGGTGTATTTGCCGGGCGTCGAGAAGCCCATGGCAGTGGTGACCAAGAAGTTCTCCCTGCTAAAGACGCGCCTGACCTTGGAGATGGAAGGCTTCCCAGAGATTGAAATTGAAGGCGATGTCTGGGATTGGAATATCACGATTACCAGCCAGGGTCAGCCGCTGGCGGAGGTCCGCAACGAATGGTCAGGCGTGGGACGGTTCCTAGCCGGGAAGAATACCTACAAACTCAGCATCGCGCCGGGGCTCGACCCGCAGCAGCATGCGGGGCTCATCGGTGCGGTCATGTGCATGGATATGCTGCGCACCAAGCAGCAGAACAGTAGCTAGCGGCGCACCATGCGCCAGCTTCCATAGGAAAAGAGCGCGGTGGCCAGCGCCGGGAGGCCATAGGTGCGCACGGCCTTGCGCACGGAGCGGTAGTCGCGGATGAGCCAGCCTTTTTCCTCCGCGATATCGCGCAGCTTGGAATCCGGGTTAATGGCCACGGGGGTTCCCACCATGGAGAGCATCGGGACGTCGTTGGAGCTGTCGGAGTAGGCGGTGCAGCGCTCAAGGTCGAGGTTCTCCAAGGTAGCCAGTGCTGCCACGGCGTGCTTCTTGCCCGAGCCGTGGAGGATATCGCCCACGAGGCGGCCGGTGAAGCGGCCATCTTTTACTTCCGCCACGGTGCCGAGCGCACCCGTGAAACCGAAACGCTGCGCCAGAATCTGCGCCAGCTGCACGGGGGTTGCGGTAACCAGCCATACCTGCTGGCCGGCATCGAGGTGCATCTGGGCTAGCTGTTTCGTGCCCGGGTAGGCCTTGCGTGCCATGGATTGGTCCACGATGCTCTCGCACAGGGCCACCATCTCATCCACCGAGCGGCCCTTGACGAACTCGAGCGCCTGCACGCGCCCGGCGGCTACGTCCGCGGCATTCTCCGAACCGGAGACGCGGAATTTGAGCTGCTTCCACGCGATGGGAAGGATCTCAGAAAGCTTGAAGTAGCGGCGGCGCGCAAGCCCCAGCGCGAAGGCTACGAGCGAGGAGCCTTGGATCAACGTGTTATCCACGTCGAAGAAGGCGGCGGCGCCAACGTCCTGGGGGATGTCTGGGTCGGGCTCAGTGATGGAGCGTGAACCCGCCGATTCGAAGGATCCCCGGACGGAATCCACGCCAGAGGAAAACGCATCCAGGTCAATGCCAAAGAGATGTTCCACCGCCGCAGCTGCCGATGCCTCACCTGCCGCCCGCTGGTGCTCCTCACCCAGCGGGGCAAAGGCCTGTTGCTCCAAGAAGTTACGTAGGTTTCCCCTGCTTGCGGTCCAGTTGGCAAGGAACTCGCGGGGAGAATCGGGCATACCGGGAGGCAGGGGGAGGGGCACGAGTTCAGCTTTCATAGGGCGGGCAGACTAACGTGTCCATAGTAAACCGCGAACCGTTCTACGTCCTATCGAGGAGTTTCTATGTCCCACGTCGTCGAGCTGATGGTGCGTACTACGTGTGGCTCCTGCGCGCGAGTGCTCGAGCAGATTACTCCGGTGGTCCAGCAGGCTGGTGCGGAGCTTAACGTGCGCACGGTGGATGAGGATGCGGAGCTGGCCATGGAATATGGTGATCGCGTCCCCGTTGTAGTGATTGATGGGGAGGAATTCTCCTGTTGGGAAGTGGACAACGAGGAGCTAGCGCAGGCGCTGGCGCAGTAGTTTTCTTCGGCGTTCCCGCGAGTTTCGGAAACAAGCAGAAGGCTAGTAGTCTTTTGGATGATCTATGTCATCCAAAGGGATGATAAACAACTGGAGGGTAGTGCATGAGTGTGCTCGTCGTGGGCATGTCGCATCAGTCGGCGCCGGTGGCGCTGCTGGAAAAGCTGAGCATGGACGAGACCGTGCAGAACCATACGTGCCGGGCCATGGTGTCGGCAGGCTCGCTGAGCGAGGCGATGATTATCTCCACGTGCAACCGCCTGGAGGTCTACACCGTTACCAATTCCTTCCACACCGGCGTGCAGGATGTCGTGCGCAACCTCGCTGAAGTCTCCGGCGTGGGGGAGGAGGAACTGCGCTCCTACCTTTATGTTCGCTATGCCGACGCCGCCGCTGAGCACCTCATGATGGTGGCCTCGGGCTTGGACTCGATGGTGGTAGGTGAGCAGCAAATCATCGGTCAAGTCCGTACCGCCTATCAGTTCGCTGTCGAGCAGGGAACCGTCGGGCCGCGTATCCACGCGCTGGCCCAGTCCGCGCTGCGCACCGGCAAGCGGGTGCATTCCGAAACCGAGATCGATGAGGCGGGATCCTCCATGGTCTCTTTCGCTTTCGATCAGGCCCTGAGCCGCATGGGCACGGACGATCTCGACGGCAAGCGCGTGCTGATCTTGGGGGCGGGTGCAATGGCCTCGCTAGCGGCAACCCACGCGGGGCGCTTGGGAGCACACCTGGTTATTGCGAACCGCACCCTGGCGCGCGCCCAGCGCGTGGCGGAACATGCCCATGAAGCGGGCGTCTATGCGGACGTCGTTGAGTTCGCGCACCGCGCCCAGGCTTTGCACGATGTGGACATGGCGATTTCTGCCACGGGCGCCCAGGATTTCACCATTTCAGCGGCCGACGTCGAGCGTTACCACGTGGCCGACCGCGAGCTCATGCTCGTGGATCTCTCCTTGCCGCGCGATATCGATGATGCGGTAGCAGATGTCGAGGGGGTCGACCTCGTTAACATCGAGAGGCTGAGTAATTCTTTGCAGGCGGCCGATACTGACCTTGCCGCCGGCACCAGCCCCCACGCGCAGGCGCGGCGCATCGTCAATGAAGAGCTGGAAGCCTATGCTTCCGAGCAGCGCGTCCGCGACGTCGTCCCGGCGGTATCGGCGCTGCGCAAGCGGGCAGCGAACCTGGTTCAGTGCGAGGTAGCGCGGCTGGAGCAGAAGCACCCAGAGCTGGATGAGCGCCAGATGGGAGACATCAACCGTGCTCTCAAGCGCGTTGCAGATAAGCTGCTCCATGAGCCCACGGTTCGTGCGAAGAAGCTCGCAGCCAACTCCGGAACGGTGAGCCACGAGACCGCGCTGCAGGAACTCTTTGGGCTCCAGCTAGAGGGCAGCGGTGTGGCCATTGACGTGGCGGAGCTGCCGGATGCCGCGCAGATGGAAGCCGCGGAAAGCACTAAGGAAGAAAAGGACGCATAGATGTTGACGATCGGCACCCGAGGATCCCTCCTGGCCACCACGCAGTCGGGGCACGTGCAGGAGTGGCTGCAGCAGGCAGGCTATGAGGCAGAGCTGCACATCGTCACCACGCAGGGGGATGTCAACATGGCGCCCGTGGAGCGCATCGGCGTGGGCGTATTTACGCAGGCCCTGCGTGAGGCCGTTGCCCGCGGCGAGTGCGAGATCGCGGTGCACTCCTTCAAGGATCTGCCCACGGCTGCCGACGAACGCTTCGACCTTGTGGTTCCGCAGCGCCAGGACATCCGCGAAGCGCTTATCGCCCGCGATGGCCTGACCCTCAAGGAGCTGCCGGAGGGCGCACGCGTAGGTACCTCCGCGCCGCGCCGCATCAGCCAGTTGCGGGCGCTGCGCCCGGACCTTGACATTCGCCCACTTCGAGGCAATATCGATACCCGCATGGGCAAGGTCACCGGTGGCGAGCTCGACGCCGTCCTCCTGGCCTACGCCGGCCTCGTGCGCGCGGGCTATGCCGATCGCGCCACCGAGGTCTTCGACCCGGAGGTTTTCATGCCCGCCCCGGCACAGGGCGCGCTGGCCATCGAGGCAGTGAAGGGAACGGAGGCTGCACAGGCCATTGCCCTGCTTGCCGACGCCCCCGCCACCGCCGCCACCCGCGCCGAGCGCACCGTGCTCTCCCGGCTAGAAGCCGGCTGCACCGCGCCGGTTGCCGCGGTCTCTCACTGGGAAGGCGAGCAACTGGTCGTGCGCGGCGGAGTCTTCGCCCTCGATGGTTCTCGTCAGCTCATCGCTCAGGCCCAGGGCGAGGCCAGCGAGGCAGAAGAATTGGGGCGCGCGGTCTCCAAGGAGCTCTTCGCGCAGGGAGCTGCAGACCTCCTGGCAGCGGAGTAATCGCACGTAATTTTTGCTTTGGGGCCTTTTCCTTTAGTGTGTATCTAGCACACAATCATTGAGAGCAATGATTTAGGCCCCCTTAACTCGCGAGTGAGGGGCTTTCTTGTCTCCATTTCCCGCGCCCGCCACGCGTGGCGCCGGGGCACTCGGAATCCACAAACTAGAAAAGAACCTTATGAGCAATGCCGTGCCGGATACCCAGCCTGAGCTGGGTAAGTCTGATCTGGGCAAAGTCGTCTTCGTCGGTGCCGGCCCAGGTAACCCCGACCTGCTGACCGTTCGCGCCCGCGAGGTTCTGGAGACGACCGCCAACGTTGTGACCGACGCCGCCGTTTCACAAGGCGTGCGCGACATGGTGGCGCAGCAAGTGCCGGTTCCGCAGGAGCTTCTCGACGCCGCCGAGGAAGAGTACGAGCGTATCTGCGCCGCCGCAAAGGAAGCGGGCGCGCGCCGCAAGCCGCCACGCCCAGCCCCGCCGACGGCGGCGGTGTTTGAGGAGGTCGAGGGGGACGTCGTCAAGCAACTGCGTGCAGCACTCGAGCGCGCAGAGGGCCACGACGTGATCCGCCTGGTCACCGGAAACCCGCTCAACCGCGAGTCCATCAAGGCGGAAATCACCGCCGTGGCCAATGCGGGCATGGAATTCCAGGTGGTCCCGGGCATGTCCCTGCCTTCGACGGTTCCGTCTTTTGCAGGTATTGCTCTCGGTGCGACCTATACCGAGGCCGACATCACCGAAGGTGCGGATTGGGACGCGCTGGCCTCTGCGACGCAGCCGCTGGTTTTGCAGGCCACGGCAGATGACCTGCCGGTGATTTCCGCCGAGCTGGTGGAGCGCGGGATGCCCGCGGAGACGGAAGCCTACGTCACCGTCCACGGCACCACCCGCCTGCAGCGCACCCACGAGACCACTCTGGGCACGCTGGGCAAGCTCGACGCTGAGCTGCCGGGCGAACTCGTCGTCACGCTGGGCCGCAGCTTTGATGATCGCTCGAAGTACTCCTGGTGGGAGAACCGTTCGCTCTATGGCTGGCGCGTGCTCGTGCCGCGCACGAAGGAGCAGGCCGCGGCGATGAGCGCCCGCCTGGCTGGTCACGGCGCTATTCCGCAGTCGGTGCCCACCATCTCCGTGGAACCGCCGCGCAACCCGGCGCAGATGGACCGCGCTATCAAGGGCATCGTCGAAGGCCGCTACAAGTGGGTCGTGTTCACCTCCGTCAATGCGGTGAGCGCGGTGTGGAAGAAGATTGCGGAACTCGGCCTCGATGCCCGCGACTTCGCCGGTGTGCACCTGGCGGCAGTGGGGCAGAAGACCGCCGATGCGATTCGCGCCAAGGGCATGGTCCCGGAGCTTCTGCCGCCAGCGAGGAAGCAGAATGCCGAGGGCCTCGTGGAGGTCTTCCCCAACTACGTTGAGGACATCGACGCCGTGGGCCGCGTGTTGCTGCCGCGCGCTGATATCGCCGGCGAGACTCTGGTGAACGGTCTGTTGGACTTGGGCTGGGAAGTCGATGACGTGGTGGCCTACCGCACCGTGCGCGCGGCCCCGCCGGCGGCGGAGATCCGCGACATGATCAAGTCCGGTGGCTTCGATGCGGTGGCCTTTACCTCGCCGTCGACGGTGCGCAACCTCGTCGGCATCGCCGGCAAGCCCCATGCCCGGACCATCATCGCGTGCATCGGCCCCTCCACCAAGGCGGCGGCCGAGGAGGTGGGGCTGCGCGTGGACGTGGTCCCGGAGGTCGCGGATGTGCCGACGCTTGTCGACGCCCTCGCTGACCACGTCGCCGCCCTCCGCGCCGCCGGCAACCTGCCTGCTCCGCGCAAGAAGCGCCGCTCGCGCAAGAAGTCGGCGTCGACCACTGCTGGGAAGGCAGATTAGGGGCGACTAGAGTCGAGAAAGTACTTTAGATTTTCTCGTAGCTCAAAGGAGAGTTTTTACTCATGAGCATTGCTCGCCGCCCCCGCCGCCTGCGTCAGAACCCGGCTTTTAGGGACTTGGTTGCGGAAACGTCGCTGCGCCCCTCCGACCTCATCCTCCCGATGTTCGTCGTCGATGGTCTGGATGAAGCCCGCGAGATCCCCTCCATGCCGGGCGTGGCGCAGCACAGCTTGGATTCCCTCAAGCGCGCCGCCCACGAGGCACTTGACGCCGGCGTGACCTGCGTTGACCTTTTCGGTGTGCCGCGTGAGGAAGACAAGGATGCAACCGGCTCCGTGGCCTGGGACCCGCAGGGCATTCTCAACGTCGCGATTGCCGAGCTGCGCAAAGAGTTCGGCGATGACCTCATCGTGATGGCGGATACCTGCCTCGATGAGTTCACCTCGCACGGCCACTGCGGTGTGATCGATGACAAGGGCCGCGTGCTCAACGATGAAACCGTCGAGCTCTACCAGGACATGGCCCGCTCGCAGGCCCGCGCCGGTGCGCACATGGTCAGCCCCTCCGGCATGATGGACGGCCAGATTGCCGCCATCCGCGAGGCCCTCGATGAGGCCGGCCACGAGGACGTTGCCATCATGGCTTACTCGGCCAAGTACGCCTCCTCCTTCTTTGGTCCCTTCCGCGATGCGGTGGGTTCCTCCTTGGAGGGCGACCGCCGCACCTACCAGCAGGACCCACGCAACTTCCGCGAGTCCATGCTGGAGGTGGACCTGGACATCGAGGAAGGCGCGGACATCGTCATGGTGAAGCCCGGCCTGCCGTACCTCGACGTGTTGGCCGGTGCCGTGGAGCGCTCCTCCGTGCCGGTAGCCGTGTACCAGGTGTCCGGCGAGTATGCGATGATTCAGGCAGCCGCCCAGAACGGGTGGATCGATGGTGAGGCCGTTATGCTGGAGTCCTTGACCGCGTTCAAGCGCGCGGGCGCGGACCAGATCCTGACGTACTTCGCCACGGACGCCGCCCGCTTGCTCAAGTAAAAGGAGAATCGTGACGTTCAGCCCGAACACGGCTTCGTCGGCGCAGAAGCCGGTGAAGCAGGACAAGGAGCCGGATAAGGAGAAGGCCACTCGCACCGAAGCCGTTTCCCTCATGCTCAAGTTGTGGGCCGTTGCCTTGGTGTTTGAGGTGGTGCACCTAGTCCTGAGCATCGTGCTGACCCTGTTGAATAGGGACGAGCTCTTTGCCCAGGCGCGCACCACCGCGGAGTCCGCAGCGGAAAAGTCCGGGCAGGACGTCAGCGATGCCCTCGTGCAGCTCGTGGGCTATGGCTCGGTGGCGTTCAGTTCGCTGATATCGCTCGCCATCGTCGTCCTGCTGGGCATCATGCTGGGCTTAATCCACAAGAACTCCTCGGCGGCCGGCACCGGCCGCCGCCTGTGGTTCGCCTTCTCCCTCTACTTCGCCTTCCGCGTGCTCATCGTCTTCATGAGCAGCCCCGCTGGGGCGAGCGTTCCGGACTGGCTGTTCGTTCTCGATGGCGGTGTGCAGATCCTCGTCGGCGTGGCCGCCGTCATGGGCTTGATCTTCTCCTCCAAGGAAGAAGTTCTTGAGTACACCGGCGAGATGGAACAGATGCGCCAGATGCGCAAGGAGATGGAAGAGCAGCGCCGCCAGGAAAACCTTGAGGAGCGCGAGAAGAAAAACAAGGACAAGGAGAAAGAAAGAGACAAGGACGGCGAACGATGAATGACCGCCCCGGCCCCGCGGACTATAACCGCCGCCCGCGCCGCCCCAAGAAGCAGGGCGAGCAGGATCTTTCCACCTGGCCTTCCCAGTTGCGCATCTCCTATTGGGTCTTTGTGGTTGCCGCCGTTGTGATGTTGACCGCCGGAATGGTGGGGCTTTTTGGCTCCTATGGCTCGGTGACCAACCCCGAACTCAGCCCAGAGCAGGTGGGCTATATCCGTTTCAATACGCGCTTTGCTGCCATTTCTCATGTGGTGAGCGCTGTCATCATTGCGGCGTGCTCCGCGCAGTTGGCAAACGGTTCGGTGTGGGCGCGCCGCATCATTACCGCGGTTTCCGCCTATGCCATGTTCGTCAGCATAGCGGCGCTGATTGCCGGCGTGGGCGGGCTGCTCTTGTTGCTCATTCCGATGGCGCTCATGGTGGGAATCTTCTTCCTCTTTCATCCAGACTCGACGGCGTTCATTAAGGCCCGTCGGGCGCAGAATTCCTGATTGGCGCCCACTCCAACTTTTGATTCATAATGGACGGTATGTCTCGTCTGTCTGATGCGCCGCTGATTGCTGCCGCTACTGGTCATACGCCCTCCCGTCCACCCGTCTGGTTCATGCGCCAGGCGGGGCGTTCTTTGCCGGAGTACCGCAAGGTCCGTGAGGGAATCAGCATGCTGGATTCCTGCTTCATGCCGGAGCTGCTGGCGGAGATTACCCTGCAGCCAGTGCGCCGCCACGACGTTGACGCGGCCATCTTGTTCAGCGATATCGTCGTCCCGCTCAAGGCTGCGGGCGTCGGCGTGGAAATCGTCCCTGGGCGCGGCCCAGTCATGGAAGCGCCCGTGCGCAGCAAGGAGGATGTGGCGAACCTGCCTATCCTCGACGTCGACGTGCCCGAGGTGCGCCAGGGCATTGAGATCATTCTGAACGAGCTCACCGATAAGCAGGCTCTCATCGGTTTTGTCGGCGCGCCTTTCACTTTGGCCAGCTACCTCATTGAGGGCGGCCCCTCGAAGAATCATGAGCGCACCAAGGCCCTGATGCATTCCGAGCCAGATACCTGGCACCAGCTCATGGAGCGCCTGACCCCGACGATCATCTCTTTCCTTCAGCTCCAGCTGGAGGCGGGCATCGATGCGATGCAACTCTTTGATTCCTGGGCGGGCTACCTCAACGAGCGCGACTACCGCGAGTTCGTTCTGCCTTATTCAACGCAGATCCTTAAGGCCGCGGAGGGCCGCGTGCCGCGCATTCACTTCGGCGTGGGAACCGGCGAGTTGCTCGGCGCGATGTCGGAGGCCGGTTCGGAGGTCATGGGCGTGGATTACCGCGTGAGCATGGATGCTGCCGCGGCACGCGTCGATGCAGACATCCTGCAGGGCAACCTTGATCCAGCCTTGCTCTTTGCCGGCGAGGAGGCGGTGCGCCAGGGCGTGCACACCATCAAGGCAGAGGTCGCCCGCGCAAGGGAGCGTGGCGACGTGAAGGGACACATCTGGAACCTCGGCCACGGGGTTCTGCCGACTACCGACGCCGACGCCATCACCCGCGCCGTCGCCATCATCCACGAGGAGGGCTAAATGAAAATCGCGATCATTGGTGCTGGACTGGCGGGACTCACCGCCGCGTGGGAACTCAAGCACAACACTGAGGGCTCCCATGAGGTTTATGTTTTCGAGGCGGCCGATCGCATCGGCGGCAAGCTGCACACCGTGGCTTTCAACGGCGGCCCCACGGACATGGGCGCGGAGGCCTTCATCCGCCGCCGCCAAGATGCCGTGGACTTCTTCACGGAGCTGGGCTTGGAGGATTCCTTCGTGGAACCCAACAGTCAGCTGCGCCCCCGCGTGTATACCGGCGGCGAGCTGCACTTCTTGCCACAGGGCGGTGTCATGGGTATTCCTTCCGCGCCGCAGGACTTCTTCTCCGCTGCCACCAATGAGCGCATCACCAACGAGCAGCCCTTTGAGTGGGAAGTCGGCGGGGATGTCTCCGTGGGCAAGCTCGTGCGCCAGCAATACGGCGATGACGTGGTGGACCACGTGGTCTCCGCGCTCCTCGGCGGTGTGTACTCCTGTACGGCCGATGACCTGGGCCTCCGCGCCACGGTTCCGCACCTAGCGGCCACGCTGGACTCGCTGGCGAAAGAGGGCCCGGTAACCCTGTCGGCGGCAATCAAACAGATCGAGTCCGGCCGCAGCCCGGCCGAAGGCTCCGTCTTCGGCACCTTCAAGGGCGGCTATGCCGAGCTCTACGAGGCCCTGGCTGAGAAGTCCGGCGCGCAGATTCACCTGGACACCTTCGTCTCCGGAGTGACGCGCAAGGGCGATGCCTTTGAAGTCAAGGGCGCGCCGGGGGATATCGGCCCCTTCGACCGCGTGCTCTTTGCCACCCCGGCACCTACGACCGCGCGCCTGCTCAAGGCTGTTGCCCCTGAGGCTGCTCAGGAACTGTCCACCGTCCAGCTGGCTTCCTCGGTGGTCGTCGGCTTCAACTTCGCCTCCGCCACGGATCCGGAGGGCAACTCCCTTCCGGAGGCCACTGGCATCCTCGTTGCCTCCGACGAACCAGACGTGCGCGCCAAGGCTTTCACGCTCTCCTCTAACAAGTGGCCGCACTTGGGCGAGCGCGAGGGCTTCCTCGTGCGTGCCTCCTTCGGCCGCTTCGGCGATGACGCCCTCGTGCGTGCGGAGGAAGATGACCTGGTGGACTATGCCCTCGATGACCTGCAGAAGATCACCGGCTTCGACGGCCGCGCCGCCGGCGTGGAGGAGATCTACACGCAGCGCTGGTTCGGCGGCATCCCCCGCTATGACGAAAAGCACCTGGCTACCGTTGCCGCCGTGCGTGCCGCGCTTGCCGACGTCCCCGGTATCGCCACCGCCGGCGCTTGGGCCGATGGAGTCGGCGTGCCCGCCGTCATCGCCGGCGCCCGCGCTGCCGCGCAGGCACTCGTCAGCTAGCCCGCTGTCGGCGCCTGCCTTTTGTCAGATGTCTTCAGCTGGTCGATGGAGTTACGTAGTCGCTCTGCATTGCGAGGGGAACGCAGAAGGTATTCCGTTTCACGGAGCGAGTTGTAGTCATCCATGGAAACGGTCGTTGTGAGGTTGAGCTGCTCGCACACGTGCTCGTCGTGGCTGACCAGGATGAATGCCCCGCGGTAGCTCGTGAGCACCTCAATCAGCCAATCGGTGGTGGGGATATCGAGGTTGTTTGTCGGTTCGTCGAGAAGCAGAAAGCGCGGGGCTGGGTCGCTGAGCAAGACGCGGGCGATTTCGACGCGGAAGCGCTCGCCACCAGAAAGCTGGCCCACTGGCTGGTGGATCTTGTCGTTGATAAAGAGCATTTGGGCCAGCTGGTCGCGCAGGAACTGCGGGTCCGCGTTGGGGTTGGCCTCCCGCACGATGTCGAGCACCGACTTCTCCTCAGGCAGGACGATGCGTTGGCGGATGTATCCGCAGGGCAGCGCGTACTCGACGTCGCCGCGGGCGATGCGGTTGAGGAAGGTGGTCTTGCCGCTGCCGTTGGGCCCGGCGAGGCGAACACGCTCAGGGCCAGTAATGCTGAGCAGATCGCTGACCAGCACGCGGGTGCCCACGGGCAGCTCAGTGCCGGGGAGGTCGATGTGGACATGGGTGTCGTCGCGAAGCGCGCGCTGTGCCTTGTCATGAGCCGACAGGGCGGCAGCCACTGCATCGTTGGCCTGTTGAGAACGCCCAGCGGCCGAGCGCTCAGAACGGTTCTTGTCCAAGCCCATGGCCATGCCGGGTTTGCGCTTCGAGGCGGCGAAGTTCTTGCCGCGGCGGGCATCGCGCGCAATGCGGGTCTGCATGGCGGCGCGCTCGCGGATTTGTTTGCGGTGTTCGGCCTTGGTCTCTCGGACCTTGGCCTGCGCGGAATCCTGCTCGGCATCAATCGCTGCGTGGTAGGAGGAGTAGTTTCCCTCGAACTCGCGAAGTGTTCCGTGGTAGAGCTCCGCAATGCTATCCGCGTGCGCGAGGAGCTCGCGGTCGTGTGAGACGACGAGAACCGGCATCGGCGCGGTGCGAATGAGCTCGAGCAGGCGCTGGCGCGATTCGGAGTCCAGGTTGTTGGTGGGCTCGTCGAGGATGAGGACATCCGGCTTGCGGAAGAATGCGGCGGTCAGCGCCACGGTCACGGCTTCACCACCCGACAATGTGCCGATAGTGCGATCCAGCGGGAAGGGGATACCCGCAGCGTCGAGAGCCGCTTCGATGCGCTCTGCCAAATCCCACTGCTCACCAACAGTGGCGGCGAGCTCTTCCGAGTATTCGCCAGCCTCAATGCGGGCAATGGCGTTGAGGACTTCGGTCGCGCCAAAGACATCGGCGATGGTGCTAGACGTATGGAGGCCTAAATCCTGGTCGACATAGAGGACTGAGCCCGCGGATACCGTTCCCGAAGTCGGGGCAATGAGGCCAGCAAGGACCTTGGCCAACGATGACTTTCCGGAACCATTCGCCCCGACCAGTCCGGTGAAGTTGGAGGAAAACGTACCGGTGAGGTCCGTGAAACAAGGGGTGCCGTCGGGCCAAACGACGGTGAGATGAGAAAAAGAAATAGGCATGAAGAAATCCACCTTCGAGTAAGTCGTGTAAAAAGTGTGACGTCGAATTAGGAAAAAATCTTCATGCCCGAAAGACTAGCCCGGCTAATACCCCAGCGCAAGGGCCGCCACACCAAGACCGAGGGCGCCGCGGGCAATGTAGTGCAGCACCTCGGGGGAGAAGGAGACACCGAAGCCGCCGCTGTCCAGCATGGACATGCTGTCTACCTGTGCCGGGCGGGAACGCTTAAACGACGCCCAGCTAAGACCGGCGATGATGAGCACCACTGCGATGGCGGAGAGCTTCCACACCAAGAGGAGGACACCAGCACCAAGGAGCGCCGTGCCCACTGAAGCGATAAGGGGAAGGCCCCAGTCGGGCCATGCATCGTCGCTGACGCGGCCGAAGGAGGCAGCGCGCCCAACCGCCGCGCCGACGATGCTCCACGCGGACATGAATCCGACGATAGCCAGCGCCCCGAGCTGTGGGGCGAACCCCAACGTCAAGCCGAGGGCTGCGAGCGCACCGACGCCGATGTACCACCGTCGTCCCAGACGACGGAAGAAGAGACCCGTCAACGTGGAGGGCGCATGGGTGCGACGAGGAATCCAGGCGGACTGGCTCGCAATGGCATCAGAGGTGACCTCCGAATCAAGCAGACCAAGGCCGGATCCACCGACCAGGCGCGTATGCCCAGCGCTGAGAAGCGAAGCCAGCGTGAACGAGCGCCACCCCACGACGAAACGCAGGGCCGGGACTGTCAGCGCGAACCACGGGGATAGCCCGGTGGACACGCAGATGCCGAGACCTAAGACCCCGAACCCGATCAGCTGCGTCCATGTGATCCAGTCGGTACCGCGGAGTTTGCCGTGTGGGCGATCAACGTACACCCAACGTTCCCGGGAGAGCGCCCGTAGGGGATAAAGAGTCTCGGCGAACATGATGAGAGCGAGCAGTCCCACGATGCCGGCAATAGGAGCGACACCAGTCAGCGTGATGCGCGCCGGGATGATAGGCACGACGGCGCTGACTTCTTGCCATCCTGTGTAGCCGAAGCCGATGACGATACCGGCGAGGATGAGATACCAAATGCCATCACCTAGCCGGGATAGCGTGCGCATCACAGCTGCACCACCTCGTCGCAGGCCTGGGTGATCGTGTCGGAATGCGTGGCCACGACGATGCAGCGATTCTCCTCGTCGGCTAGGTAGCGCAATTCGCTTGCGAGGAACTCAGTCCAGGTGGCGTCGAGGTGGCGCTCGGGCTCGTCGATAAGCACTGCGCGCGCCGGCTGGTACAGCTGTGCGGCCAGGAACACGCGCTGGCGCTGGCCTGAGGACAGGCGCGAGGCGGGGTGAGGGAGGAGAGGCTCAAGCGCCCAGAGTTCGCAGAGCTTGGCGACGTCCACCCCTGTCGCCTTTCCTATCAAGTCCAGGTGCTCGCCCACGGTGAGGTCGGGGAGGAAAACCGGCTCAGCCACCGTAAGTACAGCACCCGGTTGCTCCTTCGTGCCGACGGGATGGCCGTCGCACTCCACTGAGCCTTCGAGAGGCGCAAGCTCACCGCCGAGCGTGGCTAGCAACGTGGATTTACCTGAACCGTTGGGCCCAGCGAGGCCATAGATGCGGCCTGGGGCGAAGTCCTTCTCAAGATGTCCAAGGGGCGTGGAATGCCCATAATCGGCGTCGATGGAAAGCATTGCTGGGCGGCGTGCTCCTTACATTGGGCGGCTAGACAATAGTTAAAACTTATTTATGAAGTTTAGCAAAATGCACGCCCCGAACGTTCTTTTCGAGGTGGGAAACACCCTTGGGATTGGTGTCATGAGCTGCTAAAATGAGAGAAAATGTAGTTGAAAACTCGGGAGGATAGCAATGTCGGAGCCTGTTCAAATTGAAAGCAGTAGTAGCGACCGTGATCCGTTAGCGTTGAGCGATGCTGCGCTGCGTCTAGCAGGCCACGATGTGACTGATGAGTACGTGCGCCAGCTGGGCCGCGAGGTGGCTGCAGGGACATTATCTGCCGACGAAGCTATCGCTCGTGTTCGGCGAGCTTCGCTGAAATAGAGCGCGGGGGAGAAACATGAGCGGGGGCTGGGAGAGCTATTTCATTCCAGGGACCAAGGTTCTGAAGAATCGCTTGGGGTTAGATGACGCAGAAGAACTACGGATCTTGGAAGAAAAGCTTGTATTTCTTCGGATAACCGAGTTGGAGTCGGCACCTGTGGAAGGTGCTTTTGACTACGCGCACTTCAAGGCTATACATCGACATCTTTTTCAGGATGTGTATGACTGGGCGGGTGAAGAGCGGACTGCCCCTACAGACCAGTTCATGATTAAGGCTGGGCATGCCTACTATCCGGCGGGGCCGGAAATGACGAAGGCAGCAGAGAAGCTGTTTGCGGGGCTGGCGAAGGATGATTTTCTGCGTGGCCTAGAGATTGATGAGTTTGTGACCAAGCTGGCGGAGCTGTGGGGCGAGCTCAATGTGGTGCATAGTTTTAGGGAAGGCAATACCCGTACGCAGACGGTGTTCTTTGATGCGCTGGTTACGGCGGCAGGATACCAACTTAATGTGGAGCGGCTAGCGAGTGATAGCCGCGTACGCGCGGAGTTTATTGCCGCGCGCTTTCACAGCCAGGACACGGGGGATAACGCGCAGCTGGAGGAGGTGCTGCGCGGGCTCGTCGGAAAGCGCAGTGCCTAGCTCTCGAGGCTAGCCCTTGTTGCGGAAGACGAAGATGGAGGAGAAGTCCTGGTCGCCGTGGCCCATGGCCTGCTGTTCCTCAAAGCGCTCGATGGCGGCGGCCACTGCAGGCAGCGGCTTGTTGGCGGTCATCTCCATGAGCTTGGCGTCCTTGCACAGGGCATCCACGGTGAAGTCACCCGGAGTGGTGTTGCGCTCGCCGGTGATGAACGGGCCCTTCATGTTCTTCATGAAGGCCAGGCCGGTGATGTCGAGCATCTCGAGGATGACCTCGGAATCGAGGCCCTCGGACTCGCCGAGGTGGAGTGCTTCCAGCACGCCCTCCGCGGTAACGGCAAGTGCTAGGTTGGCCAGGAGCTTGCCAATCGCCGCGGTGGCGGCGGACTCCACGCCGATGAGCTTGTTCTCATCGGCCCACGGCTCGGCGATGGTCATGGCGAGCTCGCGGCGGTCGTCGTCAGGCGTGCCCACGTAAACGCCGAGCTTGCCTTCGCGTGCTGGGCCTAGCGAGCCGACGACGGGCGCGTGGACATAAGAGTCGACCGCGGCAGCGAATTCGCGGGCGGCATCGGGGGAGACGGTCGTGGTATCGATCCAGGTCACGCCCTCCGGGATGAGGTTGGCGTCAATGACTCGCTCACGGATGTCATCGGGGCCAAAGAGCGAGGTAATGATGACCTCTGCGCCCTCTACGGCGGCGGTGGGCGAATCGGCGAGGGTAGCGCCGGACTCGACCAGCGGCTGCGCGCGCTCGGCGGTGCGGTTCCAAACGGTGAGCTCATGGTTCTTGAGGAGGTGTCGGGCGAGCTCAGTGCCCATGCGGCCAGTACCTAGGAATGCAATCTTCATGCCGCCCAGTGTGCCATTATTGTGGGCAGGCTCGCCGCGATTTATGCGAGCCCCGGACGAGGGAGCCGTACCCGGTGACGCGACAAGACGGCCAGAAAGGGCTGGCCATGTCGTGGTTTGTGTTGATTTTCTCCGGCGCCTTTGAGGCTGTGTGGGCAGCGGCGCTGGATAAGTCGGAGGGCTTTAGCCGCCTGTGGCCCTCGGTGGTCTTTTTCGTTGCCTGTGCCATTTCGATGGGCGGGTTGGGCTGGGCCATGAAGTCCATCCCCGTGGGCACGGCCTATGCGGTGTGGGCTGGCGTGGGCGCGGTGGTTACCGTCATCTATTCCTTCGCCGCCGGGCACGAGGCGGCAACCGTCTGGAAGGTGCTGTTCCTCGCCATGATCATTGGTGGGATCGTGGGCCTGAAGGTGGTGCATTAGGAGGCGTCGTCGTTTGAAACGACGACGAAGAAGAATCATCATATCGGTGGGTGGACGCCTGTGTACTTACGTAGTAGGCTTCTGGATATCAAGCCGCAAGGCAAATAAGCTCTAGCCCCAGCGATGCTGGGGCTATCTTTTTGTTCCGGTTCGGTTGAACGCGTCGCTATTCGTAGCGCAGCGCCTCAATCGGGTCCAGCTTCGCGGCCTTGCCTGCGGGGTAGTAGCCAAAGAAGAGGCCAATAGCCAGCGAGAAGAGCAGCGAGAGGATGACCGCCCACAGCGGCGGCGCTACGAGTGAGCCGATGGCGGCCGCGCCCGCCATGCCAGCGGCGGTGCCGATGGCGATGCCGATGAGACCACCGATGAGGCAGACCACGATGGCCTCCGTGATGAACTGGATGCGGATATCACGGCGGCGTGCGCCAAGCGCCTTGCGGATGCCAATCTCGCGGGTGCGCTCGGTAACGGTGATGAGCATAATGTTCATCACGCCGATGCCGCCGACGAGCAGCGAGATGCCGCCGATGGCCGCGAGTACCAGGCTCATCGTGGTGAAGATCTGGTTCAAGGACGCGAGGTCATCGCTGAAGTCAGATACCTTGACCATGTAGTCGGGGTTGTCTTTGTAGTAGCTATCGAAGACGCGCTGCAGGTTGCTGGCTACCGCGGCCTTATCCAAGTCCGGGTTGCCGCGAACGGTGACCTCGCTGAAGGCGGTGCCAGCACCCGGGGAATCGGAGAACTCGGCCTCGAGCGGGTAGGGAACGAAGGCGGTTTGGCTGGGGCCACCGCCCACCAAAGGCCCGGTTTGCGGTTCCTCAAAAACACCGATGACGGCGAGCTCGATCGGGGAGGCCTCCTGGCTTTCAAAGCTCACGTATTGGCCAATGGCGTCTTCAGGAGCGCCGAAAAGCTTGGTGGCGGTTTCCTTATCCAGCATGGTCACTGCCCGGCTGGAATCGATATCGTCTTCGCTGAGGAAGCGCCCGGCCACGATGGAATAGGACGAGCCTGAGACATAGTCCGGGTTGGTGGGGCGGACCAGGAGGTTGGCGGTCTCCTCCCCGGATTCGCCCTCGACCACGAGGGCGCCGGAATAAGAGCTGTATTCGCCGATATTGATGCCGGCGATCTGATCTCCCAAGACCTCCTTGGCGCGGTCCAGCATGTCAGGGGTGAGCATGGAGGATTCGTCTTCGACGAAGCCACCGCCCATGAAAGGATCATCAGCCTCTTCTTCTTCGCCCTCCTCAGGACGCTCCTTGACCTGGACGGTGAAGTTGTTCGCGCCGACCTTGTCTAAGTCCTTCTGCACGGAGGACTGCAAGGAGTGGCCGAGCGTGACGATGGCGATGACCGCGGCGATGCCGATAATGACGCCCAAGAGAGTCAGCGCCGAGCGCATCTTGTTGGTGCGCAGGCTGGTCAGCGCCATCTTGGTGGATTCAGCGAAATTCATGACAACACCCCGTCCTTCATCGTGACGGTGCGGCTGCATTCATCAGCCAATTCCGGGTTGTGGGTGATGAACAAGATGGTTTTTCCATGCGTGCGGTGCAGTTCGTGGAAGAGGTCCATGACCATGCGGCCGGTCTGGGAATCCAGTGCGCCGGTGGGCTCGTCCGCCAGCAGAATATCCGGCTGGTTGGCCAGTGCGCGGGCTACCGCCACGCGCTGCTTCTGACCGCCGGATAGCTCGTTGGGCAGGTGATTCATGCGGTCGGACATGCCGACCATCTCCAAAAGCTCTTCCGCGCGCTGGGTGCGCTCGTGGGCTGAAACACCCGCATAAACCATGGGCATCTCCACGTTCTTCAGCGCGGACATGCGGCCGATCAGGTTGAAATTCTGGAAGATGAAACCGATTTTTTGGCCGCGGAAGGAGGCTAGTTTGTCGTCGCCAAGCGCCAGCGCATCCACCCCAGCCAGCTGGTACTCACCAGCGGTGGGGCGGTCGAGCAAGCCGATGATATTCATGAGCGTGGACTTGCCGGAGCCGGACTGGCCCACGACGGCCACGAACTCGCCTTCCTCCACGCTGAAGTCGAGGCCGGGGATGACGGTCAGCTCGCTGTCGAGGCCCTCGTTGAAGCGTTTGACAATTCCCCGCATCTCAATGAGGCGGCTCATGCGTTCTCTTCCGCATCATCGGAGCCATCGACGGAGGCGGACATGCCGATCATGTCCTTATGCGTATCCGCCTGGCTGATGACGGTCTCGCCTTCCTTGAGGCCGGAGGCGATGGCGGCGGAGAAATCAGATTCGCTGGCGATCTTCACCTCGCGCGCCTGGATCGTGCCGTTGTCGATGACCAGGACGTTCTTCTTGCCGCCTTCTTCATAGATGGCGGAGAGCGGCACGGTGATGGCGTTCTTGTCCTTCTCCGTAATGATCTTCACCTTCGTGGTGGAACCAAGGCGCAGGCCCTCGCGGTTGCCATCGACGCGGATGTGCACGGGGAACTCAGGCTTGGTGGAACCAGATGGTTTGCCGGAGCCGCCACCTGCACCGGCTTCTACCTCAGGTTGTTCGGCCGTGGGGGAGATGAAGGTGACCTTGCCTTTGTACTCCTTGCCGGGGCTCGACGGCGAGGTGAACGTGACTTCATCGCCGACCTTGATGCGGGCGATGTCACCCTCCTTGACCGTGGACTTCACCAACAGCGAGGAATCATCCGCCACCGTGAGGATGGGGCCTTCGGCGGGCATGCCGGCTTCACCACTGACGGAGGTGACAACTCCCGCCAGAGGGGAGCGCAGGTCGGCCTGGGAGAGCGTGTACTCCAGAGGCCCATTCTCCTTGGCGTTGCTGGCGCTTGCCGACGCCGCCGTCTCCACCGCATGGTTCACCGCTTGGGACTGGGAGGCGATTTGGTGTTCGATGGCCAGGTTGCTGGCCTGCAGTGCACGCTCGGCATCGGAGACGGCCTGGTAGGAAGCGGCGGTGGCGCGCTGCTGTTCGCCGAGCTCGCGGTCGATGCCACGGAGGAGGCGGCCATAGGATTCCTCGGATTCCTTCAATTGGCGCTCGGAGTCTTGCACAGCTTCATCGGAGTCCAGGTAGCTTAAGAAAGCGCTGGCGGTGTTGATGCCGGAAGGGTCCTCGGTGGCGGTGCCGATGGAGGCCAGCGCGGACTGGAAGGACTTGGACTCGGCATCGCGCACCCCGGAGCGCGCCTGCTCGACGGCCGCGCGGGCTTCGGCAACCTCGGGGCGGTCGCCCTTGGTAGCGAGGGCATCGTCGAGCTTGCGC
Organism: Corynebacterium intestinale; assembly: GCF_023574125.1. NCBI lineage: Bacteria > Bacillati > Actinomycetota > Actinomycetes > Mycobacteriales > Corynebacteriaceae > Corynebacterium > Corynebacterium intestinale. The sequence goes on from NZ_JAMKFF010000002.1 coordinate 289,687, forward strand.
TGCGCCTCGGCGTACTCGGTCTGCGCCGAATTCACGGCGGACTGGGCGCTATTGACCTCCGGGTTGAGGCCCTGGTCGAGGGAATCCTGAAGCTGGCGCAGCTGAAGCTGGGCGTCCTCGATCTGGTGGACGGCCTCGAGCTTGCCTGCCTCTTGGGAGGTGCGCTGGGCTTCGAGCTCGCGCTCGGTTTCGGTGGTGTCCATGCGGCCGAGCAGCTGTTGGGCCTCGACGCGGTCACCCACCTTCGCGTCTAGGGACTGGATGGGTCCGGTCAGTGAGCTCGTCAGAGAAATCTCGCGCTCGGCGGAGACGGTGCCGGTGGCGGAGACGGAACTGATGAGGTCTTCCTTGGCGGTTGTCGTGACATCGCTAGCGGTGAGCTGAATGTCGGAGGAGCCGCTGGTTAGTGCGTACATTCCACCACCGCCTGCGAGGAGAACCGCAGCGATAGCGCCGGCGGTGATGCCGAGAGCTTTCTTGTTCATGAGTCCCTTACTGTCAGGTAAACGCCGTCATTGAAAATCGGGTTCAGCTTAACTCCCGGCTATGCTTCCTGTCATGTACAGCGGGGGAATATAGGAGGTAGATCAGGGTCTACCCTTAGATGGTGTGAGGCCATGAGGATTGGCGACGTTTCGATCAACTAAGGGTCCGAAAATGGGCGTTTTTCTGCCACTATTTGATCGAAACGTACTTGGTATCCGCCTTTTAGAAGGGCACATCGATGCGTATATCCTCCGCGCGCGGCAGCGGGGGAAGTGTCGGTATGCGGTCGAGGCCGGCTTGGACTTCTGGCGGGATGGGGATGGACGTGGGCACCCGCGGGGGCTCGGGCAGTTCCAGCTTGGGCTTGGGCCGCTGCGGTGGGGCCGGACGGGGTGCGGGCGCCGGGGCGGGGAGGGTGACGGTTTCTACTTCGATGCGTGGCGCGGGGGCCTCGACGGTCGTGGGTGCGGGCGCGGGCGCCTCGGTTTCAGATTCCGGTTCGGCCGGGGCGGGCGAGATAGAGGTGGTGTCGCCAAAGCGGTTGACCGGCTGGGGCAGGGCATTCGGCTGCCAGGACGTTGGTTGGGCCGAGGTGGTAGGGCTGGGTTCGGTTCGCGGAGCGGTTTCTGCCTGAGTGGCAGCGCAGGCAGACAGTGGAAGGCAGGCAAGAATGACAAGAAAACGGCGCGATGCCATGGGAATCCCCCTTAAGTAGTGCCTCTCCACAGCGCACCCCAGCGCTTAAATAAGGAAAGGCAGAATCAACAGTGTGCTGCCAGCATAGCGCCACAGTAGCGGGCGCGCAGCGCGAGCGATTGCTGCCGCTTAGGAGGCAGTGGAGGGAGGACGGAAGGACACAAGGGGACTCAAACTTTTGTATAGGGCTAAAACCGATACAATGTGGGCTATGCCTAACTCCAGCCAGCGAAATCAGCAGAATACGTCCCAGTCCGCCGAGTGGTTCGAGCGCGCCACGAAGGTCACCCCGGGTGGCGTGAATTCCCCGGTCCGCGCCTTCGGATCCGTGGGTGGCCAAGCCCGCGTCATCGCCCGTGGCGAGGGCTCGCGCCTCTGGGACATCGACGGCAACGAGTACGTCGACCTGGTTAGTTCCTATGGCCCGATGATCCACGGCAACGCCCACCCGGCCATCGTGGAGGCAGTCCAGAAGGCGGCTGCCGATGGCCTCTCCTTCGGCGCGCCCACCGAGGGCGAGACGTTGCTGGCGGAGCACATCGTCAAGCGCACCGCGGTGGAGCAGGTGCGCCTGGTCAATTCCGGTACCGAGGCCACCATGTCCGCCGTGCGGCTGGCCCGCGGTTTCACCGGCCGCGCCAAGGTCCTGAAGTTTGAGGGCTGCTACCACGGCCACGTGGATGCGCTGTTGGCGTCGGCTGGCTCCGGCGTGGCCACCTTCGCGCTGCCGGATTCCCCGGGCGTCACGGGTGCCTCGGCTGCGGACACCATCGTCGTCCCGTACAACAATCTCGACGCCGTCCGCGAGGCCTTCGCCGCGCATCCGGGAGAGATCGCCTGCATCATCGCCGAAGCAGCCGCCGGCAACATGGGCACCGTGGCCCCAGAGGAGGGTTTCAATGCGGCACTCAAGGAGATCGCGCATGCCGACGGCGCCCTGCTCATCCTCGATGAGGTCATGACCGGTTTCCGCACCTCCTACAAGGGCTGGTTCGGTGTCGATGGGGTAGCGGGTGACCTGGTGACCTTCGGCAAGGTGGTCTCCGGTGGCCTGCCCGCTGCTGCCTTCGGCGGCCGCGCCGACGTCATGGCTTCCCTCGCCCCCGCTGGCCCCGTCTACCAGGCGGGCACGCTGTCCGGTAACCCGGTGGCGATGGCCTCCGGTCTGGCCTCTCTGGAGCTGGCCAACGAAGAGCTGTACCCGCGCCTGCACTCCAATGCGGATCGCCTGACCGGTCTCATCACCGAGGCGCTTGATGCCGCCGGAGTAGCACACCACATCCAGCGCGCGGAGACGATGTTCTCCATCCGCTTCGCCGAGGGCCAGGGCCGCAACTTCGCCGATATGCAGGCCGCCGATACCTGGCGCTTCGCACCCTTCTTCCACGCACTGCTGGAGGGCGGCGTGTACGTCCCGCCGTCAGCCTTCGAGACCTGGTTTGTGTCTGATGCGCTCACGGACAATGATTTTGAGGTAATCGAGGCAGCTCTCAAGCCTGCCGCCCAGGCCGCCGCCAGCGCGCAGCGCCCGCAGTAAACCAACCATTTGAGGGGATAGACACAGGTATATGTCCACCACCATCGTCCACTTCGTCCGCCACGGCGAGGTTTATAACCCGGATAAGATCCTCTACGGGCGCATCCCGGGCTATCACTTGTCCTCCCGTGGGCATTCGATGGCCGCGCGCACGGCGAAAGCCTTCGAAGGCCATGACGTGACGTACCTGGCGGCCTCGCCGCTGCAGCGCGCGCAGGAAACCGCGCTGCCGATTGCACAGGTAACGGGCTTGGAGGTGGACGTCGACAAGGGCGTCATCGAGTCCGGAAACCGCTTCGAGGGCCTGCGCACCAAGGGCTGGAACTCGCAGCTGTGGAACCCGCAGCGCTGGCCGCTCATGGTCAACCCGCTTGAGCCCTCGTGGGGCGAGCCTTTCGAGGAGATCGCCGCGCGCATGATGGACGCCGCCGAGCGTGCCCGCTCCAAGGCCGAGGGACACGAGGCCATCGTGGTGTCCCATCAGCTACCCATCGTCATGGTGCAGCGCACCGTGTTGGGCAAGCGCCTGGCCCACGCGCCGTGGAACCGCGAGTGCGCGCTGGCCTCGGTGACGTCACTGGTCTACCGCGACCGCGAAATCATCGATATCTTCTACTCCGAACCGGCACAGGACATCTAATGGGACGCAGAACTATTCGCGCTGCGGTGGCCAGCGCTGTCGCTGTGTTGGCATTGGCTGGCTGTGCGCAAAGCGAGGACAACGCACAGAACGCCGTGGCTTCCGGCGGTACCTTCCAGTTCATCTCGCCCGGCGGGCAGACCACCATCCGCTATGCGGAAAAAGACCGCAAGCCGCTCAAGGATTTCTCCGGCGAGGACCTGTGGGATGAGTCCATGACGATCAAGCTCTCGGATTTCAAGGACCAGATCGTCGTCCTCAACTCCTGGGGCCAGTGGTGCGCGCCGTGCCGCTCCGAATCAGATGACCTCCAGGCCATCCACGCGGAGCTGCAAAAGCGCAAGGTCGGCACCGTGCTAGGCATCAACGTCAAGGACTTCAACCCGGAGATCTCCCGGGACTTTATGGCCGATAACGGGCTGGAGTACCCCTCCATCTACGATCCGCCCTTCAAGACGGCCGCGGCGCTCGGCGGCGTTCCTACCTCCGTGGTGCCCACCACCATCGTTCTGGATAAGCAGCACCGCCCCGCCGCGGTCTTCCTGACCGAGATCACGGAGAAGGATGTCCTCGAGGTCGTCGACGAACTGGAGAAAGAACAGTGATCCTTGCCGCTGACGGTGTGGGACAAAACTTTGCCGATGCCGCCGTGTCCGGCCCGCTCCTTCTCGGAGTGTTCGCCGCGGCCGTGGCCGGATTGGTTTCTTTCGCCTCACCGTGTGTGGTTCCACTGGTTCCTGGCTATATCTCTTACCTCGCCTCCGTGGTCGGCGGTGAGGTGAGCTATGACGAGGAGTTGGGGGTGGGCGTCGGCAAGCGCCGGCGTTGGGCCGTCGTCGGTGCCGCAGCACTCTTCGTGTTGGGCTTTACCGTCGTCTTCGTCCTAGCCACCGTGTCAGTTTTCGGCGCCATTTCGGCGCTGACTCTCAACGCGGACACCCTCATGCGCGCCGGCGGCGTCATCACCATCCTCATGGGTGTGGTGTTCATGGGCGTGGTACCGGTGCTGCAAAAGGACACGCGCATGGCGCCGCGGCGCTGGACCACGTGGCTGGGCGCGCCGCTGCTCGGCGGGGTTTTCGCCCTGGGCTGGACCCCGTGCCTGGGCCCCACGCTGGCCGCCATCATGTCCGTCTCCGTCGGAACCGAAGGAACCACCGCGCTGCGCGGCACCATCCTCATCATCGGCTATTGCCTGGGCCTCGGCCTGCCCTTCCTGCTCGTGGCACTGGGCTCGGTTAAGGCCATGCGCACCGTGTCCTGGATGCGCACGCACTCCCGAACCATCCAGATTCTCGGGGGCATCGCCATGATCCTCGTCGGCCTGGCGCTGCTGACCGGACTGTGGGGAGATTTCATCAACGCCATCCGCCAGTGGACCGTGTCCTATGGCGCGACGCTGCTGTAAAGGAGAATTTTCGTGAGATATATCCGCAAGGCCTGGCACTGGCTGACCAGCATGCGCACCGCGCTGGCGCTGCTCTTCCTGCTGGCCATTGCAGCCATTCCGGGTTCGCTTCTGCCGCAGCGCTCGCTCAACGAGTCCAATGTCAATGACTTCATTGAGACCAACGGCAAGGTTGCGGAAATCTACGATAAGCTGCAGCTTTTCGACGTCTTCTCCTCCGTCTGGTTCCAGGCCATCTACGTCCTGCTCATGATTTCTCTGGTGGGCTGCATCATCCCGCGCTCCTGGGATCATTACAAGGCCTACCGCACCCCGCCGACGCGCGCGCCGAAGTACCTGGAAAAGATGCCGCTGAACGCCACCGGGCATTCGGAGAAGCCCCCGGAGGAGATTGCCGCGGCCACCAAGGCGATGCTGAAGAAGTGGCGCGTGAGCGAGGTTTCCCCGGAGAAGGACCGCGCGGGCGCTCAGTCCTTCTCGGCGGAGCGCGGCTATGCCCGCGAGCTGTGCAACCTCATCTTCCACATCGCGCTCGTGGCCATCCTGCTCACCATGGCAGCCGGGCGCTTGGTGCATTATGAGGGCCAGGTCATCGTGGTGACGGAAAAGAACTCCCAGGGCCAGACCCAAGAGCAGCCGCAGTCCACGGAGTTCTGTAATACCTCAACCTCCGTCTATGACTCCTTCCGCGCAGGCCCGCTTTTCGACGGCACGGGTCTGCACCCCTTCTGCTTTAAGGCCCACGACTTCACCGCGGACTACCTGCCCAATGGCCAGGCGGAGATGTTCACCTCCGATGTGTCCTATGCCGCCGGCGATGATATCTTCACGGACCCGGAGACCTGGGAGGATTACAAGCTGCAGGTCAACCACCCGCTGCGTATTGAGAGCAACCGCGTCTACCTGCAGGGCCATGGTTTTGCGCCGACGATGACGGTGGAGTGGCCCAACGGTGAAAAGCGCACGCAGACCATCCAGTTCCAGCCCAATGACACCACGTTCTTTCTCTCCTCGGGCGTGATGCGTTTCGATCCGCCGTCGGGCATGTACCCGGACCTGTTTGAGCGCCGCCAGAACCAGATCGCCATCCAGGGCCTGTTTGCGCCGACCGCCGAGTGGTCCGGTGAGAACGGTAAGCTCTTGCAATCCTCCTACCCGGCGATGCTGGATCCGGCGGTGGCTATCGATATCTACCGCGGCGATGCCGGCCTGGACACGGGCAAGCCGCAGTCCTTCTTTTCCCTCGATTCCAGCCTGGTCCACTCGGGGCAGCTGCAAAAGATCGACCGCGTCAACCTGACCCAGGGCGAATCGGTCACGCTGGACGACGGCACCAAGGTCACCTTCGACGGTGCCTCCGAGTTTGCGAACTACCAGGTTTCCTATGATCCCTTCCAAAGCTGGGTTCTGGTGTCCGCGCTGGTCATGCTGGTATCCCTGGTCGGCTCCCTGGTGATCAAGCGCCGCCGCGTCTGGGTACGCATCCGCCCGGGTGCCAACGGCGGCACCGACGTTGAGATGGGCGGGCTTGCCCGCACCGACCGCGCGGGCTGGTCTGAGGAGTTCCACAAGTTACACCGCGAGCTTTTGGAATTGCCGGATCCCGATGACTTGGAGGAAGACGAACTCTACTCCGCCGACTAAAGGCGCGGACCGTATCCTTCAAAAGTTGGATACAGCTGGGAAAAGGGGGTAGCCTTATGGACACCATAAATCTCTCCGTTCATGCAGCCTCGTGCGTGGCGCACGGGGTAGGCACGATTGTGAAGGCAAGGTTTCCCACTCATGCAGGTTGATCAGAATCTGTCCAACTTCTCAGACATCGCGGTGCAAACCGCGTTCGTCGTCTATGCGCTCGCCTTGGTGCTGTCCCTGGTGTACTACGGCCGGATGCAGAGCATCATTGAGGCCATGCGCGCCCGCACCGCAGCTGCACCGCAGCAGCGTGAGCTCGCCACCGTGGGGGCTTCGGCAGATGGCGCCGTGCTTGGCGACGTCCCCCCGACCGCCAGCGCTGGCCCCGATGCTGAACTAGATGCGGATCTGGCGAAGAAGCAGGAGAACGCCGACAAACTCGGCGGCATGACTCAGATGCTGCTGTGGCTGGGCATCGCCCTGCACCTGGCTGCCATCGTGCTGCGCGGTCTGGCAACGGGACGCTTCCCGTTTGGCAACCTCTACGAGTACGTGCTCATGGTGACCGCCGGCGCCATGGTGGTGGCGACCATCGCCATGCAGCGCAAGGAGTGGCGCACCCTGTGGCCGTGGCTGCTTACTCCGATCCTGGCGCTGATGTTCTATGGCTCCACCAAACTCTATGCGGAATCCGCTCCAGTGGTTCCGGCACTGCAGTCTCACTGGCTGCCGATTCACGTCACCGTGGTCTCGTTGGGCGCGTCCATCGGCGTCGTTTCCGGTATTGCCTCTCTGCTCAGCGTGCTGCGTGAATTCCAGCCGAAGGGCAATGAGTCTGGTTTCTTTGGCGTGATTGCTCGCCCGCTTCCTTCGGCTAAGAAGCTCGACCGCTTGGCTTATCGCTTGGGCGTCGTGGCGCTGCCGACCTTGGGCCTAGGCATTGTGCTGGGCGCTATTTGGGCGGAGTCCGCGTGGGGCCGCTACTGGGGCTGGGATCCGAAGGAGACCGTGTCCTTCGCCACCTGGATCCTCTACGCCGCCTACCTGCACGCCCGCGCGACGCCGGCTTTTCGCAAGGCCGCGCCGTACATCAACATCGCGGCGATGCTGCTCATGGTGTTCAACCTGTTCTTCATCAACATGGTTGTCTCCGGCCTGCACTCCTACGCGGGGCTGAACTAAATGGCGGATACCCCTAAGCCGCGGCATAAGCCGGGCAAGCCGGCGGGCGATAACCCGCAGCTCATTGCTCTCGGTGAGGGCTTCGCGCACCGCCGTCGCGAGCTGGGCATCCTGCAGCAGGATCTGGCTGAAAAGGCCGGGATTTCGCGCTCCACGCTGCACACCATTGAGCACGGTGGCTCCGGCGTGCGCTGGGAAAAGGTCGTTGCGGTGGCCGAGGCCCTCGGCCTCGAGGTGGCTTTTGTGCCGAAGGACTAGGCCTCTTTCCCCTTAGAGTCTTTGCCTTCAATGTCCTTGTCCTCGGGGGCCTTGGGTTCCTGCTGGCCCTGTGAGCGCCGCCGGCGCTCTTCCTCTTTGCGCTGGGCCTCCCGCTCCTTGGCGCGGCGCTCTTTGAAGCGCTGCTTCTCCAGGTTCCACAAGAATTCCTCGTCATCATCGGGGCCCTTGATTGCCGGGCGCTGCGGCTGCTGCGCCTGCTGCACGTTCTTATTCCAACTCGACGGACCAAAAGCCTTCCAGACGAGGACTGCCGCGAGGACAAACAAGAGTAGTAGTATCAATCGACCCATGCGTTGTATTCTACGGAATGCCCGCGAAGCAAAAGTGAGAATTATGAGCCAGACAGAAAACACCACCAACGCCTCCCAGAACCCCGAGCCGCCCCAGCCGGACCCCGCGCTCAAGCGCCGCTCCCGCGTCGCTTTGTGGAAGTATGGCGCGGCCCGCGTGGTGCTGTTTATCGTGTTGACCGTGGTGATTCAGCTACTGGCGATGGCGGTGCTCCAGACTTTTCCGCTGCTGGTTTCCGCGCTGCTGGCCCTGTTCGTGGCGCTGCCGCTGTCCATGCTGATCTTCTCCAGGTGGCGGGTGGAAGCAACCCAGACCTTGGCGGAGTACTCCGCACAGCGCAAGGCCCACAAGAAGTGGGTCCAGGAGGAGCTGGCTGGCCGCTAAATCAGAGGCTAAACCAGAGCCAGCGCTACTGCGTTGATAACCGCCCACACCAGCATCGCGCGGCCAGTCATTCCGAGCACCGGGATGAGTTTGGGCCCGCGCGCACCGCGGTTGACGGTGCGGATGGCGCCCAGCGCGAGGGGGAAGTAGAGCAGCGAAGCGAGCGCTGCCCAGGAATCGAAGGCTAGGCCGATGGTGAGTAGTACCGGCAGCAGCAACAGGGTCATGAATAGCGTGCGGGACTTCTTATCACCCAGGCGCACGGCCAGAGTGATTTTTCCGGTGGCCTGATCGGAGGGGATGTCCCGGATGTTATTGGCCAAGTTCACCGCGGAGCTCATGCCGCCAATTCCCACGGCCAAGGCAAGGCCCGTCCATGTGATGCGGCCGGCCTGCGTGTACTCGGTGCCGAGGACTGCGACGAGGCCGAAGAAAACGAAGACGGCGATTTCGCCGAACCCGCGGTAGCCGTAGGGGTTCTTGCCGCCGGTGTAGAACCACGCACCGGCGATGCACACGGCGCCGACGAGGACGAACCAGGCAGCATTTGCGGCCAATGACAGGGAGATGCCGGCGATAGCCGCCACGCCAAAGGAGGCGAAGGCCGCGAACTTGACGTGCTGCGGCTTGGCCAGCCCGCCGCCGGTCAGGCGCTGGGGGCCGGTGCGGTCATCGTCGGTGCCGCGGATGCCATCGGAGTAGTCGTTGGCGTAGTTCACGCCGATGATGAGCGCCCAGGCCACGATGAGCGCCAGCAATGCTCGGCCCCAGTGCAGACCGTGGGCCGCCGCGGCGGCACCGGTACCAGCAATCACGGGGGCGAAGGCGTTGGCCCAGGTGTGCGGGCGCGCGCCCTGGAGCCAATCAGCAGGAGTGGCAGTGTAGGCAGAATTCGGCATAGCTAGTATTGTGCCACGCGGTTTCAGGGGCCGGATAGAATGGTGGCCATGCATCTCCACGACCTGCCTGAACGGACCCAGGACTACCTCAAGGTGGTGTGGGATCTTTCCGAGCACCTAGGTGGGCAGGCGGTTCCGCTCAAGCAGATTGCACAGCGCACGGGCCAGAAGGTGCCCACTGCCTCCGAAGCTATTAAGCGCCTTGCCGCCCAGGGGCTGGTCAATCACGAGCGCTACGCCGGGGTAAGCCTGACCAAAGAAGGCAAGACCCTGGCCATGGGGATGGTTCGCCGTCACCGCCTGCTCGAGACCTTCCTCGTGCAGGAGTTGGGCTATACCTGGGATGAGGTTCACGCGGACGCCGACCTGCTGGAGCATGCGTGCTCCGATCTCTTCATAGAGCGCCTCGACGCACACCTAGGTTCACCTACCCGCGATCCGCACGGCGATCCTATTCCGGATGCACAGGGCGTCATCGACGTGTTGGAGGGCGGCACCCTTGATAGTGCGCCTGTCGACGTCCCCCTGATCATCCAGCGCGTCTGCGATGAGGACTCTGAACTTCTGCGCTACCTCGATCGCTGCGGTGTCGGCGTGGGCGATGAGGTCGTCGTTATCGCGCGCATCGCGGGCTTGGTGGAAGTCCGCCACGGCGCTGATGAGTTTTCCCTCGCGGAGGTTGCCGCACGGGACGTCACCGTCCGCCCGGCACACCCGGCTTAGGCAAACAACTCGGCCACAGCCAGGCGGTCCACTTTGCCCGGTCCAATAGTGGGCAGTGAGTCCACACGCAGCAGGTCCTTCGGCACCTGCCAGCGAGGGAGGTCATCGAGAGCCTCAAGAATGTCGGTACGCGAGGCCCAGCCGCTATAGGCCGCGACCACCATCTGGCCCAGTCGCGGGTCTGGGATACCCACCACGCAGGCTGCCTCTACGCCGGGCACGTGCAGAATATGTTGTTCTAGCTGCTCCGGGTGGAGCTTGAGCCCACCGGTGTTGATGATGGCGTCGAGGCGCCCGGTGACGGTGAGGTGGCCGTCGATAAGCGCGCCGGCGTCCGAGGTAGCGAACCAGGAGGTTCCGGATTCATCAACGTTAAATGCAGAGGAATCCACATTTCGGTAGCCCTGCGCAATCATGGGCCCACCCAGGTAGATTCGGCCATTCTCGCCGATGCGCACCTGCGCGCCGGGAAGAGGAGAGCCGTTGTAGACGCAGCCCCCGGACGTCTCCGAAGACCCGTAGGTGGTGACAATGTTGATGCGCAGCTTCCTCGCCGAGTCCAGCAGCTGCGGGTGGGTGGCAGCACCCCCAACGAGGATGGCATCAAAGGTGCGCAGGGCCTTGATGCCCGCCAACGTATCCATGGCCTTGGCCAGCTGCATCGGGGTCAGCGCAGTGTAGGAGCGATCCCCAGTCGCATGAAGCTCGTGTGCAGCAGAGGAGAAATCACCGATATTAAAGCCGTGTGAGAGGTCCAAGCACAGCGGTTCCACCCCCGCGACGAGCGAGCGCACGAGAACTTGGATACCCGCGATGTGAGAAGCCGGCATGGCCAGCAGCCACTGGCCGGTGCCACCTAGTGCGCGATGCGTAGCGTCCGCACTCGAGACCAGGTTGGCAGCTGTGAGTTGTGCGCCTTTGGGCGTGCCCGTGGACCCAGAGGTTGCCACGACGAGCGCGATGGAGGAATCGATGGCCTCGCCCGCCCGCATGTGGTTACGCAGTAGCTGCGCGCGGGTTAAGTCATCCGCCGGAAGTGGCAATAAGGTTGCTTGCCCCGCGATAGCCGCCTCCAAATCTTCGAGTATGGCAGCGGGGTCACGCGGATCTACGGGTAACGGAGAGAGGATGTGAGTCACAGGTAGTTAGCGTAGCGCCCGGCACACGGTACTTCCCACGTAGAACACACCCGCCAATACGGCGATGGTGCCGCCGGCGGAAAGATCGAAGATGACTGCCGCTGCCAAACCACCCGTAGCGAGAACAACTCCCACCAGTGCCGAGCCTGCAAGGAGGTGTCCTGGGCTGGCAACCCAGCAGCGCAAGCCGGCAGCCGGTGCCACGAGCAGCGCGAGGGACAAAATGGTTCCCACCGCGGGGACGAGCGCTACCATGGTCGCCGTAGCCGTACCGAGTACGAGGTATTCGCACAGCTGCGTTGGCCCGCCCGAAGCACGGAACGAGTCCCTGTCGAAGGCGGTGGCGATGAGCTGGCGCCGCAACGGCACCAGAATGACTAGGCAGGCAATGAGCAGCGCTACTGCCACTGTGACATCGCGGGAATCCACCGTGGTCAGAGAACCGACCAAGAAGGTATCTACGCGGATAGGCAGTGGCTGGAACCACCGAAGTAAGACAATGCCCAAGGCATAGCCCACGGTCAACGTGACACCCGCTGCGGCGGAGGAACTGACCCCGCGCACCCCGCCCAGGAAGCGGGTAAGCACAATGAGTGGGATACACCCCAGCGCAGCACCCACCATCAGGCCGGAGGTGGCGTGTATTCCACAGGCAGTAGCGCCCACGACGCCCAGTACCGCGCCGGGAAAGATGCCGTGCGAGAGACTCTCGGCGAAAAATACTCGGCGACTGAGCACTACGAAGGCGCCCACAAGCCCAGCCAACATACCCACGGCGATGGCTTCGGCTGCAGGTAATACGAGGATGCTGGGATCTGCTAGTTTCATCGCACCCTCCTCTGCATAATCAGCGCAGGAATCAGCGTGAGCGTTAGAGCGAGGCTCACCATGGCCTGCGGTGAGAGCTGGTGGGAAGTCTGCGTGAGCATCGCTATAAAGCCGGCTAGCACCGCTACAACTGAGAGCACGGCAGCGGCTAGGCACATGCTGCCGGGGCCGCGGGCCATAAGCCGCGCTGCAAGACCGGGAACAACGAGGAAACTTAAGACCAGCAAGACGCCAACGGCTGCCGACGCCGCGACCACCACCATGGCCACGGCCGCGTGTGCTGTCACCGTGACCGCGGTGACCGGAATGCCGTGCGCGGAGGCCGCAACGGGGTCGAAGGCCACGGCGACCTGGTAGCGCCACGTCACTGTCAGAACCACTGCGGCAAGAATACAAAAGGCCGCAGCGGGGTAGAGGCGGGCCGCAGTGAGGTCGAGCAAGCGGCCAAACATGAGGGCCTCGAGTTGCCCCGATGTATCACCATGGCGCAGGCTGATCACCACGCCGAGCCCATACATGGATGTCAACACTACCGCTGTGCCGGCATCGGAGGTACCACGCTGACGCGCATTCAATGCCACAAAAACGGCCACGGTTATCGCTCCCACTAGCGCCGCACCAGGCAGAATACCGGCAATACCGCCGACGGCAAGGCCGACGACGATTCCGGGGAAGACCGAGTGGACGGTGGCCTCGACAGTGAACTCCATACGGCGCAGGTTGACCACCGCACTGACCACTGCACCTGCGATCGCCAAGATAAGGAGGAAGACGAGTGCACGCTGGATATAAGGAGCGGTGAGCAACAGCATCATGGCCGTATCTCCTCGCGCAGGAAGGACGTGGCCTGGGCATAGCGCTCCACGGCGTCCTCGGTATTCATGCGGGTGAGCGTGCCATCAGCAATGAGCCCAGCCCAGTCGCAGGTGCGCTGGGCCAAAATAGGATCGTGCGTGGAAATGAGCAAGGCTACGCCGCGCTTTTTCAACCTCGTGATGGTGTCGAGCAAAACCTGGCGGCTGGTCTGGTCGAGGCCGTTGAAAGGTTCGTCCAAAAGCAGCAGCTGCGGATCTGATACCAGCGCGCGAGCGATGAGGACGCGCTGGCGCTGACCGCCGGAGAGCTCACCAAAACGCGTGGTTGCGATATCCGCTAGGCCGACCTCCTCGAGTGCTTCTATGATGCGGGGTCGGAAGCTGCGCATCGATAGCGTGCGCTGCCACCAAGTAGCGTTTCTGAGCATCCCCATCTCTACCACGTGATACGCGGTGACGGGGAAGGTGGGATCGGTGTCTTGGTGTTGAGGCACATAACCCAAACGCGGGCGAGGAGTTTCAAGTCCATGGAGTGAGGCTAGGCCGACGATGGATTTAAACAGGGTGGATTTTCCTGCGCCATTGGAGCCTAGGAGCGCAACTGCCTGCCCCTTCTTTACGTCGAGGTTGACCTCGCTGAGGATCTGGACAGAGCCATAAGAACAGGAGGCGTTGTGAAGCCGCAGTATAGAATCCATTAGTGGGCGAGAGCGGAGTCGAACTCGGATAGGGATTCTGGCAGTTCAGCCGGCTTTCCTCCCCAGGCGGTGACCAGGGTGGAAACGTTGTGGATGAGGGAGCCAATGTAGGTCTCGCCCGCGCTGCCTGGAATACCCAAGGAGTCTCCGTAGAGGGCGTCCTCAGCGGTAATGGCCTTCACGCCAGCGGCGCGCGCGATAGCCTCGATGGACTTCGAGTTATTGGAGTTCTCCGCGAAGATGGCCTTGGCGCCGGATTCGCGCACGGTGCGTGCTGCCTCATCGATGTGGGAGGCGGTGGCGTCTTGCTGGTTGTTGAAATCACTCAATGCAGAACCGATGAAGGTGACATCGTAGGCGTTGGCAAAGTAGCCGAAGGCATCGTGTGATGTGAACAAAACGCGATCCTCACGCGGGATGGCGCCTAGGGACTTGGCCGCCCAGGCGTCTAGATCCTCTAGCTGCTTTTCGTAGCTTGCACCGGCTTCCTTAACAGATGGAGCCTTAGTGGCCAGCTCTTCGACGATGTTCTCTACCTGGATTTTGGCCTGCTTCGGGGAAGTCCACACGTGCGGATCGTGGCTGAATTCCGGCTCTTCGCCGTCTTCGCCAGCAAACGGCCACGGCTTGACGTCGATGCGGTGGGAGCCTTCCTTCACCTTGATGCCTTCGGGGGTGTCACCGGAGTTTTTCACACCGGAGGTCACAGCCATAGTGCCGTGGAACCCGGAGGAAGCAATGGCTTGATCCAAGAAGTGCTCGAGGTCAACGCCGTTGGTAAAGAGGTAGTCCGCTTGGGCGAGCGCCTGCATCTGATTCGGAGTCATCTCGTGCTCGTGGGCGCTGGCATTCGGGGCGAGCAAGCAGGTTAGCTCCAGCGTGGTGTCACCGTTGCCGGTGGTGGTTTTCTCTCCTTGGGCATCCGTCTTTTCCAGGGTGAGGCCGCCTTCTGCGATGTGTGTGAGGTAGTCGCAGATTTGGGTGGTGGTGGCGACGGCCGTGATGGTGTCGGATTCAGCAGCGCTGGAAGAATCCTTAGCAGAGTCAGCGGACGTGCTGCAGGCTGTCATGGCCACGGCGGTGGCACCAACAAGAGTGAGAAGGGCGGCACGTTGGGGGTGGCGATGATTGGACACGAGGGGGTCTCTCCTTAGAGATCGAAGTGATTGATTTTCAACGATGCATCAAAAAGAGAGTAGCGCGATGGAATAAAAAGTTCAATGCATTGAACTCAAGTGGGTATGGGTGCCCACGTGTGGGCATAAAGCGCTAGTTAACCGTGGTGCTCGTAGGGATTGATGAGTTCGTCCTCCTGGTCGAAGGGGCGCTCACCATCCTTTTGGGCCTGCTGGATGTGGCGCAGCATCCACACGCGGGAACCGATGACGGCAACGAGCGCGATGGCCGCGAGGGCAATGGAAAAATAAAGCACGTCAGGCTCTCCTTGGGGGAACTAGTAGTAGTACGGGAAGTCATCCCAGTTGGGCTCGCGCTTTTCCAGGAAGGATTCCTTGCCCTCGACGGCTTCGTCGGTCATATAAGCCAAGCGGGTGGCTTCGCCGGCGAAGACCTGCTGGCCCATGAGGCCATCATCGGTGAGGTTGAAGGCGAACTTGAGCATGCGCTGGGCGGTGGGGGACTTCATGTTGATCTCGCGTCCCATCTGGATGGCGGCGTCCTCCAGCTCGGCGTGGTTAACTACCTCGTTGACGGCACCCATCTCGTACATGCGCTGCGCGTCGTAGGTGCGTCCCAAGAAAAAGATCTCGCGGGCGTACTTCTGGCCCACCATCTTGGCCAGGTAGGCCGAGCCATAGCCGGCGTCGAAAGAGCCGACGTCGGCGTCGGTCTGCTTGAAGCGGGCTTCCTGGCGGGAGGCAATGGTCATATCGCACACCACGTGCAGGGAGTGCCCGCCGCCGGCGGCCCAGCCGTTAACCACGGCGATGACCACCTTGGGCATGGTGCGGATGAGGCGCTGGACCTCCAGGATGTGCAGGCGGCCGCCCTCAACTTTTTCGCGGGCGGTGTCGACGGTGGATTCGTCGGCAGTCGCGTCATCGTGCGCGTGCTCGGTGGCGTAGCGGTACCCGGAGCGGCCGCGAATGCGCTGGTCACCGCCGGAGCAAAACGCCCAGCCGCCGTCCTTTTGGGAGGGCCCGTTGCCGGTCAGCAACACCGTGCCAACATCTGGCGTGCGGCGCGCGTGGTCCAGCGCGCGGTAGAGCTCATCCACCGTGTGCGGGCGAAACGCATTGCGCACCTCGGGGCGGTCGAAGGCGATGCGGACGATGCCGTCCTTGCGCTGTGGCTTTGGGCCGTCGCTGATGAGCCGGTGATAGGTGATATCCGTCAGGGCCTCAAAGCCCTCGACGGGGCGCCAGAGTTCCGGTTTGAACGGATTATCGGTGCTGTAATTCTTCTGCTCGCTCATGGCACACCAGCTTAATTGGAAAGCAGTGCGCCGGAAGTATAGTCCCCATTCCCAACCCTCACCCACACTCTCCGCCCAGCGCGGCGGTGATAAACAATAAACAATACTGCGGGATTATCCCCGTCAATGTGCACGTGTACTCCGTACCAGCGCGGTACACCATACAGTGGGACGGAATCGAACCTCCCTGCCTTCTTGCGCTACGAAGGCGCCTGAGAAGCACTGGACTTTTCCCTGCCCAGTAAGGGTTGCGCTCGCTGCGAAGAGTGTGGGCTACCGTCGCGCGCATGAGGCGCGCGACGTGACTACATGTCGAACGACATGACTACGTGCCGCAAGAATGCGGCACAACTAGCGGCAGTCGCTATTTAATTATCAGTTCCGTATTCCAGTTCAGCTGCTGGATGCGGGTATCGAGCTCGCGGTACTGGCGGGCCAGATCATCGGCGCGCTCGCGCAGCTTCGGCACGGGCACGGTGGCCACGAACTTGATCTCCGAGCGGGAGTAGCGGTCGTGGCGCGCACCCGCGCGCTCTGCCAACCCCTGGTAGATGCGGCGCTTGCGCAGCAGTCCATCACGAAGTGCGAGTGCCTCCATCAGCGTGATCTCATCGTCGAACGCGGTAGCCGTGTTCGTGGCGTTGATCGCGATGACGAGCTCATCGATGCGCTTGGTTACGCCCTCCAGCTCACGGAGGAGATCCGTCGGGTTCTCATCCGGTTCATCGCCTTCCTGGATGCGGACGGTTGCCGCGAGTCGGTCACTCAGCGAGTTGAGGCGCTCCTGCGCCTGGGCGCGTTCGGCCAAGGCTTCAGCAAGTAGCATGGTTCCTCCTTTAACCCTTAATGGGATTGATTGTCTGTGCAATTGTACGGCAGGCAGGAGGCTTCGCATTGGCGGCGTGACACTTCTAACAAATAGCGGCCGAAAACTTCGATGATCTGGGGCCTTATTTGATCGTTGTGTACGTCATGTTTGGTTGCTCGCTACGGCTGGCCTTCGGTAGACAGCCGGTTAGTCCACGTCTGGCGATTGGCCTCTTCAAAGCTGGCGTAGACAGAATTGTCGCCGTCGATGCCGCAGTAGAAAGTTCGAGTGTCAGAGCCCATGGCGCAATACAGGTCGTAGCTCTGCTTTGTCGCCGGGCTCGCTACAGAAATGCGGGTGTTGTAGGAGCCATTCACGGTAGAACTGCGCTGCGACCAGGTGAAGGTGTGCTTGATGGCCTCATCAAACATAGCGGCGGCGAACTCACAGGAGGTGTTTTCTCCTGCGTGGATCTTGTCTCCTTGATTGGTATAGCCGCATGCACCGCCGACTTGTCCGACGTTGATGTTGTGGCCGCCCGGGTTGGGGTTGGCGTTGTCGTCCGCGGCGGGAGTGCCGCTCGGGGCATCGTTAAGAGTCGGCGCGGGGCCGCTGTCCTCGGGGGCCTCGGAAGTGGAGGCAGTCACTGGGGCCACAACGGAGGTTAATTGGCTGTCGGCAGAAGCCTCACTAGCAGGTGTAGAGGAGTCAGAAGTATCGCCGCAGGCGCTCAATGCAATTCCGGCGGCAACGAGTAAAGAGAGAGTAGAGAGTTTTCGCATGAGTTGTAGCCTAGCGCCCCGCATGGTGGTTTAAAGGGGCGCTAAGGCCACAGCCGGGGAGTGTTACCCAATAAACATGAACGCAAACAGCGTGTTGAGCACCGTCGCCACAATCATGGGCACGGAGGTGCGCTTGACCAGCTGGATGGGGTTGACCTTGATGGCGCCGGCAACAATGAGCACCGCGGCGTTGACCGGGGAGACCTGGCGCATGAGGTTGGACGTTCCCCAAATGGCGGTGAGCATCTGCGGGGCGTGGATGGAGGTCTGCGAGGCCAGGTTGGGCACTACCTCAGAGAAGGCGAAGTAAGGCGCGGTGCCGGAGCCGGTGAGTGCTGCCATCGCGGCGGTGGCGGCGACGAAGATGAGGACGATGAGGACGGCGGCGCCGGAGGAGCCTTCGGCGGCGTCGATAAGCATGTCAATGACGCCCATCTGCGTAATACCTTCCACCAGGACGGCGGCGGCAACCAGCAGGGCCACGACGCCCGCAGCACCTTCGCCCATGCCCTTGAAGAAGCTAGAGATGGAATCCACGGCACCCGTGACGGTGCGCTTGCGGATGGACTCGATGATCATCGCGATGAACAGGGACACCACGGTCACCGGGAGGATGCCGCCCTCAAAGGGGATAACGCCCATGCGGTTGAGGATGGCGGAGATGATGATGAGCAGCAGCGGCATGAGCGGGAGCACGGCGTAGTAGCCCGGCAGGGAAGCGGCGCGGGCGATGGCTTCCTCAGTGGCTTTATCGCTCATCGAGTCAGCGGTGACTTCACCGGAAGCCAAGGCCTTGCGGGCATCCGCCTTATCACAGCGGTGCTGCCACCACATGTGAACAAAGGCGGTGATGAGCAGCGTGGGAACCGTGGCGTAGGCGACGGCGCCGTAGACGAATTCCGTCGGAGTCATGTTGGTGAGGTCGGCGCCCTGAATGAGGCCTGCCTCCAGCGGGGTGGGAACGATGGTGGAGGAGGTCACCACGATAGCGCCCACGGTCAGGGGCGTCAGGCCCGCAGCGATGAGTGCTGGCAGGAGTGTTGCCACAAGCAGCAGAGACAATGCCGCGGCCGAAGGAATCACCAAGGACAGGAGCGTACCCAAAATGAAGCCCACCGGAACCAGCCAGTAGGAGCCTTTGAAGCGCTTGAGTGGCGAGGAGAGCACCACGACCGTCTTGGCATCGGCGCCGATGTGCCGCATGTAGGACACGAAGCCGAAGAGCACCATAATCGCCATACCGATACCGGAGAAGCGTGCCTTGAACAGTGCATCCACAACCAGCAGCTGGTCGTAGAAGGCATTGCCGCTGGCTTCGATTTCGGTGGTGCGGAAATCCGCGCGCCCGGTGAGCGCGGCGAGCATGAGCAGGATTACGCCAACGGCAAAGATGGAGGCCGCGGCGTGGACTTTCTTATAGATGAGATAGACAACTGCGGCGATGGCCAGCAGCGCGATGAGAAGATAGAGCATCTGTGGTTCCTTCTTCTGGTTATATCCACTTACCGTTATAACCTAACACCGGCTATGACAGGTGTCGCGTTGAACCCCCACACGTACGATGAACCCCATGCATATTGATGACGTCCTCGACCGCGCCCACGTGGTATCCCTTCCGCTCGCCGTAAAGTTCCGCGGCATTACCACCCGGGAAGCATTGCTTATCGACGGCCCCGCTGGCTGGGGCGAGTTTGCCCCCTTCCTGGAGTACGGGGCGGAGGAATCCGCGCGCTGGCTCGCCGCCGGGTTGGAGGCGGCCTACGAGGGCTTCCCGGAACCCGTGCGCGAGTGGGTCGAGGTCAACGGCACCATTCCCGCAGTCCCCGCCGAGCAGGTGCCCGAGGTAATGGCGCGCTACCCCGGCTGCCGCACCTTCAAGATCAAGGTGGCGGAAAAGGGACAGAGCCTGGAGGATGACATCGCCCGCGTTCACGCCGTCCGCGCCCACATCGAGGCGCAGGGCCGCGTGCCGGTGCTGCGTGTCGACGCCAACTGCGGCTGGAGCGTCGAAGAGGCCGTCACCGCGGCAAAGGAAATGATGCCGCTGGACTATATGGAGCAGCCATGCCAGACCGTGGAGGAACTCAAGGAGGTGCGCACCCAGCTCATGCGCGCCGGGATTTTCGTGCGTGTGGCGGCAGATGAATCCATCCGCAAGGCCAGCGACCCCTACCGCGTGGCGGAATTGCAGGCGGCGGACGTCGCCGTGGTCAAGCCCGCGCCGCTGGGCGGGGTGTGCAAGGTGCTCGAGGTGGCCTCCCACCTGCGCGAGCGCCACATGGACATCACGGTGGCCTCCGCCCTGGATACCTCGGTGGGAATTTCCATGGGGCTGGCCGCCGTGGCCGCGCTGCCGCAGATCTATGACGACGAGGACATCGACGTCACCCCGGCCGCCGCGGGGCTGGCCACGGGGTCGCTGTTCCTGGAGGACGTGACGGAGCCGCGCGAGCTTGTCGACGGTTTCTTGCGCGCCGAATCCCTCGCCCCCGACCCGGATCGCCTGACTGAGCTGGCGGCATCGGCTGCGCGCCGCGACTGGTGGTTCGAGCGCGTGCGTCAGTGCTGGCCACACCTTTAAAAATACAGCTCACGGTCCATGTCCGGGGTGCAGCGTAGGCTGGCGGGCATGACCATTTCCGTGAGAGACGCGCACCTGCACAACCTTCGCAACGTCGACGTGGACCTCCCGCGCGGCCAGCTCGTGGCCGTGACCGGGGTGTCCGGCTCCGGTAAGTCTTCTCTGGCCTTCGGCACCATTCATGGCGAAGGGCAGCGTCGCTACCTCGAGTCCGTCGCGCCTTTCGCCCGCCGCCTCATTGCCTCTGCGGTGGACCCGCAGGTCGGCCGCATCGAGGGGCTGCCGCCGACGGTGGCGTTGCAGCAGTCGGCGTCGGCAAGCAGTGCGCGCTCCACGGTGGGCACGATCTCCGCCATGTCCAATTCCGTGCGCCTGCTTTACTCGCGCTGCGGTGACAACCCGGAGGGCCTGTACTCCGATTCCTTCTCTCCGAATACCCCGGAGGGCATGTGCCCGAAGTGTCAGGGCACCGGCGTGGTGCATGAACCCACGGAGGCCTCCATGGTGCCGGACCCCAGCTTGAGCATCGAGGATGGGGCGATTGCTGCGTGGCCGGGAGCCTGGGCGGGCAAGAATTTCCACGACATCCTCCAGGAGTTGGGCTATGACCTGGACTCGCCGTGGGAGCAGCTGCCGAAGAAGGACCGCGAGTGGATCCTCTTCACCGAGGAACGCCCGGTGGTGACCGTCAAGCCGCGCCGCGGGGCGGATCAGATCCAGCGCAACTATGAGGGCACGTGGCGCTCCGTGGCCAGCTACCTGACCAAGACCTATGCGGAGACGAAGTCGGACACACTTCGTGCGCGCGTCTTGAGTTTCATGGAAACCCGCCGCTGCGATACCTGTGACGGGCGCCGGCTGACGGTCAAGGCGCTCAAGGTTACCTATGCCGGGCTGCCGATCGACCGTTTCAATGCCCTCCCGCTCAGCGAAGCCTTCGAGCTCCTCAAAGCCCAAAAGCCGCAACCGAATGACGCGGAAGATCTGCTGCTTAAAGCACTTCTCCCCGCCTTTGAATCGGCCCTGGAACTCGGCCTTGGGCACCTTAGCTTGGATAGGCCGACGGAGACGCTCTCCGGCGGTGAGGTCCAACGCCTGCGCCTGGCTGCGCAGCTGCGCTCCGGGCTCTATGGCGTGACCTATGTCCTGGATGAGCCGTCGGCGGGCCTGCACCCAGTGGAGAGGGGCGCGGTGCTCGACATGTGCCGGCGCTTCATCGCGGAGGGTAACTCAGTGCTGCTGGTGGAGCACGACATGGAGCTAGTTAAGCACGCCGATTGGATCGTGGACGTCGGCCCGCTCGCCGGTGAGCGCGGCGGCCAGGTGGTGTATTCGGGCCCTGTTGCCGATTACATTGCGGCCGCGGACTCCGCCGATACCCCGACCGCGCGTGCCTTGGCCCGCCCGCGCCCCACGCCCAAGGCCGATGCGCGCCCGGCACACGGGGATATCGCGCTGCGCCAGGTGCGCTCGCACACCATCGACGGCCTTGATGTGGACTTCGGGCTGGGCCAGTTCACGGCCATTACTGGGCTGTCGGGTTCCGGCAAATCCACACTGCTGGCCGCGCTCCAGGACACGCTCACTGGCCCGGACTGCCCGGAGCAGGTAAAGCGCGTGGTCTCCATTACCCAAAAGCCAATTGGCCGAACCCCGCGCTCCACGGTGGCGACGTACACCAATCTCTTCGACAACGTGCGCAAGCTCTTCGCCGCCACCCCGGAGGCCAAGAAGAAGAAATGGACGGTTTCGCGCTTTTCCTACAACGTTAAGCAGGGCCAATGTCACACCTGCGGCGGCGCCGGCCAGATCGAGGTTGAGCTGGTTTTCCTGCCCGGCTCCTATACCCAATGCCCGGATTGCCAAGGGCAGCGCTATAACGATGACACCTTGTCTATCCGCTGGCAGGGTAGGACCATCG
Organism: Corynebacterium intestinale; assembly: GCF_023574125.1. Taxonomy (NCBI): domain Bacteria; kingdom Bacillati; phylum Actinomycetota; class Actinomycetes; order Mycobacteriales; family Corynebacteriaceae; genus Corynebacterium; species Corynebacterium intestinale. Next base: position 311,853 of record NZ_JAMKFF010000002.1, read on the forward strand.
CGGACATCCTCGACCTCACGGTGGAAGAAGCCCTGGAAGTCTTTGCGGATGAAGCACCGATCCTCCACGCGCTCCAAACACTGGAAGCGGTGGGTCTGGGCTACCTGCGCTTAGGCCAGGGCGCCCCGGAGCTTTCCGGCGGTGAAGCCCAGCGCATCAAGCTCGCCACGGAGCTGCAGCGCTCTCGCAATTCGCGCCGGGGCCATACCGTCTATCTGTTGGATGAGCCGACCGTCGGTTTGCACCCGGCCGATATCGACCTTCTTATTTCTGAGCTGCACTCGCTGGTGGATGCCTCCCACACCGTCGTGGTGGCAGACCACGACCGCCACCTCATCGCTGGCGCGGACCGAGTCATTGAGATGGGCCCGGGCTCTGGCACGGAGGGCGGAAAGATCGTGGCGGATGGCACGCCGGGCGAGGTCGCCGCGGGACTAACCCCCACCGGCCGGGTGCTAAGTGGCAAGGGTGCACGATAAGGTAAATCCCATGACCCACAACAACGGTGACAACGAGACGCGGCAGTTCGGCCGCGTCACCGGTGAGAATGAAACCCGCCAGTTCGGCGCGCCGCAGCAGCAGCCGCCGCAGCGCCCCCAGCAGCACTTCCCGGAGCCCGGTTCCCAGGGCACGCAGTCCTTTGGCCAGCCCTATCAGCAGGGCTATGACCAGGATTATCAGCAGCCGCAGTACGACCCCGTCCCGTCGAGCTACCAGGTGGAGCAGCCGAAGAAAGGCGGGGGAGCCCTGGCCTATGTCTTCGCTGCCATTGCCGCCATCGCCGTCGTTATTGCCGGTGTGCTGTTCTTCCTGTGGCGCGGTGCGGCAGCGGATGCCGATAAGCCCGCCCCGGAGCCGGTTACCGAGACCGTGACCACCGAGGTTCCCACCACGGTGACCACCACTAAGAATTCGCCGCGGGATAACCTTCCCACCGACATTCCCACGGAGATCGCACCGGAGATTCCAACGGATCTGCCGCCGGAGATCCAGGATCAACTGGACCAGGGGGAATCCGATCTGGATGGATTGCTCAATGATCTCTTCGAGCAACTAGATTCGGGCAACGGCGAACCCGGTGCGGGTGGTGCAGACAATGCCTAATACCGAGCCGCATGCTGAGAACTCTGCAGCCTCACAACCGGAGTCGATGCAGCTGGCCGAAGCCCTGGCAGCCCAGCTTTCGCGTCACCTGACTGACGTCGTCCTCTGCCCCGGCTCGCGCAATGCGCCGTTGTCTTTGGCCCTGCTTGCGCGCAGCGATATTCGCGTGCATACCCGCATTGATGAGCGCTCGGCCGCATTCGCCGCCTTAGGTTTGGCCCGCGTCCAGCGCCGGCACGTCGGCATCGTCATGACCTCCGGCACCGCGGTGGCCAATACGCTGCCCGCGATGGTGGAGGCGCACTATTCGCACACCCCGCTGGCGGTTATCAGCGCGGACCGCCCGGCCCGCTTGGCGGGCACGGGAGCATCCCAGACTATCGAGCAGCCAGGCATCTTCGGGGTCTACGCAGAGACCACCCAGGTGGAGAGCACTAGTGATGTTCCGCTCATTGCCGAGCGCTTTTTGAATGATCGCCAGGTGCACATCAACGTGGCCTTCGATGCCCCACTCGTGGGGGAGGAGCTGCCGAACACCCCGACGGATTACACGCAGCACCGCGCGCGCACCCCGCGCTGGTCTAATCACGGCGAGGTGGCCGTCGATCTCAGCCGCAACACCCTTGTCATCGCGGGCGATGAGGCCTGGGAGGTCGAGGGGCTGGAGGACATCCCGACCATTGCCGAGCCCACCGCACCCGCCCCTTATCACCCGGTGCATCCGGCCGCGGCACACCTCTTCCGCCGCGCCCAAGTCTCCGCCAATGACTACGTGGTCAACACCAAGGTGGAGCAGGTCATCGTCGTGGGCCATCCCACCCTGCACCGCGGCGTCCTGGCGCTGCTCAGTGATCCCGACATCGACCTCATCTGCCTGTCCCGCACGGAGGACTTCACCAACCCGCGCGGTGAGGCTGCGCAGCTGGGCACCACCGTCAAGACCAGCGGCGAGCCCACGCGCGAGTGGATGAAGATCTGCGAAGGCGCCGCACAGATGGCGGCCGAGGGTGTGCGCGAGGTCCTCGCGGAGGCCACAGGCGAGGACGCCACCAAGCCCGAGATCGGCTTTACCGGCCTCCACGTCGCCGCCGCGGTGGGGGATACCCTCGCCGTCGGTGACACGCTCGTGCTGGGTGCCTCCAACGCGGTGCGGGATGCCTCCTTCATCGGCCTGCCTTTCGACGGCGTGGAAACCTACTCGCCGCGCGGGGCCGCAGGCATCGATGGCACCATCGCGCAGGCCATCGGCATCGCACTGGCCACCCAGTCCCGCGAGGCCGACGCGCCCCGCGCCCCGCGCACCGTGGCGCTCATGGGGGATGTCACCTTCCTCCACGACGCCACCTCCCTCATTCTCCCCGAGGACAACCCGCGCCCAGAGAACCTCACCATCGTCGTCTCAAACGACGACGGCGGCGGCATCTTCGAGGTGCTTGAACAAGGCCGTGAGCCCCTGCGCCCCTCCTTCGAGAGGGCCTTTGGGACGCCGCATGGGGTGGGCGTCGCCAAGCTGGCGGAAGCCTGCGGCGCTGAGCACCGCGAGGTGAGCTCGGCGCAGGAGCTTCTCGACGTTTTGGCGGAACTCAAGGAGTACTCCACCGGGATCACCGTGGTGGAGGCGCACACCACCCGGTCCTCGCGCCGCGCGCTGCAGGAGACTCTGAACGCCAAGGTGGGTCAGTAAATGCCGCGGCGCCGGGTGCGCCAGCTGATCCTGGTGCTCTATGCCGCTGCGCTAGTGGGCATGGCGGGGATGGTGATCGGCCCTTTTCTCAATGACCGCACCATAGGAGCCAACCCCGGGCGCGCCCTGGCCACGGTGACGGATGTCGGCACCTTGCGTACTTTCGTGGATTTCCAGGATTCCGAAGGGATCTATCACACCCCGCCCACCGGCCTGCTCTATCCCACTGGGCTGGGAGAAGGCCAGCAGGTGTGGGTGCTCTACGCCAAGAGCAACCCGGACCTGGTCAAGGTAGAGGGCCGAGAATGGACGCTGTCGATCATCCCGGCGCTGTCCTCCGCGGCCGTGGCTACCCTGATTGCCGGCGCGTGCTGGTGGGGGAGCGGGAAAATTAACCGGAATTTAGTACGTGCGTTACCAACCGAGCACTCAGAAAAGGAATGATGGGGCGCATGCGTGTAGCCATCGTCGCGGAATCCTTCTTGCCTAACGTCAACGGAGTGACCAACTCCGTGCTGCGTGTCCTCGAACACCTCCACGAGCACGGCCACGAGGCCATTGTCATCGCCCCCGGCGCCCGGGACGGGCAGGAGGAGATCCCCGATTACCTCGGGTTCACCATCGTGCGCGTGCCCACCGTGCGTGTGCCGCTGGTGGATTCGCTCCCGGTCGGCGTTCCTACGTCCGCGGTGGACGAGGCGCTGCGTGAGTTTAAGCCGGACATCATCCACCTGGCCAGCCCCTTCGTCCTCGGAGCTGCGGGTGCCTTCTCCGCACGTCAGCTACGCATTCCGGCCGTGGCGCTGTACCAGACGGACGTTGCGGGTTTCGCCACCAAGTACCACGCTTCCGCGCTGGCCTATGGGGTGTGGGAGTGGCTGCGCACCATCCACAACGCCTGCCAGATGACTCTCGCGCCGTCCTCGCTCACCATCTCCGATTTGGAGAAGCACCACATCAAGAACGTGCGTCACTGGGGCCGCGGCGTGGACTCGGAGCGCTTCCACCCCTCGAAGCGCTCGGCGGCGCTGCGCCGGAGCTGGGATCCCACGGGGAAGAAGAAGATCGTTGGCTTCGTCGGCCGCCTGGCCGCAGAGAAGGGAGTGCACCGCCTGTCCGCGCTTAACGGACGCGAGGACATCCAACTCGTCATCGTTGGTGATGGCCCCGAGCGCCCGCTGCTGGAGGCCCAGCTGCCGGACGCGGTGTTCACCGGTGCTCTGGGCGGCGAGGAGCTAGCCGCGGCCTATGCCTCCCTGGACATCTTCGTCCACGCGGGCGAGTTCGAGACCTTCTGCCAGGCCATCCAGGAGGCGCAGGCCTCGGGCGTGCCCACCATCGGCCCGCGCGCGGGCGGCCCGGTGGACCTCATTGAGGAGGGCTATAACGGGCTGCTTCTCGACGTCCCAACGTTCGTCGAGGACCTCCCCAACGCCGTCGATGCGCTGCTCAACCCGGAGATCCACGAAGAGCTGCGGGAGAACGCTAGGCAGTCGATTGCTTCCAAGACGTGGCCGGCGCTGTGCGAGCAGCTGCTGGGCTATTACGAGGAAGTTTTGGAGAATGTCCGTGAGGTGCCGCTGACCATTTTGGGCCAGCGTCCGGAGCTGCCGCGCTGGGCCGCTCGCGCCCTGGGGGCGCGCGTGGCCTAGACTAGGCGCTTGTGTCTAAGGCAGATCTGGATAAGAAGCCCTTCGATGTTGCGCGCATGTTTGACGCGGTGGGCAAGAAGTACGACATCACCAACACGGTGCTGTCCTTTGGTCAGGACGCGCGCTGGCGCCGTTTGACGCGCGAGCGGCTCAACCTGAAGCCGGGGGAGAAGGTCCTCGACCTGGCCGCCGGAACGGCTGTTTCCACGGAGGAGCTGTCCAAATCCGGCGCGTGGTGCGTGGCCTGTGACTTTTCACTCGGCATGCTTGCGGCTGGCGCGGAGCGCGATGTGCCCAAGGTGGCTGGAGATGGAATGCGCCTGCCTTTTGCGGATAACACCTTCGATGCGGTGACCATCTCCTATGGTCTGCGCAATATCCACGACTTTGAGCTGGGCCTGCGGGAGATGGCGCGCGTGACCAAGCCCGGTGGGCGGCTGGCTGTGGCGGAGTTTTCCAAGCCAGTCATCCCGGTCTTCGGCACCGTCTACAAGGAGTACTTAACCCGCCTGCTGCCGCCGATTGCCAAGGTGGTCTCCTCCAACCCGGAGGCCTATATCTACCTCGCAGAATCCATCCGCGCGTGGCCGGAACAGCACGAGCTAGCCGCCGCCATCAACCGCAATGGCTGGGAGCAAGCAGGCTGGCGCAACCTCACGTGCGGCATCGTGGCTCTGCACTCCGCGGTGAAGCCTGCCTAGGGGCCTAAGCCCAATGGGCTTAGGCCGAAAGGTAAAACCCAAAGGGCTTAAGCCCAGAGAGGCGTATCGCGGCGCAGCGTGGAGACCGCCCCGCCCGCCAGCCGCCAGGCACGGGCAAGCAGGTCTTTGTCTTCTTCGGTGATGAGGTTGCCCATGAGGCGTGCGGCGGCCGGCATGAGCATGCGGCCGATGGGGCCGCGCATGGCCACAGGTCCGGCCAGCGGCAGGAACTGCGGATAAGTCAGCAGGCGCGCGGCCGTGCGGGCGAGCAGGAAGGCCTCGCCGTACTCGGCGCGCAGACGCTCCGGCCACGCCAAGGTCAGGTCCTTAGTGCCGAGCATCTCTACGGCTAGTGCTGCCGTCTCCAAGCCATAATCGATGCCCTCGCCGTTGAGCGGGTTGACGCAGGCGGCGGCGTCACCGATGAGCATCCAGTTCGCGCCGGCCACCCCGGACACCGCGCCACCCATGGGCAGCATCGCCGAGGTGACGTTGCGCAGCTCGCCCAAGCCCCACTCCGAACGCTGCTGCTCAGCGTAGAAATCAAGCGCCTTCTTGGTGTTGAGACGAGCCGGGCGGGCGGCAGTGGAGAGCGCACCCAAACCGATGTTGACCCCCTGTCCCAGCGGGAAGATCCAGCCATATCCGGGTTGTACGACCCCCTCGGGGTCCTTGAGCTCCACGTGGGAGTGCATCCACTCCTCGCCGTCGTGGGGCGAATCGGCGTAGGCGCGCGCGGCGATGCCGTAGACCTCCTCGCGGTGCCAGGTGCGGCCCAGCTGCTTGCCAAAGGTCGAGCGCACGCCATCGGCCACGATGACCCACCGCGCGCGCACGCGGCGCTTGCCCACGGAGAACTCCACCAGCCGGTTGCCCTCGAGCTGCGGGGCCGTCGCCGTGCCGGTGAAAAGTTGCGCGCCGGCTTCTTGGGCGGCCTCAACGAGCAGCGCATCGAATTCATAGCGCGGCAGAGCCGTTCCCACCTGCGAGGGGTATGTCGACGGCCACGGGGCGGTTACGGTGCCGCCGAAGCCGTGCAGCTTGAGCCCGCGGTTGCGGTAGGAAGCGTTGACCTCGATGCCGAGGAGCTCCAACTGGTGCATGGCACGAGGAGTCAGCCCATCGCCGCAGGTCTTGTCGCGGGGGAAGGGGGAGGCGTCGACAAGCAGCGTGTCATGGCCAGCGCGCGCGGCGTGGATAGCGGCGGCAGCGCCGGCGGGCCCGGCACCGACGATGGCGACGTCAACAAGGGTGGAATCGATCTGCTCCGACATGGGGACTATCATTGCACGGGATAGTGGCCACAAGTGTGTTGAGGGCCGTGCCATGGGCTACGGTAGGTAAACACTAGGATTTTTGAGCTTAAAGGAACACGTTTAATGTCACACGGCCAAACTCACGCCAAGCACGTGGACTTGGGGGATGCGCAGCTCACCGAGCGTATCAACGCCGGGATGGCTGCTGTAGAGGACCTGCTGAATACGGAGCTCGACCGCGGGCAGGACTTCATCAAAGACAAGGTGCGCCACCTCTCCCTGGCTGGGGGCAAGCGTTTCCGCCCGATGATGGCGTTGCTGGCTTCCGAGTTTGGTGAACGCTCGCAATCGCCTGAGGTGATTAAGGCGGCGACCGTGGTGGAAATGGTCCACGTGGCCACGCTCTATCACGACGATGTCATGGATGAAGCGGAGCGCCGCCGCGGTGTGGATTCTGCGAATTTCCGCTGGACTAACTCGGTGGCGATTTTGGCGGGCGATGCCCTCTTGGCGCACGCTTCGCGGTTGATGAGCCAGCTGGATACCCACACGGTGGAGCACTTCGCGGAGACCTTTGAGGAGCTCGTCACCGGCCAGATGCGCGAAACCATCGGTGCCGGCGAAGCTAACGCCGTGGAGCATTACACGGCGGTCATCCGGGAAAAGACCGCGGTGCTCATCGCCTCCGCCGGCTACCTAGGTGCTTACCACGCTGGCGCCGGCCCGGAGCAGTGCGAGGCCCTGCGCCAAATCGGTGCGGCCGTGGGCATGATTTTCCAGATCGTCGACGATGTCATCGACATCTTCTCCGATCCCGAGGAGTCGGGAAAGACCCCGGGCACGGATCTGCGCGAGGGCGTGTTCACCCTGCCGGTGCTCTATGCCCTGGAGGAGGAGGGTGAGGTCGGCGACGAGCTGCGCGCACTCCTGACGGGCCCGCTGACCGACGACGCCTCCGTGAAGCGCGCCATCGACCTGCTGTGGAAGTCGGGTGGCCGGGACAAGGCGCTTGCCGACGTCAACGCATACCTGCGCGTGGTCGAGGACCAGCTATCACTTCTGCCCGAATGCACGGCTAGTGAGGCCCTGCGCCAGTTGGCGGACTACACGGTCCAGCGCGTGGGCTAATAGGTGCTCCTGCCAGGCGATTTGCATGTCGGGCGGGACTTCGTAGTAAAGTACATAACCGCACTCAAGAGTGCATGCCAGGTTGCCCGAGCGGCCAAAGGGAGCGGACTGTAAATCCGCCGGCATTGCCTTCAGAAGTTCGAATCTTCTACCTGGCACAGAATGAATCCCGCAGACGCAAAGATGTGTCTGCGGGATTTTTCGATCCCCGGCATAGGCGCCAGGGCTAAGCGGGGTAAGGGTCATTTCGATCAAATAAGGGGCCCGAGCACCGAGGAATTGGGACGCTATTTGATCGAAATGTCGCTCCGTCGATTGAACGGTCGTGTACCCGGCTTAGTTGTCGTCTGCTCGGCACGGTGTTTGCTCTGGTGTGTTCTTGGGGCGCTTAAAAGCCCTAAAAATGCGTCCCATCCTGGCGATTTGTGTTGTTTAAGTGTTTCGGGTTAATCTTTTCAAGGCTTCAACGAGAGCACAGCGGATGAAAGTCCGTTACTCAAAGAGGCTGTGCCCCCTTAGCTCAGTCGGCAGAGCGTTTCCATGGTAAGGAAAAGGTCGACAGTTCGATTCTGTCAGGGGGCTCCATTCATGTTTCTGGAAGGTCCCAGAAGGTGAATATGGCGGTGTAGCTCAGTGGTAGAGCAAGCGACTCATAATCGCTGTGTCGCGAGTTCAATTCTCGCCATCGCTACCGGGAAAGAAAAGCGCCCGCACACGGGCGCTTTTTCATTACCGACTCCCAGCCTTATACGGCACGTGGTTTCCATGGGGAATCACCGTTCTGGTAGGGTTGTGCGTTGTCCCAAAAGGGCACGCAAAGGGGCGTGGCGCAATTGGTAGCGCAACGGTCTCCAAAACCGTAGGTTGCAGGTTCGAGTCCTGTCGCCCCTGCCACATCACTTCAAGGAGGGAATCGCCGTGAGCGATGAAAAGCAGCCGAGCACCGGGGCTCCGCGCCCAACCGGCAAGCGTCAGCTCTCTGGCGCAGCGACCACCTCTACCGATTCCTACACCGACAAGCGCGTCGTGCGCGTCGAGGATAAGAAGGAAGATTCCTTCGGCGGTTCCGTCGGGTCCTTCCCGGGCGAGGTCGTCTCTGAGATGAAGAAGGTCGTCTGGCCTACCGGCAAGGAAATGCTTCAGTACGTCCTCGTGACCTTCGCCTTCCTCATCGTCCTCACCGCCTTGGTGTGGGGCGTGGACACGCTGACCGGCCTCGGAGTTGAAGCAATCCTCGCGCCTTAGTAAACTAATTTCATACTTTCATCCCGCCGCCTTCCCGCTAGCTCGACTAGGGGAAACGGCGGGATACTTTTTGCCCTAGTCCCGCCGGGTAACCTGGTTGGGGACTAGAAGAATGAACACAATTTTGGAGTAGCAGACAATGAGCGAAGAAAACACTGGCACCTCCCTCGAGCAGGCCATGATTGATAACGTCCAGGAACAGGCCGCGGAAGCGGTCGAGGCTACTGAGGAAACCCAGCAGCCGCAGGAGGAGCTTTCTGCTGAGGAGAAGGAAGCCGCCGAGAAGGAAGCTGCTACCAAGGCCGCGGAGGCCGCCCTCGGCGGCGGCTCGGACGAGGCTGAGACTGAGGGAGCGGGGGAGACGTCGCCAAGCGCCGAAGCATCCGCCGCTGCCGCCGACGCCGAGTACAAGACCCGCCTGCGCGCATTCACCCGCGAACTGAAGAAGCAGCCGGGCAAGTGGTACATCATCCAGTGCTACTCCGGCTACGAGAACAAGGTGAAGACCAACCTGGACATGCGCGCCCAGACCCTCGAGGTGGAGGATTCCATCTTTGAGGTCGTCGTGCCGGTCGAGCAGGTTCTGGAGAAGAAGGACGGTAAGAAGAAGGTTGTTAAGCGCAAGCTGCTTCCGGGCTACGTGCTGGTGCGCATGGAGCTTAACGACGCTGCCTGGTCCGTCGTCCGCGATACCCCGGGTGTGACCTCCTTCGTGGGTAACGAGGGCAACGCTACTCCGGTGAAAATCCGCGACGTGGCCAAGTTCCTCATGCCGAATGACACGACGGTTTCCCCGGAGGCCTCCGCCGCCGACTCCGAGGGCGAGCAGGTTGTTGCCATGCCGGAAAAGGAGGCCGCGAAGGCTTATGCTCACGACTTCGAGGTGGGCGAGGCCGTCACCATCCTGTCCGGCCCGCTGGCTTCCGTGTCCGCCACCATCTCCGAAATCGATCCGGAGACCGGCAAGATGCAGGGCCTGGTGTCCATCTTCGGCCGCGAGACCCCGGTGGAGCTTTCCCCGACGGAGATCGAGCGCATCTCCTAAAAAGCGATTTTGAGCTGGGCGCACGGTGTTCTAAACTTGAACGCCGTGCGCTTTTGCGCATCTTGAAACGTTCATCCTCCGGTGGCCCACAATGCGTGAGCATCCGGACGGGGCGCTGTTATTCATCGTGGCGGCACTCCGGTACCACAGGAAAGAGGTAATTCGATGGCTCCCAAGAAGAAGGTCACTGGCCTGATCAAGCTCCAGATCGAGGCAGGCGCCGCTAACCCGGCTCCGCCGGTCGGCCCGGCACTCGGTGCCCACGGCGTCAACATCATGGAGTTCTGCAAGGCCTACAACGCTGCGACCGAGTCCCAGCGCGGCAACGTCGTGCCGGTAGAAATCACCGTTTACGAGGACCGCTCCTTCGACTTCAAGCTGAAGACCCCGCCGGCAGCGAAGCTCCTGCTCAAGGCCGCTGGCATCAAGAAGGGCTCCGGCGTTCCGCACACCGACAAGGTCGGTTCCGTGACCTGGGACCAGTGCAAGGAGATTGCACAGACCAAGTTCGAGGACCTCAACGCTCGTGACATCGAGAACGGCGCCCGCATCATCGCTGGTACCGCTCGCTCCATGGGCATCACCGTTGACGGAATCCCGGCTAAGTAATAATTCAATTTAATGCGCGATACGTTCTGTATCGCGCGTGGCAGGGCCAGCTTCGGCCCGCTATCACCACATCAATCCAAGAAAAGGAATTGCACTTATGAGCACCAAGTCCAAGGCATACAAGGCTGCCGCTGAGCTGGTAGACCGCTCCCGCCAGTACCGTCCGATCGAGGCCGCCAAGCTGGCCAAGGAGACCTCCTCCAAGAACTTCGACGCTACTGTCGACGTTGTCTTCCGCCTCGGCGTTGACCCGCGTAAGGCTGATCAGCTGGTTCGCGGCACCGTTTCCCTGCCGCACGGCACTGGTAAGGACGTCCGCGTGGCCGTCTTTGCCGAGGGCGACAAGGCTGAGGCCGCTAAGGCTGCTGGCGCCGACATCGTGGGCACCGAAGAGCTGATCGCTGCCATCAACGAGGGCAACATCGACTTCGACGTTGCTATCGCCACCCCGGATCAGATGGCCAAGGTTGGCCGCGTTGCTCGCGTCCTGGGCCCGCGTGGTCTCATGCCGAACCCGAAGACCGGCACCGTGACCGCTGACGTGACCAAGGCTGTGGCCGACGTCAAGGGCGGTAAGATTTCCTTCCGCGTTGACAAGGCTTCCAACCTGCACGCCATCATCGGCAAGGCTTCCTTCGACGCTGAGAAGCTGGCTGAGAACTACGGCGCGCTGTACGACGAGATCCTGCGTCTGAAGCCGTCCTCCGCTAAGGGCATCTACGCCAAGAAGATCACCATCTCCACCACCTCCGGCCCGGGCATCCCGGTCGACGCTTCCGTGGAGAAGAACTACACCGACTAATTGATGTCTGTGTTAACGGCGTAAAGGTCCCGGCTCATTTACGAGCCGGGATTTTTTTATTGCCATTTTCCTTGCGTGTCAAACTATTTGTACAGGTCAGAGGGCTAAAAATCACTGACAGGTAAAACACAGGCAGGTTCGATGGGCTTTCAAGGAATGTATCGCATAATAATCCTTGTGCGTTTGAGAGAGGCGCATGAGAGATAGAGAGAACACCCTGAGTCTTGCAGGGCGGGCGGCGTGAGAAACCGCCTGATAGTCAAGACCCCTTGCAACGCGGGTTCCGGAATTATCCGGGGCCCGCGTTGTGTTGTGTGTGCCCCAAGCCAGGTGCTCCCCGCCTTGGATTCGGGACATGGGCTTAAGCGGGGATGCATCAGGCCTGGGGCAAACGCGGGCGCTGGATGTGGATGGTTCTAGTCACAAGGTTCTCTTGGGGGCAAACAAACCATCTGGGGGAGCGAAGAAGGTTCGTTTGGGGGCAAGTGAACCTTCTGACTGAAACCTCTTGACGGGAACCTTCTGATGGGAACCATGTGGAAGCGCACCGAGACCCACTGCCGGTTAAAAGGATTAGATGCGTGCGAAGGATTTAGGGCCGCGGCTTGCCGTTCATCCAGTACACGGACCAGATGACGTCCTCGCGCGGCACTCTCCAGTCGTGCACCGCCAATGAGCGCACTTCTTTGGCCAGGTCTCCTTCGCCGGATACCCACACTGAATCCGGCGCTGTATCCGCGGAGAAACGAGAACTAAGAAGTTGAACGGCGCGTGCGCTGTGTTCCTCGTGCGGGGCGGCGACCATGGTGAGTGAACGAACCTTGCCGCGCCAGGTCTTCTCAAAGCCATCTTCAACTTCGGAGTCGTCTGCAATCAGTGCAACGACGTCGACGCCACTCAAGGATTGCGGTGAGAACGTTTCGTAGTGCTCCAGGATGTGCCACAGTGCGGGGAGAGCGGAGGCGTCCGCGAGCAACAGCTGTGATTTCTTGGGTGCCTGCCACCGTGCTTGCCCCGTATAGATTCCGGCGGTATCCCCGGGTTGGGCCTTAAGGATCCACCGCGAGCCCGGGCCATTATCGCCATGGGTCACCACATCGACATCGATGGTGCAGGCCTCGTGGTCGAGCCTGCGAATTGTGTACCACCGCAACGCCGGGCGAACGTCGTCAGGCAAGCCAGTGACGGCGGCGCGCACATTGGCATCCTCAACTGGGAAGGGCGAAAACTCCTGCCCGTCCTGGGGCATGAGGAGCCCAAAATACTCATCAGGCCCGGCGAGGGGGTAGGAGCCGAAGGCAGGCGAGTGAAAAGTAAGGCGGTGCAGCCGCGGCTTCAGGCGGGTATTCCCCGTGAGGGTGACGGGTAATAAGCGGTGATGCGTCAAAGGAATTGGTCCTAGGTATAAGGGAAATTTGAATCCATCATAAAGCAGAGGTTAGGCTTGCCTCAAATGGATTAGGGGCGTGACGGCTTGTGTGCTCGTTCCCATCGAAGGAAAGGTTAATTCCATGGTTGCTATCCACCGGCGCGCGAAAGCCGTGCTCGCGATTGTCTCGGCGACAGCGATTGCTCTGACGGGGTGCTCGCGCGGAAGCGGTGAGGACAGTGCGGGTGCAGGCAGCGCTGAGGAGGTGCGGGTTGCCAGCCTGGGGCTTGGCGACGCCGATACTGTCCTCGCGCTCGGAATCACCCCCGTTGCCGTAGCGCCCTGGGGAGCGCAGGGTGATGGTGATCCCTCCGGTGTGGGCCCATGGGCGAAAGAACTTCTGGGAGATGCCCAGCCTGAGGTTATCTATAACACCGCTTCTGGGTTCACGGCCGATGTTCTTGAGCAGGTCACGGCTTCGGACCCCACGCAGATCATTGCTGTCAATCAGGCAGTGGACCAGGAAGCGCAGAAGTCCCTCGAGGAGATCGCGCCGCTGACCATGAAGCCGGAGGGCTTCGAAGACTGGCAGGTCCCCTGGGAAGAGCAGGTTAAGACCATCGCCTCTGCCGTTGAGAAGGAAGAGGAGGGTGACAAGCTTATTGACAAGGCGCAAGGCGCCTTCGATAAATTCAAGGAATCTCACCCGGAGCTTAACGGCAAACGCGCGGCCATCGTCATGCCCTATGACGGAAAGCTGGGCCTCTACACTTCCGATGATGGCCGCGGTCAATTCATCGAAGACCTTGGCTTTGAGATTCCGCAGGAGCTGGAGGGGGATGGCTCGAGCTTCTTCGTGGACTACGCCCCAGAGAACTACTCCCAGCTCAACAACGTGGACTACCTGTTCGTCTTGGATTACAACGGTGCAGTCGACGAGCTGAAGAAGGATTCGACGTTCCAGGGCCTGGACGTGGTCAAGGATGGCCGCGTCCGCTACCTAGAAACGGATACCGGCAACGCCATGAGCATGCCGAACCCGCTCACCATTCCTTGGGCTGTCGATAAGTTCGAAGAGCAACTCTAAGTGCTCGTACTACCGAGAAACGCCGGGGCCACCCGCGGCGAGCTAGATTCGCGGGGGAGGGGACGCGTGCTCCTCACCAGCGCTCTGGTTGTAGTTTCACTGCTTCTCCTCGTTTGCTCGCTGATGGTGGGCTCGCGGTCCATCGCCTTGTCCGAGCTCCTTCCCGCCTTCCTCCATGAAAGCCAGCCGGAGATAGAAAATATCGTGTGGGACTTGCGTATGCCGCGCACGTTCTTGGCGTACTTCGCGGGTGCAGCCATTGCGGTCTCCGGTGTCATCGCCCAGACGTGGACCAAGAACCCCTTGGCCGATCCCGGCTTCATTGGTATCACTGCGGGAGCTTCCTTCCTTGTTGCGCTCGGGACGGCGTTGGGGCTTGCCACCTCGCTGGGGATGCGGACGGCGCTCGCGCTGGTGGGAGCCGGTTTGGCCACGGTAGTGGTTCTGGGTGTTTCCCGGCGGTTTCCTGATTCCCTGACGCTGCTTCTCGTGGGTGCAGGAGTATCGGCTGCCTTAAGCTCTGGCGCCATGCTGATCGGCTTGTATTCCACGGATGTGCTCGACAGCATGCGCCGCTGGACCATCGGCTCCACCTTTGGGCGCGGCCCCGGAGAGGTTGCGATTGCAGCCGGTGGTCTGCTCGTCGGGCTCATCATTGCTGCGAGTGTGGCGCGCCCGCTTGATCTGTTGGCCATGGGTGAGGAGTCTTCGGTTGCCTTGGGGAGCTCGCCGGCACTGGCGCGCCGTGGCGCGGCCTTAAGCATCGTTGTCTTGGCCGGATGCGCTACCGCCGCGGCAGGCCCCATCGCTTTCGTGGGCTTTGCCGTCCCCCACCTCCTCCGGCGGTGTACAGGTCCGGCGGTTGCCGCCATGATTGCCCCTGCGGCGCTGCTGGGCGGTTGTTCCGTGCTGGCCGCGGATATCTTAGGCCGGCTTATCGCTGGCCCCTCCGAGTTGGAGATGTCCATTGTCCTGGCGTTCGTGGGCGCACCTTTCCTCATCTGGGCCGTGCGCCGAGGGGAGCAGAAGCTATGAGCGATGGGGTGAAGGGGGACGTCGCCAAGCGCCTGCGTTCCCAACAGCGGCAGCGCCAGATATGGATATGGTCAGCCACCTGCTTCTTTGTGCTGGTCGCGGCAGTCTCTTACGTCCTGATGCTCGGGCAAGGCCCCGTGGGGCTGAGTCCGGGGCGGGTTCTGGAGATCCTCAACGGCGGGGGAAGCCGAAGTGAAATCCGCGTTGTGTGGGATCTGCGCATGCCCGTAGCGCTAGCAACCCTCATCGTGGGCGCCGCGCTCGGACTGGCGGGGTCGTGGACTCAGTCGATGTCGCGCAATCCGCTGGCCTCCCCCGACATCCTTGGTGTGACCGGTGGGGCTTCGGTGATGGTGGTCATCGGAACGGTGATGTCCCGGCCACTCCTCGCAGAGGGTGTCTCCGTGTTCTGGTGGCGGGCGGGGCTCGCGCTGCTGGGAGCGGTGTTGGCGGCCATCTTGCTGGTGGCGCTTGGTGGGCTCGGTACGAGCAACCGCATCGTCATCGTCGGCATCGCGCTATCACTGCTGTTCCAAGCCATGGTGGCCTATCTCTTGCGCGCTGCGGAGCTCCTCCGTGCAGCACAGTCCCAGCTGTGGCTGGCGGGAACCACGGGCTTTGTGCGGATGGACGTCATTGTTCCGCTTCTCGTGGGACTGGCGCCTTTCGTGTTGCTTGGGTCGTGGCGTGCCCGGGAGCTGCCGCTGCTAGCCCATGATGATCTCTCGGCACTCTCCTTAGGCGTGGACATCACGCGGACGCGCACCGCGCTCCTCATTGCGGCCACCGGAATATGCGCGGTGACCGTATCCGTGGCGGGGCCCATCGGCTTTATCGCGCTGCTGGCCCCACACCTCGGACGCATGATCGCCCGAACACCCACTCCTTCGCCGGTGGTGTCGTGCGCTGCTGGTGCGGCCCTCTTAAGCGCCTGTGCCGTGGTGGCCGGGGCGCTCCCGATGGACGCGCCGGTGGGTGCTGTGTCCTCAGTGATCGGCGGCACCGCCCTGGTCATCGTGGTGTGGAATGCCGCAAGGCGGAAAGGATGAAAACCATGAACAGTTGCGAGCTGAAGGCCCAAGGCATCCATGCCGGTTATCAAGGCGGGAAAGATATTCTCTCCGGGGTTGACCTCGCGGCCCAACCAGGGGAGGTCACCACGCTCATCGGCCCCAATGGCTGCGGGAAATCGACGTTGCTGAAGACCTTGTCGAAGATTCTTCGCCCCCGGCAGGGAAGCGTGCGCATTGGCGAGTTGGATGTGCATTCCATGAGCCCGAAGGAAGCGGCGGCCCACGTGGCCTTGCTGCCCCAGCACCCGATGGCGCCGGATGGGCTGCGCGTCGGCGAGCTCGTTGCCCGCGGGCGGTACGCGCACCTTGGGTGGGGAAGGGGACTGTCAGCGCAGGACCACGAGATCATCGCGCAGGCCTGCGTGGAGACAGGCATCACCGATTTCATCGACCGCGATATCGCGGCGCTGTCGGGCGGCCAGCGTCAGCGGGTGTGGCTCGCGTTGGCTTTAGCTCAGGACGCGCCGGTGCTGCTTCTCGACGAGCCCACGACCTTCCTCGATCCCGCCCACGCGATGGGTGTGTTGGAGCTCGTCCGCAAGCAAGCGCGCGCTGGGAAGACGGTCGTCGTCGTGCTGCACGACCTCATGCTGGCTGGGCAGTTCTCAGACACCATGGTGGTCATGAACAACGGCGAGGTCATCGCGCGGGGCACGCCGCAGCAGGCGTTGACGAAAGAGGTGCTGGCGGCGGCCTATGGCATCGATGTGGACATCTGGGAGGATCCTCGCAGCGATGCCCCCGTCATCGTTCCGCGCGGTGTGCTCAAGAACTAAAGGGCGCTAGGGCAAAGCTCTCAGGGCCGCGATTTGGAGTTGGCCCGTGGGGGCTGTAGAGTGTCTAGCGAAGTTTGAACGGCCCCGAAGTGGTCGAGTCAAAGTTCACCGAAGACCGTCGGTCATCCGGAATGTCGGATCGAAGGTCCCTCGCTCTAGAGGGCGGCCCACGCAGGAGACACTTTGCGAATTACCGCGGATTTCCGCGCGCGCCCTGTGCTCTTGCACGGGGCTTTTGTTATTTCGGTTGTCGTTAACGACAACCGAGGTGGGAAAGGCCCCGGCGGAAAACACAAGAGATGTTTCGAAAGGAGGCGTAGTAGAAAATGGCAAACCCGAAGAACACCGCAGACCTGGCAAAGCTGAAGGAGAAGCTCGAAGGCGCTAACTCCATCGTGCTCACCGAGTACCGTGGCCTGACCGTGGGTCAGCTCCAGGAGCTGCGTAACAACCTCGGCTTTGACGTTGAGTACTCCGTCGCCAAGAACACCCTTTTCAAGATCGCTGCCAACGAAGCTGGCATCGAGGGTCTTGACGAGCAGCTGACTGGCCCGACCGCTATTGCGTTCATCAAGGGCGAGGCAGTGGATGCTGCGAAGGTCATCACCAAGTTTGCTGATGACAACAAGGCACTCGTTATCAAGGGTGGCTACATGGACGGCGACGCTCTGTCTGCCGACCAGGTTGAGGCCATCGCCAAGCTGGACAACCGCGAGACCACTCTCGCAAAGCTGGCTGGCGCCATGAAGGGTTCTATGGCAAAGGCTGCCGCCGTATTCAACGCTCCTGCAACCAAGATGGTCCGCACCGCTGCGGCCCTGCAGGACAAGAAGGCTGCGGAAGCTTAAGACGCCAACTAAAGGCGCACAACTTAAACACACACACTTTTCTGGCCGCCTAGGGTGGCCAGGCACAATGAGAAAGGATGCCAATCATGGCTAAGCTCACCAAGGACGAGCTCATTGAAGCTTTCAAGGAAATGACCCTCATCGAGCTCTCCGAGTTCGTTAAGGAATTCGAGGAGGTCTTCGACGTTGAGGCCGCTGCTCCGGTTGCTGCCGTTGCTGCTGGTGCCCCGGCTGCCGGCGGTGCTGCTGAGGAAGAGAAGACCGAGTTCGACGTCGTTCTGACCGACGCTGGCGCTAAGAAGATCGGCGTTATTAAGGCTGTCCGCGAGATCGTCTCCGGCCTGGGCCTGAAGGAAGCTAAGGAGCTTGTTGAGTCCGCTCCGAAGGCTATCCTCGAGGGTGCTTCCAAGGACGACGCTGAGGCTGCTAAGGCTAAGCTCGAAGAGGCTGGCGCTTCCGTCGAGCTCAAGTAATTCACCTGAATTACTCAGCTTTCCCGCGCAGCGCACTCGCTGCGCGCTAACAACCCCGTTCCGCTTTCTTGCGGTGCGGGGTTGTGCCCGTTTTGTCGGTACCCCGGTGGCCCGGCGGATTCTAAGCAGTGCGTGTCAGGTCTTGACACTAGGGTCAATAGTTGACACTATTGGCGTGGGTTTAAGGGCTACTACTCAATTCGCGTCAACTCGCAGTGGCGCATCATATTCAAGTGGACACCCGAAGGAGCTGTTGACATTGACTTTATCGACTACCACTGAAGCACGCGCTCATGTTGATGTTGTTCCCGTTCCGCATCCCGGAGAGATTCTTCTCCTAGAATTTCTTAAGCCCTGCGGAATAACCCAGTATCGCCTGGCCAGTGACATTGGCACCACCCGTTCCCAAGTTTCCAAAATTACCCGCGGTGCGCTTGGTATCAGTGCCGATATGGCCTTGCGTTTGTCGGCCTACTTTGGGAATTCCGCGAAGTTCTGGCTCGGACTCCAAGAGGAATACGATCTGTGGAAAGCTCGCCAGACCACGGATATCAGCGCCATCGTTCCGTGGAATCACAAAGAAGAAGTCGACTCTCACTCATAGAATCAGTTGACTTGCGGTCACCTCGGGGTCGGTGCAGTCTCACCGCAGCTGCACAAAACTGAAACGCACCCTCCTGGGAAATGTGTTTTGAACAAACGAATCGGTAGGATAAGCCACCATGCTGCCCAAGTCCCGCATCTTCTCCGTCCTCCTGCTCGGCCTCGGCGTTGCGCTGATCGCCGCCGGCCTGGCGGCGTCGAGCTTCTTGAGCTTTAGCCCGCGCCTGCCGCTGGATATCAAGAACACCACGTGGACGATGCAGGATGACAGCGCCACCGCGCAGGCGCTGTCCGCAGAGGGCGTTACGCAGTACGAGGGGCCGATGACCTATCAGCTCAACATGGACATCCAGGATCCGGCGGATAAGGACACCGCAACGTTGCGAGTGGGGGAGTCCGCCATCCGCGGCGGCACGGGCAACGTGGAGGACTTGAGCTTTGCGCGCGTGTGGAACTATCCCGTCGATCGCCTTAGCGGTGAGGCCACGGGACCGGCGGCGCTCTCCCATACCATGGGCTCGCCCACGGCGGAGGTGCCCGTCGAGGGCTACTGGCTGAAGCTGCCCGCCGATGCTGAGCAGACCACCTACCCAGTCTTCGACCCGGTCCTGCGCAAGGCGGCCGACGCCGTCTTCGAGGAATCCCTCGATATCGACGGCCGCACGGTCTACCGCTACCACCAGGAAGTGGAGCCCACCAACGTGGCCACCCTCTATGCCGGTAGCACGACCACCACGCTGAGTAATGAGGACGACTCTACCGAGCAGGGCTACCTCTTCCACGCCGCAACCCGGGACCTTTTTGTAGACCAGGCCACCGGACTCGTCGTGGGCATGGACGTCGATATCAAGGACTACTGGGCAGACCGCGAAGGCAACGAGCGCGAGGTGCAGTTCGCCTTCAATGGTGCAACTGATGAGGAATCTCGCGCGGAGATGCTCCAGCAAGCTGAGCGCTTCCCGCGGAGTGCTGTGGGGCAGTGGGTGCGCTGGGGTGGCCTCGGCATCGGCGCCGTTCTCGTGCTGCTTGGGGCGCTGGGCGCTTTTCGCCGTCCCACCAACCGCCACTCCCGCTAGCCGCGCGTGCTAGAGGCTCGCGCGTGCGGATCTGCGTAGCGACACGCCGACGGCACGTTTCGCCTTTACAAGGCCGCCATTATGCTATAGGCTATTTCGTTGCGCTGGAATCTGGATCTTTAGTGCACATTTAGCCTTTCGAGCGGTGATGGCAAAACCGACTTGACAAGGTGATTTTGTGCATTCTAAACCCAGTCGTTCCACAGCAGACCGAATGCTAAATCTACCAGCGGTTTTGCACCTCACCGGCCAGGGTGGGGAGGCAATCCGCCAGAGGTACTGGAAGGACCCATCTTGGCAGTCTCCCGCCAGACCAAGTCAGTGGCCAACATCCCTGGAGCCCCGAAGCGATACTCCTTCGCTAAAATCAGCGAGCCTATCGCTGTCCCGGGCCTCCTTGATCTACAACTCGATTCTTACGCGTGGCTCATCGGCACCCCCGAGTGGCGCGAGCGCGAGCAGGCAGAGCGCGGCGAAGACGCACGCGTGACGAGCGGCCTTGAGGATATCCTCGAGGAGCTTTCTCCGATCCAGGATTACTCGGGCAACATGTCCCTGTCCCTGTCGGAGCCTCGCTTCGAGCCGGTGAAGAACACCGTGGACGAGTGCAAAGAGAAGGACATCAACTACTCGGCGCCACTGTACGTCACCGCAGAATTCATCAACAACGACACCCAGGAGATTAAGTCCCAGACCGTCTTCATCGGCGATTTCCCGATGATGACTGAGAAGGGCACCTTCATCGTCAACGGCACCGAGCGCGTTATCGTCTCGCAGCTCGTGCGTTCCCCGGGTGTGTACTTCGACCAGACCATCGACAAGTCCACCGAGCGCCCGCTGCACTCCGTGAAGGTTATTCCTTCCCGCGGTGCGTGGCTCGAGTTTGACGTCGACAAGCGCGACACCGTTGGCGTGCGCATCGACCGCAAGCGTCGCCAGCCGGTCACCGTGCTGCTCAAGGCCCTGGGGTGGTCCGAGGAGCAGATCAAGGAGCGCTTCGGATTCTCCGAGCTCATGATGTCCACCCTCGAGTCCGATGGCGTGGCCAACACCGACGAGGCTCTGCTGGAGATCTACCGCAAGCAGCGCCCGGGCGAGCAGCCCACGCGCGACCTCGCGCAGGCCCTGCTGGATAACTCCTTCTTCCGCGCAAAGCGCTACGACCTGGCCAAGGTTGGCCGCTACAAGGTCAACCGCAAGCTCGGCCTGGGCGGTGACCACGACGGTCTGATGACCCTGACCGAGGAAGACATCGCCGTCACCCTCGAGTACCTCGTGCGCCTGCACGCCGGTGAGCGTGAGATGAAGGCCCCGAACGGTGAGATGATCGCCATCCACACCGACGACATCGACCACTTTGGTAACCGTCGTCTGCGCACCGTCGGCGAGCTCATCCAGAACCAGGTCCGCGTGGGCCTGTCCCGTATGGAGCGCGTCGTCCGCGAGCGCATGACCACCCAGGACGCGGAGTCGATTACCCCGACCTCCCTGATTAACGTCCGCCCGGTCTCCGCCGCTATCCGCGAGTTCTTCGGTACCTCCCAGCTCTCGCAGTTCATGGACCAGAACAACTCCCTGTCCGGCCTGACCCACAAGCGCCGCCTGTCCGCGCTGGGCCCGGGCGGTCTGTCCCGTGAGCGCGCCGGCATCGAGGTGCGAGACGTTCACGCTTCGCACTACGGCCGCATGTGCCCGATTGAGACCCCTGAGGGTCCGAACATTGGTCTGATCGGTTCCCTGGCCTCCTATGCCCGCGTCAACGCTTTCGGCTTCATCGAGACCCCGTACCGCAAGGTTGTGGACGGCAAGGTCACCGACCAGGTGGAGTACCTCACCGCCGATGAAGAGGATCGCTACGCCATCGCGCAGGCCGAGGTGGAGAAGGATGCCGACGGCACCCTGACCGGCGATCGCATCGAGGTCCGCCTCAAGGACGGCGATATCGGCGTGACCGACGCCGCCGGCGTTGACTACGTTGACGTTTCCCCGCGCCAGATGGTCTCTGTGGCTACCGCCATGATTCCGTTCCTCGAGCACGACGACGCTAACCGTGCCCTCATGGGCGCGAACATGCAGCGCCAGGCCGTGCCGCTGGTGCGTTCCGAGGCCCCGTACGTGGGCACCGGTATGGAGCAGCGCGCTGCCTACGATGCTGGTGACCTCATCATCACCCCGAAGGCGGGCGTGGTGGAGAACGTCACCGCGGACCTCATCACCATCATGGATGACGAGGGCCAGCGCGATACCTACATGCTGCGCAAGTTCGAGCGCACCAACCAGAACACCAACTACAACCAGACCCCGTTGGTCTCCCTGGGTGAGCGCGTCGAGGCGGGCCAGGTGCTTGCCGACGGCCCCGGTACCCACAACGGTGAGATGTCCCTCGGCCGCAACCTGCTGGTTGCCTTCATGCCGTGGGAAGGCCACAACTACGAGGACGCCATCATCCTCAACCAGCGCATCGTGGAGGAGGACATCCTCACCTCGATCCACATCGAGGAGCACGAGATCGATGCTCGCGATACCAAGCTGGGCCCGGAGGAGATCACCCGCGAGATCCCGAACGTCTCCGATGACGTTCTGCGTGACCTCGACGAGCGCGGCATCGTCCGCATCGGCGCCGACGTCCGCGCGGGCGACATCCTCGTCGGTAAGGTCACCCCGAAGGGTGAGACCGAGCTGACCCCGGAGGAGCGCCTCCTGCGCGCCATCTTCGGCGAGAAGGCCCGCGAGGTCCGCGATACCTCCATGAAGGTGCCGCACGGTGAAACCGGTAAGGTCATCGGCGTCTCCCGCTTCTCCCGCGAGGATGACGACGACCTGGCCCCGGGCGTCAACGAAATGATCCGCGTCTACGTGGCTCAGAAGCGCAAGATCCAGGACGGCGATAAGCTCGCCGGCCGCCACGGCAACAAGGGCGTTGTGGGTAAGATCCTCCCGCCGGAAGATATGCCGTTCATGGAGGATGGCACCCCGGTGGACATCATCCTGAACACCCACGGTGTGCCGCGTCGTATGAACATCGGCCAGGTGCTCGAGGTTCACCTCGGCTGGCTGGCACACGCCGGTTGGAAGATCGACACCGAGGACCCGGCCAACGCCGAGCTGCTCAAGACCCTTCCGGAAGAGCTTTACGACGTCCCGCCGGAGTCCCTGACCGCAACCCCGGTCTTCGACGGTGCCACCAACGAGGAGATCTCCCGACTGCTGGCTTCCTCCAAGCCGAACCGCGATGGTGACGTCATGGTGGATGAGCACGGTAAGGCCCGCCTCTTCGACGGCCGCTCCGGCGAGCCGTACATGTACCCGGTTTCCGTCGGCTACATGTACATGCTCAAGCTGCACCACCTCGTTGACGAGAAGATCCACGCCCGCTCCACCGGCCCGTACTCCATGATTACCCAGCAGCCGCTGGGTGGTAAGGCACAGTTCGGTGGCCAGCGCTTCGGCGAGATGGAGGTGTGGGCAATGCAGGCATACGGCGCTGCCTACACCCTGCAGGAGCTCCTGACCATCAAGTCCGATGACGTGGTCGGCCGCGTCAAGGTCTACGAGGCCATTGTCAAGGGTGACAACATCCCGGATCCGGGTATTCCGGAGTCCTTCAAGGTCCTCCTCAAGGAGCTGCAGTCCCTCTGCCTGAACGTGGAGGTTCTCTCCACCGACGGCACCCCGATGGAACTGTCCGGCTCCGACGATGATGACATGGACGGCGCTCCGTCCCTGGGCATTAACCTGTCCCGCGACGAGCGCTCCGACGCAGACATCGCCTAGCTTCTTGGTCCGCCGCATTTACTGGCGGCGGGCATAACGAAACACCACCTACATACAAAGCCATCAACTTCCCCCTGACGGGGGATGAAAGGGAGACATTACGTGTTTGACGTAAATCTCTTCGACGAGCTCCGCATCGGGCTGGCCACGGCCGAGGACATCCGTCGCTGGTCCAAGGGCGAGGTCAAGAAACCCGAGACCATTAACTACCGCACCCTCAAGCCGGAGAAGGACGGCCTCTTCTGTGAGCGCATCTTCGGCCCGACCCGTGACTGGGAGTGCTCCTGCGGTAAGTACAAGCGCGTGCGCTACAAGGGCATCATCTGTGAGCGCTGTGGCGTCGAGGTGACCAAGTCCAAGGTGCGCCGTGAGCGCATGGGCCACATCGAGCTGGCCGCGCCGGTTACCCACATCTGGTACTTCAAGGGCGTTCCTTCCCGCCTGGGCTACCTGCTGGACCTGGCTCCGAAGGACCTTGAGCGCATCATCTACTTCGCTGCCAACATCATTACCTCTGTCGACGAGGAAGCTCGCCACAATGACCAGTCCACTCTGGAAGCAGAGATGCTTCTGG
Organism: Corynebacterium intestinale; assembly: GCF_023574125.1. Lineage (NCBI taxonomy): Bacteria > Bacillati > Actinomycetota > Actinomycetes > Mycobacteriales > Corynebacteriaceae > Corynebacterium > Corynebacterium intestinale. The sequence goes on from NZ_JAMKFF010000002.1 coordinate 335,767, forward strand.
AGAAGAAGGACGTTGAGGATGACGTCGAGGCAGAGATCGCTGAGCGCGCTGCCAAGCTCGAGCAGGATCTGGCCGAGCTGGAGGCCGCCGGCGCCAAGGCCGACGCCCGCCGCAAGGTCCAGAACGCTGCCGACAAGGAAATGCAGCACATCCGCGAGCGCGGTGAGCGCGAGGTTGCTCGCCTCGACGAAATCTGGAACACCTTCATCAAGCTGGCTCCGAAGCAGATGATCATCGATGAGACCATCTACGAAGAGCTCGTTGACCGCTACGAGGATTACTTCACCGGCGGCATGGGTGCTGAGGCCATCCAGACCCTCATCCGCAACTTCGACCTCGAGGCCGAGGCTGAGGTTCTCAAGGAGATCATCAACAACGGCAAGGGCCAGAAGAAGATGCGTGCCCTCAAGCGCCTGAAGGTCGTCGCGGCCTTCCTGCGTTCGGGCAATGATCCGGCCGGCATGGTGCTCGATGCCATCCCGGTGATCCCGCCGGAGCTGCGCCCGATGGTGCAGCTGGACGGTGGCCGCTTCGCCACCTCCGACCTCAACGACCTCTACCGTCGCGTGATCAACCGCAACAACCGCCTCAAGCGCATGATCGACCTCGGTGCTCCCGAGATCATCGTGAACAACGAGAAGCGCATGCTGCAGGAGTCCGTCGACGCCCTCTTCGACAACGGCCGCCGCGGCCGTCCGGTCACCGGCCCGGGCAACCGCCCGCTGAAGTCCCTGTCTGACCTGCTCAAGGGTAAGCAGGGCCGCTTCCGCCAGAACCTACTGGGTAAGCGCGTGGACTACTCCGGCCGTTCCGTGATTATCGTCGGCCCGCAGCTCAAGCTGCACGAGTGTGGTCTGCCGAAGCTCATGGCTCTGGAGCTGTTCAAGCCCTTCGTCATGAAGCGCCTGGTAGAAAACGACTACGCGCAGAACATCAAGTCCGCCAAGCGCATGGTGGAGCGCCAGCGCCCCGAGGTGTGGGACGTCCTCGAAGAGGCCATTTCCGAGCACCCGGTGATGCTGAACCGTGCACCGACCCTGCACCGCTTGGGTATCCAGGCCTTCGAGCCGAAGCTCGTCGAGGGTAAGGCCATCCAGCTGCACCCGCTGGCTTGTGAGGCTTTCAACGCCGACTTCGACGGTGACCAGATGGCAGTTCACCTGCCTCTGTCCGCCGAGGCACAGGCTGAGGCACGTGTCCTTATGCTGGCTTCCAACAACATTCTGTCCCCGGCCTCCGGTAAGCCGCTGGCTATGCCGCGTCTGGATATGGTTACCGGCCTGTACTACCTCACCATGGACAAGGGTGAGGACGAGATCGGCGGCGAGGGCCGTTACCGCCCCGCCACGGAGGATCGTCCGGAGCAGGGCGTGTACTCCTCCTACGCGGAGGCCATCATGGCCCGCGACCGCGGCGTTCTTGGCCTGCAGGCCCCGATCAAGGTCCGCATCTCCCACCTGCGCCCGCCGGCAGACATCGAGGCAGAGCACTTCCCCGATGGTTGGCAGAAGGGCCAGGCATGGCTCGCTGAGACCACCCTGGGCCGCATCATGTTCAACGACCTGCTGCCGTGGAACTACCCGTACCTCGAGGGCGTCATGGTCCGTAAGGGCGGCGCCGGCAACAAGATGCTGCTCGGTGACGTCATTAATGACCTCGCCGCGAAGTACCCGATGATCACCGTTGCCCAGGTTCTGGACAAGATGAAGGACGCTGGCTTCTACTGGGCCACCCGTTCCGGCGTGACCATCACCATGCACGACGTGCTGGTCCTCCCGAACAAGCACGAGGTGCTCGAGTCCTACGAGAAGGAAGCCGAGCGCATCGAGCGCAAGTACTGGGAGCAGGGTGCTCTGACCGAGCGCGAGCGCTACGACCGCCTGGTTGAGCTGTGGAAGGACGCCACGGACACCGTGGGTAACGCCGTCGAGGAGCTGTACCCCGACGACAACCCGATTCCGATGATCGTGAAGTCCGGTGCTGCCGGTAACATGCGTCAGATCTGGACCCTGGCCGGCATGAAGGGCATGGTTGTGAACTCCAAGGGTGACTACATCACCCGTCCGATTAAGACCTCCTTCCGTGAAGGCCTGTCGGTTCTGGAGTACTTCAACAACTCGCACGGTTCCCGTAAGGGCCTGGCGGATACCGCTCTGCGTACCGCTGACTCCGGCTACCTCACCCGTCGTCTGGTGGACGTGGCGCAGGACGTCATCGTTCGCGAGGAGGACTGTGGCACCCGTCAGGGCGTGCGCGTACCGCTCGGCGTCGAGATCGCCGAAGGTTCCTACGACCTGCACGAGCTGTGGGAGACCTCCGCATCCGGCCGCGTCGTGGCTAACGACGTCAAGGACGCCAACGGCGAGGTCATCGCTGAGGCAGGCGCCGACCTGACCGAGGAGCTCAGCCGCAAGATCGTCAACGCTGGCGTTCTGGAGATCAAGGTCCGCTCCGTGCTGACCTGCCAGACCCCGGCCGGTGTTTGCGCGAAGTGCTACGGCAAGTCCATGGCCTCCGGCAAGCTGGTTGATATCGGCGAGGCAGTCGGCATCGTGGCCGCACAGTCCATTGGTGAGCCGGGTACCCAGCTGACCATGCGTACCTTCCACCAGGGTGGTGTCGGTGGCGATATTACCGGCGGTCTGCCGCGTGTTCAGGAGCTCTTCGAGGCCCGTAACCCGAAGAACCGCGCTCCTATCGCTTCCGTCGACGGCACCGTGTCCCTGTCCGATGAGGGCAACTTCTGGACGCTGACCATCACCCCGGATGACGGTTCCGACAACGTGGTCTACGAGAAGCTGTCGAAGCGCCAGGGCCTGGCTCAGGTCCGCCGCCCGATGGAGTCCAACCCGGACGCAATGATTGAGCGCTCGCTTCGCGACGGCGACCACGTCACCACCGGTGACCGCCTCATGCGCGGTGCGGCTGACCCGCACGACGTGCTGGAGGTCCTCGGCCGCCGCGGTGTGGAGAAGCACCTCATCGACGAGGTTCAGGCCGTTTACCGTGCACAGGGTGTGGCCATCCACGACAAGCACATCGAGATCATCATCCGCCAGATGCTGCGTCGCGGTACCGTCATCGACGCCGGTACCACCGACCTGCTGCCGGGCAACCTCATTGACCTCTCTGAGGCCAAGCAGGTTAACGCCGCTCAGGTTGCTGAGGGTGGCCAGCCGGCACAGCTGCGCAGTGAGATCATGGGTATCACCAAGGCCTCCCTGGCTACGGAGTCCTGGCTCTCCGCGGCCTCCTTCCAGGAGACCACGCGCGTGCTTACCGACGCCGCCATCAACAAGCGCTCGGATCAGCTCATTGGTCTGAAGGAGAACGTCATCATCGGTAAGCTGATTCCGGCCGGTACGGGTATTTCCCGCTACCGCAACATCAGCGTGAAGCCGACTGAGGCCGCACGCAATGCTGCGTACTCCATCCCGACTTACGGCGATTCCATCTACGGCGACGATGGCTTCGGTGAGTTCACCGGTGCTTCTGTCCCGCTGGAGGAGGACTACACCTTCTAGGTGTAAAGCCGCGTGAGGCTCGCCGAAGTTAGCCAATAAGGCTGTCTTTCCGTTACCCCCGTCACTGCCCCCCCTTAAACAGGGTAGTGGCGGGGTATTTTATTTGAGGCCAGAGTTACAGACATAAAGAACCCTGTGAATATCATGAACATTGAGACTGGCTGTGAGCTGCATATTTAGAATTTCTTATCAACGGAATGGCCATGACGTGCACGGACACCGTTAGCCAGGGGTGAGTTTTGCCCTTGCGGAGAGTAGCGGAGGGAAGTAGCGTCTCGGCTTGAGTCCAGTTTGCCTTCAGGAACGCTCAAGATGCTTCAGAATCTGACCTAGGGCAGCTGTTGACCGATTCCCTAATCGTTCTTATGAAAGGATTCTTCATGGATATGAAGAGTTTCAACGGTTCTGCTCGTCGCCGCGGCACGACGATTGCAGCCGCCGCTCTTTCCGTCGCTATGGTTGCGCCCTTCGTCCACCCGGTAGTCAGCCCGGCTTCTTCGCCGGCTGCTATCGCTCAGGAGGCAGCAGCCGGTCAGGATCGCAGTGTAGATACCCGAGGCACCTCGGAGGCCACTGCCATTAAGGCAGACGGCACTTGGGGTCAGAAGAAGGGCTACGAAGGCACGGTCTATCTCGATCGTGATTCAGGTCCGGAGGCTCAGAATGAAGCTGACGAATCTATGTCCGGTGTCAAAGTCTTCTTGCAGTACGTCAACGGCAAGGGACAGGTGTCGCCGATCTACTACACCACCTCGGACTCTGAAGGTAAGTTCGTCTTTGACCTGTCCAAGGCACCGAAGGACGGCCTGGGCAACCCAATCGAGTTCAAACTGGCTGGTGATGACAAGTTCCAGGTTCGTACGTGGGCTGAAAACCCAGATCCGGCAAAGTACACCTTGGCAGCTGGTGGCGACATGTACAGTGGTCGATTCCACGACCGACTTACCCGTAAGTGGGAGAGCTGGGATTTCACTGCCGGCATTAACCGCATCGTGGACGGCAAGGTTGTATTCCAGGAGCGCCCAAACATTGACGGTTGGCTTGCCAAGCCCGAAGCTGAGTGGACCGAGGCACCGACTGCTGATAAGAAGTGGCCAGACGGTGGTGATTATGGTACCGCACGAGGCGATGTTTGGTGGGAAAACAATGAGGTCAAGGGCTCACTCGCCAACCAATACTTCAAGAAATCTTCAGATCGTGCCGCTACTGATGTTAAGGTCGTAGGCTCTTATGTGAACGATGAAGTAGCACGCGAGTTTGACGCCTGGAAGAAAGCAAACAAAAACTACAGCCGCGAACAGTTCCGCGTCGCCCAGAAAGAAATCGTCGACAAATATCAGGCTGAGCACGGCGCAGGCTCCCACATCGCAGAGTCTCGCGTAGCTTATGTAAAGGATGACGGTTCCTTCTATCTCCCCTTTGCTGGCTTGTATGGAATTAGCCGCAACGACAAGGGCAATAAAACCACTGACAAAGAGTGGGGCACGCTCGTCTCCGCCAAGGACGAAGAGCACGGTAAGCTGATGCAGTGGAACGGCACACTGGGCCAGCGTCATCGCCACATCAACACGGACTACATGTACCTGTATCCGGTAGTTGGCGACAACCGTGATCTGTGGATGGGTAACTACCAGGACAACATGTTCCAGCCCCCCCATGGTGGAAATCTCGGTATTGAGCTTGAGTCAGCAAACATTTCTGTCCAGAACTTCGCGTTGCTGACTCCGCGCCCGATTCACGACGTTATCAACTACGATAACGCCTCAGCTATTGCTGCCCCTGGTGATACCGCCAAGTCGAAGACGACCGGCCTCGTTCCGAACCAGCAATACGCAATTGAGTGGTTTGCCGACGGTGAATCCACTGGTAAGTTCTGCACCGTTACCGCTAACAAGCTTGGAGAGCTGGAGTCCTGTGACTTCACCGTCCCAGAAAAGCTCTCTAAGCCAACCGTGTACTCTTCTCAGGTATTCGCTGCCGATGCTTCGGGTAAGCCAACCGGCACGCTCCTTTTGGCCGACTCCTTCTTGGCAGACCCGACCGTCGTTAAGTACGACGAGACCAAGGGCACAGCCAAGGAGAAGGACCTTGTAGTAAAGCCTTCCTTCGACAACTCGAATACTGATGCCGAAGAGAAGATGCCGGAAGGCGCAACCTTCGAGTTCGCTGATCCTGCTGCCGCTAAGGCCCTGGGCCTGGACATTGATCCTAAGACCGGCGCAATCACCTGGCCTAAAGATAAGCAGGTTGAAGGTGAAACCTCGGCGCTCGTAAAGGTCACGTGGACGCCTGCCGGGGGTGCTAACCCGGTTACCCGCGAAGTACCGGCGAAGTTCAACCTGGCTGCGCCTGCTGCAACTAAGGACAATGAGAACTTCGATCCTAAGTACGAGGATGGTTCTGGTAAGCCGGGCGATAATGTGAAGGTTCCGGCGCCGACGTTTAAGGACAAGGACGGCAAGGAGACCAAGGCTCCTGAGGGCACGAAGTTCGCCCCGGGTGAGAATGCTCCGGATGGTGTGAAGGTTGATCCGAACACTG
>NZ_JAMKFF010000020.1:0-1543 GCF_023574125.1 Corynebacterium intestinale
ACCTGCCGGCAACCCCGTGGCAACATACCGAGTGGAAGCGTGCGAAAGTAGCCCCGGATTTCCATATCACGGTTGCAACGGTGCGCTACTCCGTTCCGCACCAGCTTGTTGGCCGCACTGTCGATGTGCGCATCACAGGCCAGGTCTTGACCGTCTTTGACCAGGGGACAACCGTGGCAACCCACCAGGTTTCGCATAAGCGTGGGGCCTATGTCACTGACTATGAGCACATTCCATCTGGAATGGACTCCACCCGTGGGCTGTGGACAAGCGACTACTTTTATCGCGAAGCCAGCAAAACCGGCCCGGCAACACGCAAGGTCATCGAAGAACTCATCGCGGCGAAAGCCATCCCGGCCCAGGCGTACCAGTCCTGTAGAAACGTGCTGTCGATGGGCAAACACGGCAACAAACCAATCCTGGAAGAGGCATGCCAGCGCCTGATGGCCAACGACGGCAGCCGACGGGCTGTGTCATATACCGCGGTCAAAAACATGATGGCCGCCATACGCAAAGAACACGCCACCCGGCCCCGCGGGTTAGACCAGGCCCCGCGCAGCACCACAGTCAACCAGCCCACCGCCCCTGCAATCACCGACCGGGATACCACCGGCGCGTTTCTCGGCGGTGCAGACCAGTTCAGCATGGACAACCTCGCTAAGAAAGGACACTAAAAGCCCATGTCATCACCAACCCCGCCAGCAGATCGCTTCCTTGACGAGTCCGTCCTGCCCGACTTCACCGCGCTGCGGATGACTGCCTTCGGCAGAAGCGTCATCGACATCGCCAACGATCCCGCATTCGACGCATGGACGTTTTCCCAAAAGGTGCTCTACGCACTCGATAAAGAAGTCGCGGCCAGGCGTGAACGACGCATCAACAAACTGCTAAAAGCATCCCGATCGCCAAACCTTGATGCTTGCCTTGAAAACGTGGTCTGCACGCCTGACCGCAACATCAACCCCGAGCAAGTCAGCAGACTCGCTCACGGACAATGGTGCCACCTGGGCCAAAACATTGTCATCCTGGGCAAATCCTCAGTCGGCAAAACCTACCTCGCCCAAGCCCTGATCACAGCAGCATGCCGCAACGACTACTCCGCACGGTTCTACCGCACCGACATGCTCGCCGCCGAACTGGCAGTCCTCCAACCCGATGACCCCGCACGGCTGAAGTTCATCCAGCACCTCCACGACGTCGACGTCCTGGTCCTCGATGACTTCCTGACCACACCTGTGGATGCCGCGACCGCGCACCAACTTCTCAACATCCTCGCCGGGCGAGAAGGCAAAGTCTCAACGATAGTGACCTCACAATTCACCCCACTGGAGTGGTACAAGTCCATCCCCGACGCCGTGATCTCCGAGTCAATCCTCAACCGACTCGTCTCCGGCGCCGAGATCATCACACTCGAAGGACCAAACATGCGCCTCACCACCAACACATAACCACCAACAACGCCTGAGTAAGACACCGCTACCGGATACTCACTCAGGCGCTACCAGATACTCACCACACCGCTACCATTTCAGTCTTCTGAACA